>JAGXSS010000040.1 GCA_018334055.1 Peptococcaceae bacterium
AATAACCCCACCGACTACCTCTTCACCGGCAAAGAGCTCGACCACACCGGCCTCTACTACTTCGCAGCGAGGTACTATGACCCGAGTGTGGGGAGGTTTATTACCGAAGACCCGCACTGGAATGCGCCAGGCTTAAGCCACAGAGCCGATAGGGAGAATTCCGGCTCCATTGCCGCGATGACGCAGGCCACAAACCTATATGTCTATTGTGGCAACAACCCGCTTATCCTCGTTGACCCCAGTGGCAAGGTGTTCACACTGGCAACTGGCCTCGTAGGAGCAGTGGCCGGCGGGATAGCCGGAGCGATTTACTCGTTGCGGGCGAGCGACGGACGTGGGGTAAGTTGGCGGCATGTTGCCGCTGGCGCGGCCATTGGCGGAGCAATTGGCCTGACGGGTGGGGCAGCAACAGCGTATTTCACAACGGGGAGTGGAGTTGTCTCGACGATCTACAAAATGGAGATCACTTTGTGGTGAATGGGACTAAACTTATTAAGAGATGAGTGAGGTGAGGGTATGAACGGGATTGAACTGCTCAGAGTCATTAGTGGTTTTGTAACTCTGATCGGCGAGAGACGCGATACTGACATCAAGAGATACGAGTACGACGGATATGCCTTTGGCAACTACGATATTATCTTTTCAGTAGATCGTATAAGTGTCAACCTGAACAGCGACAGAGGACACCTATCTGTTCTAGTCGGCATGGGCAGGCATAAACTTGTTGACTACTTCAGACTTGCCACGGGGTGTCTCGGGGAGCACTATGACTGTAATTCGTACCCGGAACAGGAGCGCTTACATCAGGCACTAGAGAGAATATTCGATAGCATTGACTGCGTCGAAGAAGCTCTATCTAGAAAGCGATCGCACACTCCCTAGCTTGATCCTAGGCGGGAAAAGCATCTGTTGCCAATGCACTTGTCGGGCAACCTAGGAGCTTCGTCACAGGGCAATTTCCAAGGCTAACTAGGAGTGCCTAGCAACTTGCGGGGCCACAGCCCGCCCATGGGCGGGGGTGTTTGTAGTATACTAGCTGTAGTGAAGATGTAGGATGGTGAGATTATGCCGCGGTTGTTTTTACTCGATGGACATGCGTTGGCTTTTCGGGCGTTTTATGCTATAGACGCCGCGTTATCTACCAAAGACGGGCGGCCAACTAATGCGGTGTATGGCTTTGCGCTCATGCTCCAAAAGCTCATGGACCAGCACAAACCGGACTATATTGTGGCCTCATTCGACCGCGGTAAACCAACCGTTAGGTTAGAGCGATACCCTGAGTACAAGGCTCAGCGCGACAAAATTCCTGACGAGCTGCGCCTGCAAATAGATTTTATAAAAGAAATGCTCCTCGCTTACGGAGTGAGCATTTTTGAAGTTGATGGGCACGAGGCAGATGATGTCATTGGCACACTGACGCGCTTGGCAGAAAGCGCAGGCATCGACAGCGTCATTGTTACCAGCGACCGCGACAGCCTGCAATTAATCAGCCCACGCATCAAGGTTCTCTTGACCAAGCGAGGCGTGACAGATACGGAGCTGGTCGGTGAGAAAGAGGTGCTCGATAAATACGGTCTGCATCCTCGGCAACTCATTGACCTCAAAGCTTTTATGGGAGACGCGTCAGATAATATTAAAGGGGTCAAAGGCGTCGGGGAGAAGACTGCGCTGGCCTTGGTGCAGGAGTTTAAGAGCGTTGAAGGCGTGTATGATAATTTATCTAGCATCAGCAAGGCAAGGCTGTTAGAGCTGCTTTCGGTTGGGCGGGACGATGCGTTTCTCAGTAAGTTTCTCGCTACTATTGTGAGAGATATCCCCCTGGACGTTGATTTCGCCTGCTATACACCCCTGCAGCCAGATATTCCACGGCTGTCCCGTTTTTACCGCGATTTAGAGCTGAACAGCCTGGCCGCAAAAATAGAAGCGCAGAAAAAAGTAGAATTTTCTGATTCTAACCAGGCCATCTCCGAAACGAAGGGTATGGTGAAAAACACTGAAGACCCCGCCGTGTTTTTCCAGAGCCTAACTTCATACGCCTCCCCGGTTGCTTTTTTGAAGCCCACGCCCACTAAGTACATCTTGGCCACGAAAGAGAATTTTATTGTTATTGAGGCTAAAGAGGGCCTTCTCCCTGAAGAAGTAGTGGGTTTTTGGGCCGATGTGCGCTGCAAATGGGTAGTGAGCGGCTACAAAGAGCTTTTGCTTGAGTTTTTAAAGAGGGGCATTGATTTCGGGCCGGATGTATTCGACGTGGAGCTCGCCGCGTACTTGCTTGACCCAACCAAGGCAGGCTACCCGGTCAGAGAACTCGCTGAAAGTTATTTGGGGAAGACAGTGGAAGAAGGTCCGGCCGAGGCCTTGGCCCTGCTTAAGCTACAGCAAGTGTTGGCCGAGCAACTTGTTGAGAAAAATCTTTGGCAACTTTACCAAGAGGTAGAGCTGCCTTTAAGCCGCGTTTTGGCCGACATGGAAGTTTTGGGCGTCGCCGTAGACAAAGATGTGTTAAAAACGATGGCTGCGGAAACCGAGGCGCGGCTGCAAGTAATCGTACGGGAGATTTATGCTTTAGCGGGAGAGGAGTTTAACATCAGCTCTCCCAAGCAATTAGGGTTTATTCTGTTTGAAAAGCTAGGTTTGCCGGTGCAGAAAAAGACCAAGACCGGTTATTCTACCGATGCCGAAGTGCTAGAGATTTTGGCTGATCAGCACCCTTTGGTAAGTAAGATTTTAGATTTTCGCACCCTCGCCAAATTGCAGTCTACTTACTTTGAAGGGCTGCAAAAGGTCATAACTCCTAACGGCAAAATCCATACCACCTACAACCAAACAGTTGCCGTCACCGGGCGCCTCAGCAGCACCGAGCCTAATTTGCAAAATATTCCTATGCGACTGCCTGAGGGGCGCTTAATCCGCAGGGCTTTTACGCCAGGCCCGGGTTATACCCGTATCTTGACCGCTGATTATTCACAAGTCGAACTGCGTATCTTGGCGCATTTGTCGCAAGATGTGATCTTGCTCGAGGCCTTTAGGCAAGAAGAGGACATTCACCGCCGCACCGCCGCTGAAGTATTTGGCGTCAGCCTAGAAGAGGTGACGCCCGGTATGCGAGCGAGGGCTAAGGCCGTTAACTTTGGCATAGTCTATGGCATCAGTGACTACGGCTTGTCTAAGGATATCAAGGTTACTAGGGCGGAAGCACGTGAGTATATTGATAATTACTTTCGGCGATACCATGGCGTGAAAGAATATATTGAGCGCACCATCGCGGAGGCTCGCTCGACAGGCTTTGTGACGACGCTTCTTAATCGGCGGCGTTTTCTTCCAGACATCAACAGCAAGAATTTTACACTGCGGTCTTTTGCCGAGCGCACTGCTATGAATACGCCAATACAGGGTACTGCGGCCGATTTAATTAAGATTGCCATGGTGTCAATTCAGCATAGCCTAAAGCAAAATGCCTTGCTCTCGCACATGATACTGTCTGTGCACGATGAGCTTGTTTTTGAAACTACGGAAGAAGAGCTTAGCATCCTACAGCCCTTAGTGCGCGAGGGAATGGAGACAGCGCTCACTCTCAGCGTGCACCTGGCGGTAGATTTTAAGGTAGGGGTCAATTGGTACGACCTTAGCCCCTTGAAATCTGGCACTAAGGGAGGGCAAGATGCCTGAGCTGCCTGAAGTTGAGACCATTCGCCAAAGCCTTACGTCTTATCTCCAAGGACTAACAATCGAGGGTTGCCAAGTTACTCTTCCTAAATTAGTGAAGAATATGGCCGCAGATGATTTTATGGCCCAACTAAAGGGGCGGACCATCAGGGAAATAGGGCGCCGGGGGAAGTACCTCATTTTTAAGCTGTCCCGGGGCTATACTTTGGTGGTGCACCTGCGTATGACCGGTCAGTTAAGGTTCTGTGCGAGCGATGTCCCACGCCCCGCCCATACCCACGTGGTGCTAGAATTCTCCCCGGACAAAGAGCTGCGCTACACTGACACGCGTCAGTTCGGTGCCTGGTTCTTGGCCCCCGATGGCGAGATAGGGCGGGTGGCTGGGATTGACAGGCTGGGTGTGGAGCCCTTGTCTCCGGAGTTTACGGTCGAGCAATTGGGCACAATGCTCAGCCTTAGGCGGGGCAAGATAAAGGCCGTGCTCCTTAACCAGCACATAGTAGCTGGGATAGGCAATATCTATGCTGATGAGGCGCTTTTTGCCGCTGGCATACATCCCGAGCGGGTGGCATCTACACTAACGCCGCGAGAACTAGCCGCATTGCACTTTGCCTTGCAGGCTCTTTTGACGAGGGCCATAGAGCTGCGCGGCACATCGGTGCGGGATTATGTAGATGGTTCAGGGTTGCGGGGCAACTTCCAAACAGAGCTTAAAGTTTACGGGCGTACAGATGGCCTTTGCCGGCTGTGTGATACACCTCTTTTGCGCCTTGTGGTCGCCGGGAGGAGTACGCATCTTTGCCCGCATTGCCAAATCTAAAGGCACAGCCACCTTCCTTAGTCCATAGAATGTAAGGTATTCTTGGGCGAGGAGAGTAGATTTAATGGCCACCCTAGTATTGGCCCTCATTGTTAGTCTTGACGGCTTAATTGCCGGCTCTACGCTTGGACTTCGCAAGGTGAAGATACCCGTCAGTTTGGTTTGTCTCGTTGGCTTGACCTCAGCCTGCGTCATGTATGTATCAATGTCACTGGGCGAGGCTTTGCGCAGAGCGACCGTAGCTGGACTTGCAGAGAACATAGGGGCTTCCCTTCTCGTGATGTTGGGGTTACTGCTGCTCTTTCCTCCTAAAAAAAATGACAAGGCACCGAGCGGTCAGTGGGGTCTTAAAGTGGTCGAGGTATGGCGAGACCCACTCCTTGCTGACCATGACCATTCCGGTGAAATCAGCATTCGGGAAGCCATCGTCTTGGGTTTGGCCCTAGCCCTTGACTCTCTTGGGGCGGGGGTGGGAGCGGGAATGGCGGGGCTAGCTCCGGTCATGAGTTCTTTATACGTAGGTGTCTCTAAAATTGTGGCGCTCAGCATAGGCATCAGCTTTGGTGCGAAGTTGAGCCAGGTTGTTTCGGAGAAAGTGCTCACCATGTTACCCGGGGTTATGTTAATTGTTTTGGGATGTTGGCGCATGGCAAGGTGAGAGGGTTTGAGAGGAACGGGAGAGAGCATGACTATACTGATCGGTCTCACCGGAGGCATTGGCGCGGGTAAGACAACAGTTGCCCGCATGTTGGCGGAGATTGGCGTGGCGGTGGTAGATGCAGACAGAGTGGCCCGAGAGTTGATGAAAAAAGGTGGGTCGGTCTATAACGAAGTAGTAGTGCATTTTGGCAGCAGTATATTGTGCCAAGATGGGTCAATTGACAGGGCCAAGCTAGGCGCCATTGTCTTTAAAGATCGCGCCGAGCGTATAGCGCTTGAGGGCTTTACCCATCAGGCCATATGGAACGACATGTGGGACAAATACTTGGCGTTAAAGGCGTTCGGCCACTGCGCAGTTGTCTTTGAAGTGCCACTGTTGATAGAAGCGGGACTAGATTCCCTGGTGGATGAGGTCTGGGTCGTCTTCTGCTCGTATGAAAAACAGCTGCGGCGCGTGATGGCGCGTGGTTTTACGCGGGACGAGGCGATGGCGCGCATTGCGGCGCAGATGCCCCTGGCCGAGAAAGTAAAAAAGGCACACCGAGTGGTCGATACTGACACCTCTATCGAAGCGACCAAAGCGCAAGTACAGGGTTATTACAGAAACATTTGCGGAGGCGGAAACTAGGCGTGCAGCGCTATACAATGTTCCTGGTAAGCATCTTGATTCTGGTGGTCGGCGCAGTCTTCTTGGCTCCGACGCTGTGGCAGCTGGTCTATCCGTATGCTTATCGGGAGATTATCGAGGAAAACGCGAGAGTTAACGGGCTTGACCCCTTGCTTGTGGCCGCGGTTATTAGAGTAGAAAGCAGCTTTCGCAAAAATGCGCTTTCCCCTAAGGGCGCACGGGGCCTGATGCAGATTATGCCGGCAACAGGACATTGGGTTGCCGAGCAAATCGGCAGGCATGGTTTTAACGAAGAGCAACTCTTTGACCCAGCCATCAATGTCAAATTGGGTACTTGGTACTTAAGAAACCTTCATGACCAATTTGACGGCCGATTGGCTGTGGTTTTGGCCGCTTACAATGGCGGGCGTGGTAATGTGCGCAATTGGTTGCATGAAAAAACATGGTCTGGTCAAATTGACGATATCGCTCAGATACCTTTTCCTGAGACGCGCCACTATGTGTGGCGCGTGTTACGGGTCTACAACATTTATCGTGGACTATACGCCAGATAGCGATGCGGTCACTGTCAACGGGGAAATGTGATTCAAGTCACCTAATATTTTGTCCTTGACACCAGAGAGGATTGCTTGTAAGATAAGTATCGGCGGTAAATGCCGAAGTGGTGGAACTGGCAGACGCGCTGCGTTCAGGGCGCAGTGAGCATTACGCTCGTGTGGGTTCAAATCCCACCTTCGGCACCACTCCTTGTTTCATAGTACAATGTCCGAGTGGCGGAACTGGCAGACGCGTACGTTTGAGGGGCGTATGGGAGACCATGTGGGTTCAAGTCCCACCTCGGACACCATAAGAAATTAACACCAGGGCTATCCTGGTGTTTTTTATAAATTTCGGTGGTATTATTGGTATTTTTTTGGTATGAAGCTATGTTGAAATAAAGGCGATGGGGGGTGCGCGATGAACCGCAGGCGGCTACTGCTGGGTTTGTTGGCCCTTGTTTTGGTGATGTTTCTCGTGGCCTGCCAGAGTCGAGCTATCCCCCAGCCCATACTCACCGCTCATTTCATTGACGTTGGTCAGGGTGATAGTATCTTGCTACAGGCTGGGAAGATGAATGTGCTGATTGATGCCGGGGAGAGGGAGATGGGCGAACGCGTGGTAGCCTATCTCAGGGCAGAGGGGGTTAAGTCGATTGACCTTCTGATCGCGACGCACCCCCATGCCGACCATATCGGCGGGCTTGCTGCTGTCATGGCCAGCTTTCCCGTGCGGCGCATTATCGACTCAGGGCAAGTACATACCTCGCAAACATTTCTAAACTACCTCAGGCTGGTAGATGACAAAAAAATTCCTTTTGAAACTCCGAATGCTCAAGTTGTCGAACTTGCAGCGGGGGTTACGCTTAGGGTCATTGGTCCACGCCAGGCCTATGATGGTTTGAACGATGGCTCGGTAGTAGCATTAGTCACAGCAGAACAGGTGTCATTACTGCTTACGGGAGACATGGAAGAAAGGGCAGAAAGGGACCTCGTAGCGGCAGGTGGAATCGCCGCGCAAATTCTTAAGGTAGGACACCACGGCAGCAGCACCTCCAGCACGAGGGGCTTCTTGCAGATGGTGCGCCCGCAGGTGGCCATCATTTCCGTTGGCCAGGGGAATCCTTATGGGCATCCAGCAGAACCTGTGCTCGCTCGACTGCGCGAAAGTGGGGCGGACATCTACCGCACCGATGTGCACGGGACAGTGGTGCTTCGTACCGACGGAGCGAAATTCTCCATAAAAACACAGCGAAGAACGCGATAAGGGAGATGCGTATGAAGATTGTGGCCGTTGTAGACCGCATCGCCGGCGATATCGCCGTCCTCTTGGTAGGCGGCAGAGAGATAGAAACTCCGTTCCCGCTAGAATACTTACCGCCGGTAAGGGAAGGCATGGTCTTGGAGTTCTGCATTATTGCGAATAAGTCATTAGAGGAGGAGCGGCGTCGGGAGGCCAAAGACCTGCTCAGCAAGCTCAAACGCCGACCGACTGCCGGCGAATAACGAAATTTCGACCTACCTCGCCAAAATATGTTATGTTTGTCGAAAGATAGGGAAAAGTTTTTAGTCACCGAAGAAACTTCACTGCAGGAATGAGGATTCATGGCGTGTAACTCATATCCTAAAGTTCAGCGTGGAGGGATATTGGTGAAGGGGCAGGCTGTTTACTACTTGGTGTTGTCGGGCGAGCAACAGGGCATGGCACTGACTTCAAACCGCCTCAAACAAGAATTGGTCAATGTGTTGGCAGTAAATAGGGCGGTTGTCGGCTTTCGTGTCTATGCCTATGTCTTGTTAGAATCGCAGATTCATCTCGTCCTCGAAAGTGACAGCGTGGGATGCGACAAAGCTGTTTCTCTTTTGTTAAACTGCCAGTCTGCCTCTTGGCCCAGTCGCTGGCCCCGTAGTGGCGAAATCAATGTTCCACCATATGAGCGGACTGCCTGTCACGCCGATAGGAGGCTGCTCACCCTAATCACCTATCTTCATCAATTGCCGGTGCGCTTTGGGCACTGCCAGCACCCGAATTTAGCGCGCTGGACCAGCCAATCCGCGTACCTAGGTGGGGACAACTATTCCTTTGTCGACTGCGACTCGGTGTTCGCGCTCCTCAGTCCCGATCGCCGCGAAGCCTTGCGCCTCTATCTTGCCGAGTTAAAGAAGATGGTGAGCTATGAAGAGCTAGGGCAGGTCTTTAAACGCGAAACAGTCGCCCCTCAGGTTAGCCACACGCGCTCCTTGCCGGTACTGCTTGACGCCATCGCCGCCCACATACGGGAGGTCACCGGCGTTTCTTTAGACATCATGCGCGGCAAGGGGCGCGCGCCGAAGGTGGTCGAGGCCAGGCGCCACCTCATCGCCTGTGCCGTGCTTGAGAATTCGGTCCCTGTTTCGGAAGTGGCCAAGTACCTAAATGTGCACCACAGCTACGTGTCCCGCCTGACCTTCTCTCGCTGTCTGCCCATGCCCAGTGACAGACCCATAGCGTGAAGAGGTTACTTAGTGCGGGGCGTGTAATGGGTGTGGAGCAATTCGTGCGACCTAAGCCCCAAAGGGCGTTTAAGAAATTCCTCGTAGAGGGTAGTGACAGCAGGGTTCTGATGAGACTTCCGCAGTACCATAGATTCATCGGCTAGATAGGTCGCGGCAATGCGTTTTTGGCGGATGGCATTAGTGGTGGGGATGGGTTGCCCGCCACCACCGATGCAGCCGCCGGGGCAACACATGATTTCAATAAAGTGATAGGGCGATTCCCCCCGTTCCACTTGTTCCATCAGAAGGCGGGCGTTTTGTAGCCCGTGGGCCACCCCGACGCGAATAGCCTGTTTACCTACCTCGATGTCCGCCTCTTTGATGCCTTCCATACCGCGCACCGCGGTAAAGTCTAGTCTGCCTAGCTCCTCGCCGGTGACCACCTCATAGACGGTGCGGAGAGCCGCTTCCATCACGCCACCCGTGGCCCCGAATATGACCCCGGCCCCTGTCGATATGCCTAGCGGCGTGTCGAAAGCCTCCTCCGCGAGGGCTTCCCATACAATGCCCGCTTGTTTTAACATGCGGGCTAGTTCTCTTGTGGTCAGCACGACGTCGACGTCGGGGTAAACACTATCCTGCATTTCGGGCCGCCTGGCTTCAAACTTTTTGGCAGTACAGGGCATGACAGACACTACATAGATGTCTCTGGGGTTGTGTCCGCTGCTTTGGGCATAGTAGGTCTTGGCTAGGGCGCCGAACATCTGCTGGGGGGATTTACAGGTGGATAAGTGTCTTAATAAATTAGGGAAGTTGTGTTCGGCAAACTTAATCCAGCCGGGGCTACAGCTGGTGATGAGGGGTAAGCTCTCCCCTTCCTTGAGTCGCTCGAGGAATTCGTGCCCTTCTTCGATTATGGTCAAGTCGGCGGTAAAGTCAGTGTCGAAGACCTTATCAAAGCCGAGCATGCGAAGAGCGCTGACTAGCTTCCCGGTGACGATGCCGCCCGGGTCTTGGCCAAATTCTTCGCCGAGGGCGACGCGAATAGCGGGGGCCACTTGCACGAGCGTATGCTTTTTTGGGTCGGCTAGGGCGGCCCATACTTTATCGGTGTCATCTATCTCGGTTATCGCACCGACGGGGCAGACCTGTAAGCATTGGCCACATAACACGCAGGAGAGGTCGCCTAGCGGCTCCCTGCCTACCGTCTGCACCACCGTTTCTTGGCCGCGCTCCGAGGTGTAGAGGATGCCGATGCCCTGCGTAACTAGGCAGGCATGCACACAGCGCCGGCAGTTGATGCACTTTTCCGGCACGCGCTTGAGTGAAGGAGTGCTCAGGTCAGCAGGTACCTGCCGCTCATACCGCGGGAAGGGGGACTCGCTGATGTTTAGTTCGTTGGCCAACAGCTGGAGCTCGCACTTTAAATTGCGGGGGCATTCCAGGCAGGCGCGGGGATGGCTGGCCAGCATCAGTTCCAAGATTGTCTTTCTCGCCTCCCGCACGCGCGGCGTAGAGGTGTACACAGCCATGCCCGACTGAGCTGGGTAGGCACAGGCCGGCTGCAAGCTTCGTTGTCCGGATACTTCTACCAAGCAGATACGGCAGTTGGCCTTAATTTGCTGGTCGGGATGATAACAGAGTGTGGGTATTTTGACCCCAGCCTTGGCGCAGGCGTCAAGAACAGTGCTGCCCTCGGCGACGCACACTATGCGCTCGTTGATAGTGAGTTCAATGGTCATGCTTGCTCCCCCTTCCAGAAAAACACTTGTGAGCGAGGCAGTTGCCAGTCATATGAGCCTCTACTTCGGGCCAGAAATGCCTAAACGCAGAGAGAACGGGCACAGGGGCAGTCTGACCTAGGGCACAGAGAGAGCTGTCTTGCATTGTGCGCGCCAGGCGGTGGATGAGCTCTAGGTCATCTTGGTTGCCCTGTCCGGCAGTCATCTTGCCGATTAGTTTGTAGAGGGCAGGCGTGCCCTCGCGACAGGGCGTACACTTGCCGCAGGACTCATGGACGAAGAACTTAAGGAAGCAGTGGGTGAGGTCAAGAATGCAGTGGCTGTCATCCATGATGAGCAAGGCGCCGCTCCCGAGAGATGAGCCGTGGCTAGCGAGAGAGTCGTAATCCATGGGGAGGTCAAGGTGTTCCTCAGCCAGACAACCGCCGGAAGTGCCTCCCGTCTGCGCCATCTTAAAGCGGCGACCCTGGGGTATGCCTCCGCCAATATCGTAGATAATTTCTCTTAAGGTAATGCCCATGGGAACCTCAATGAGGCCGCTATTGGTGATGTTGCCAGTTAAGGTAAAGACCTTGGTGCCGGGGGAGTTCTCGGTGCCTAGGCTGCGATACCATGTGGGCGAGTTTTCAATGATGGCCGGGATGTTGGCTAAGGTCTCCACGTTGTTGACGCAGGTGGGGAGCCCCCAAAGCCCCTTCTCTGCCGGGTAGGGAGGCTTAAAGCGCGGTTCGCCGCGGTTGCCTTCGATGGACTCAATGAGTGCGGTTTCTTCTCCGCAGACATAGGCACCTGCGCCGGCACACACCTCAATGTCAAAATTAAAGCCGCTACCGAGCACCCCTTCTCCCAAGATGCCATTTTCTCGCGCCTGCAAGACAGCCTGTTCCATGCGCTTGATGCTGAGGTCGTACTCGCCACGAACATAGATGATGCCTTTGCTCGCGCCGATGGCATAGGCAGCAATAGCCATGCCTTCTACAATGAGATGCGGGTCGCCTTCGAGGATTAGGCGGTCCTTGAAGGTCCCCGGTTCTCCTTCATCGGCATTGCAGATTAGGTACTTTGGCTCCCCCAAGGCAGCCTTTGTGTAGGACCATTTCTTTCCGGTTAAAAAACCCGCGCCGCCCCTGCCGCGGAGACCCGCATCCAGGACCATGGCGATGATTTCTTCGGGTGCGTACTTGTCAAGTGCGGTGGCTAGAGCAGTGTATCCTCCGGCATGGATGTAATCTTCCAAGCGTTCGGGGTTAATGAGCCCACAGTTCTTGAGGACTACGCGCCTTTGCTTTTGAAAGAAGGGTGTCATGTTGAGGGGAGAAGCGAGTCCGAGAGTATCGGTACTCTGGGTCATGAGGCGATGCACAAATCTGCCTTTTAGCAAATGCTCGGTCACAATTTCATCCATATCACTGTTTTTTAGCCGACTATACATCACACCCTCTGGGTAGATAACCATCGAAGGACCCTGTTCACACCACCCAAGGCAGCCGGTGTCCACAACCTTTATTTCTGATTGCAGTTCGTGTTTGTTAAGCACCGCGACCAAGGCGTCCTTGATGGTCTGGCAACCCTTAATGGCGCAGTTTGAACCACTACAGATGAGTACATGGGCGCGGTAGTATTTCATGCCTGGGCCTCCTGTCGGTACTCTGCCAACAAAGCAGGGAGTTGTTCCTTGGTGAGATTGCCATAAACAGTGCTGTCGATCATGATCGCCGGGGCGACACCGCAGACGCCCAGACAACTGGTGGCTTCGAGAGTAAAAAGACCATCTGTGGTGGTACCTCCGGCGCGAATTTTTAGGTGCTGCTCCAATGCGGCCAGAATATCGCTGGCTCCCACCACATGACAGGGGGCATTTTCGCAAACGCGAATGATGTGTCGTCCCCGCGGAGTGGTGGCAAAGAGGGAGTAGAAAGTCACCGTCCCCCATACCTTGGCTACCGGTACACCAAATTTGGAAGCGACGAGCTTAATGTCGGCTGGGGAGAGAAAATTTGCTTCGGACTGACTCTGGAGGGCATGAAGGGCCTTGAGCATCCCACCCGGCTGTCCAACAAAAACATCGATTTGGGCAGAGCGTTTATTTGGGGCTTCTATCATACTCGGCCTCCTAGGGCGCGCTCGACAGACCACTCGGTCACCGGCTCGCCGTTAATAATGTGACTTAGCACAATGCGTCGGGCCTTTTCGCCGTTGACGTAAGCATAGAGAGTGGATTTTCCTTCCACGACCACTTCTACGAGGGGTTCCTTCTCGCACATGCCGATGCAGCTTGTCTGAGTGACCGCGGTGTCAGAGAGGTTCTTCGCGGCAAGTTCGTCCATGATGGCGAGGAGCACGCCCCGTGCTCCGGCGGCAATGCCACAAGTGCCCATGCCGATGATGATTGTTCGGAGTGGTTTTTCCGCTAATTGTTGGCCTTTTTCGAGGCGTTCGCGCAAAGACTTAAGTTCATTCAGTGACTTCATGACGCACCTCCGCTTGTTTTTTGCTATAAATGCTAGGACTGGCCCCGCAGCACGCCGCGAACACCGAGGTTATAAAGCTTGCCGCACAGATTAAAGGCCGAGTCGCGGCTTTCTAGGAGCGTGACGCCAACTTCCGTAGCCTTGCGCAACACCGCCTGATCTGGTTTAGGGCCACCGACCAAAATTACGGCTTGCACATCGAGCAGGGATGCCACCCCCACTACATTGGCATGGCACTGTACCGTAATCCACAGGCAATGACCCGGGCAGGTGGCCATGACATTGCTCAAGAGATCGGAGACACAGGCCTCGCGAATTTCCGTCATGCCTGTTTTGAGCGGGGTTAAAATCGCGAGCTCAAGATGTTGAATGATTTCTTCTAATCTAGGCATAGTTTGGTCCTCCTCTACCCATGGCGGGGGGTAATTTTGTCGATAAATCAACCATCTCTTCCGCCAGTTTCTTGACCCTTTCCCGAAGTTTAATGACGCAGTCCGTTTCATTGGCGAGTCCGCGCACAATGTCCTCGGCCAGCGCTCGACAGTTTGGTGCTCCGCAAGCTCCGCAATCCAGTTCGGGGAGGGTGCTTAGGATCTTTTCTAGCTGCTCCATGCGGCGTATGGCGGCCGAAACATCGCTGTCCAAAGGCAAGATAGGCCTTGGCTTGATGGTGTGGGCGAGATGTGCCAGGGACGAGATGTGGCCACACTCGACCACTATATTGGGGGTCATGTCCTGCATGAGCGTGCGCAGCCTGGCTTGCGCGACAAAACTATTGGCCACGGTCAACGGCCCACCTAGGCAGCCACCCGGGCAGGACTGCGCCTCGATATAGTGCACGCCCTCGAGGCGTCCCTGCTCTAGTTCCTCCAGCAAGACGCACACCTCATGGATGCCCGCTACACAAAGTTGTGCACGTTCGGCCACGGCCAAGCCCTCTCCCCCCGGAAGTGCCCAGCCCAGGCCATGTCGACTGGCTTTAACGGGCGCGAGGGAGTCGCCGTTGGGCAGGAGGTGCAACAATGGTCCGTAGATCTCGGCAATAGAGATAGTGCCATCCACGTGGGAGTTGTTGCCTTCCGGTTGGTACACGGCAGTGGTCTTGGCTGGGCAGGGGGTGATAAAGAAGGCACCCACGCGCAATTTTTGTTTTGGCAATGTGGCGGCAGCCCTTGCCTTGGCCAGTTGTGCAGCGAGCTCCATAGGGGTATCTAGCGGCAATAAATGGGTCAAGAGCTCTGGAAAACGCACTTGAATGAGGCGCACCACGGCTGGGCAGCTTGAGGAAATCCACGTTTGAAAAGGTTGCTCGCTTAAGAAATTGCGCACAACACAGGTAAGGTAGTCCGCAGCCTCGGCTACCTCGTAGACATCGTCGAAGCCAGCCAGGTGGAGGGCCGCGATAATTTGTCCGGGTGAAGTGCCGTGCTTGAACTGCCCAAAGAGAGAAGGTGCGGGCAAAGCAATGCGGTAGTCGTAAGCAGTAAGCACAGCAAGACCGTCCCCGAATGCCGTCTTGGCATTGTTCGGGCAGGTGCGAATGCATTCGCCGCAGTCGATGCATCTCTCCTCAATAATCACTGCCTTGCCGTCACGCACCCTGATGGCCTCGGTGGGACAACGCTTGATACAGTTGGTGCACCCCTTGCAGCGTTCGTGGTCTAGACGCACGGAATGAAAATAGCGCATACAGCACCTCCTATGGCTAGGGGAACTCGCTTACGATAAATATATCACAATTTGGGTTAAATATATTAACTAATAATTAAGACTTTAATAAGAGTCGAGCAGAGAAGCGAATGAGTGCAAGTGAAAAGAGTAACATTTATTCGTGAAAAATATCACCTAGGTTAAGACCACAGCTGGAGGATGGCGAAGTATACACTTTGTCCCAGCGGAGAAATATATATCAGAGGGTGGGTGGGGTGTATGCAGAAAACCACACGCAAGATGCGAAAACCTGTGCCTGTAAGGGAGCTAACAAAGGCAGACATCGAGAAGGGCCAATTCAGCGGCAATCTTAAGCAGGACTGCGACGCTCTCAGGGCGGTGCTCTCAGCCTCCGCTGACTTAAAGGAACGGACGATTAAGATGAGCGATGGAGCACCCTGTGCGGTGCTCTACTTTGCCAACCTCACTAATCTAGCCCTCATTAGTGAGTCGATTATTGAACCTCTGCAAAGACACGGCGGGGCACAAGGCATCCTGCATATAGCAGAGCAGGTGGTCCATGTGCCTGAGTACAAGGCCGAAGGTGATATATACCAGGTGGCCTGCGCTTTGTCCGCCGGGACAGTGGCCGTCCTCCTCGCAGGTGAGGCAGAGGCTCTGCTCCTGCCCCTCCTCGAACTGGAGCAGCGCCCGATAGAGCGTGCCATCCAAGAAGATATTTTGATTGGTCCGCATGAGAGTTTTAGCGAGAGCCTCGGAAAGAATCTCGCCATTTTGCGCCGGCGGGTCGGGTCGCCCGACCTGAAGATCAAGCAATTGATGGT
Source organism: Peptococcaceae bacterium (assembly GCA_018334055.1). Classification (GTDB taxonomy): domain Bacteria; phylum Bacillota; class UBA994; order UBA994; family UBA994; genus BS524. The sequence goes on from JAGXSS010000040.1 coordinate 15,494, forward strand.
CGGCCGTCGTTCTCGCACCACGGTCGCCATTATCTACTTGGCAGAGGTGGCGCAGCCCATACTTGTCGCGGAGATGGAAAAGCGTATCCAGCGCATCGACATAGACTTCACCTACGGCATAAATTATCTGACCGATTTTTTAGATGATGAGCCCCACTCGGTGTTCCCGACCCTCAGATCAACGGAAATCCCGGTGCGGGTGGTAGCGGCTCTAATGGAAGGGCGCATTGCCGTCATGGCTGAGGGTGACGGGAGCGCGCTCATCGCCCCTACTTTTGCGCCTGAATTTTTGCAGGCTTCTGAGGATTACTTTGACCGGCCTCTCTCCGCTACCTTTTTTCGTTTTATTCGGATGGTGGGGCTAATGATTAGCGTCTTCCTCCCCGGAACGTGGTTAGCGCTAGTATCGTTTCACCACGGCATCCTCCCCACGCCGCTCTTTAACTCCATTCAGTCTGGGCGGGAAGGGGTGCCGCTCCCTACGGTAGTAGAAATTTTTGTGCTCATCTTAGCTTTCGACCTCATTGTCGAGGCCAGTACCAGGATGCCTACCCGCATCGGCCAAGCCTTAGGCATTGTCGGCGGTATTATCCTCGGGCAGGCAGCAGTACAGGCAGGCTTAGTGAGCCCCGCCTTGGTCATTATTGCCGCCCTCACCGGCCTTGCTATCTTTACGCAACCCTCCATTACCTTCATTTCTGTCCTCAGACTTCTCAAGTACCCGGTGCTGATCGCCGGCAGCCTGCTCGGCATTTATGGTGTCGTCTGGGCGCTCATCTTTATGCTGATCACCGTTACCGCCATACGGTCCTTTGGCTACCCCTACATGTTTCCTGTCGCGCCGTTTAATTTGGAGGGGGAGCTGGATATCTTCATAGGGGTACCGAAGTTGTGGCATGCTAAGAGGCAAAAATTTCTTTCGCCGCAGAATGAAAGGCGCCTTGACTATGAGTAAGGTCAGAGTTGGCCTAGCGCAGTCCACGCTCGCCTTGTTCGTCGTCACCATCGGCACGGTATTTTTCCCGGTGGCGGGGGTCGTCGTCCCCCTCGCCGGTGCCTCTGGCTGGGTCGCCGTGCTCCTCGCCTTTTTCATAGCACTGCCCTGGGTCTACATGGCTACCTATGTAGCGGGTTCCGCCACGGCGCCTAATTGGGGACAGGCAGTCAAGGCATGGCTCGGGCCGTTCGTGGGGCGCATTTTTCTCATGTACTTTGCCTTTGTTTGGATGTGGCTGGGGGGGTTGTTGCTTGGGCAGGCGGGCCTGGTATTTCACGAAATGGCCATGCCCCGCACTCCTCCCATCGTGCTCTGTTTCGCCCTGCTCATATTAGTCATGCGGGTTGGATGGCATGGCCTTGAGGTCTTCGTGCGTACCATAGAAGCTCTGGCCATGTTCAGCATATTGGGACTGGTTGGTCTTCTGGTGGGGATGCTGCCGCTAGTAAGGATTGATCAATTGCGTCCACTTATTGACGCGCCCCCCGCTCTCATAGCTCATGCCGCCATGTTTTGCCTGCCCTGGGCTATGGAGGGGGTGCTCTTCGCCCTGTTCATCGGCGTGTATGCGCGCAAGCGCCTCGGTATGGGGGGTTACTTTGCCGCGGCGGTGGGGGCAGCGGGGTTTTCACTGGCCTTTCTCACCATGATGACCGTAGGAGTCTTGGGCCGCGGGGTCACCGAGAGCTACCTCTATCCCACAGCCATACTCATCCAAGTGGCGCTGCCGGGGTTCTTTCTTGAGGGGGTAGAGATGTTCATGTATCCGCTATGGGTGGTCGCTTCCTATTTTAAGGTAGGGGCCGCATTCATTATGGTTTCGGAGAGCCTAGCCGGCGTATGGCAGGGTTTTAAGCAGCCCTACCGCACCCTCTTATTGGGAGGAGTGTTCATGTTCATCGCCACCCGGCCACGGAATATTTTTGAGTTGGTGGCCTCCATCGGCCGGGTGGACAATACTTTCTTTATGTCCTTTTATTTCATACTGCCGGCACTAGCCCTCTGGGTGAGGGTTAGTCGGCGCGAGGAGTGAGAGTATGACCTACGCCAAATGGGGCCTAGTGTTGATGATTAGCCTACTGCTGGTTGGCTGTTGGGACCAGCAAGAAATCACGGACTTAGCCTCAATCGCAGGCCTTGGTTTTGACGTCGGGAGCTATCCCCATACAGTGAGAATGTCGTTTATGACTTCGCCGCCGCGGGCCGGCTTGGGAGGTGAGGGAGGTGACGGAAGCAGGCTGCGAGTCATGACGGTGGAGGCCGGGTCCTTTACGGAGGCTCTGATTTTGCTGCAAGGGCATATCCGCCGGCAGCCTTTCTTCTTGCACTTGGGCTTTATACTTTTTGGGGAGGAATTAGCCAAGAGCGGTCTAAATGGCCAAATCGCCGCTCTGCAGGGGAGGAGCACCATCCGCGGCTCCGTACCCATATTTGTGGCGCAAGGAACGGCAGAGGAGATTTTAACCGCTCGCTCCGGCATCGGGCACGCCCCAGGGCAAGACATAGCGGACTTGCTCGACAATCTTGCCGAAGCACCGCTGGGCCGCCCCACCACGATTCATAATGTACGCAATGTCCTTGGAGGTCTGGGGAGCGAAATCACAGCACCCATTCTGGAGCTTACCCCCCTGCGCCTACAGGCTGGTGATGAAAAACCGGAAGTCGGCCTAGGCTTGGCCAATGAACAGTTGCGGGAAGTTTTTGTGCGCCGCCTCGCCGTCTTCCGCCGTGACAGATGGGTGGCGGACTTTGACCAGTACCTTGTTCAGACCTTCGTTCTGCTGACCGGAACAACCAAAATGGGTAGTCTGAATATCACTAATCCGGCTGATCCAAAAAGCATTATGGGCATAGCTATCGCCAACTTTCAAGCGCGGTTTGAGATTAAGATTGAGGGGGATAAAGTAGAGGTCGAGATCTTGCCGCGAGTGAAAGCCATTGTGCGCGAAGTAAGCGGCAGTTACATCCTGCGGGACAGGGGTCTTGAACCCATTGCCCAAAATATAGAGCAAGAGGTTAACCGCCAGGTTATCGCCGTCATGTCCTTTTTACAGGAGCAGAAGGCCGATGCCCTAGGCATTGGCGACATGATTAGGCGGCAACAACCAGATGTTTGGGCGAGGCTTGAGCCGCGCTGGGGGCAGCTGTTCCCCCAAATAACGGTCAGCGTCAATACTGAGGCCGAAATCACCTCTACGGGCATGCTGGTGCGATTCTTTGAGATTAAGCGCGGGGAATGAGACTCCCCCTAAATAGACATAGACTATGCCCCCGCCGGATATACTCCCAGAGGGGGGGTGTATATCTTGCGGGGGCAGTCCTATTTTTATACTATGGTCATCACCGTTGCGGTTTTATTGTTTGTTGGCGCAGGGCTGTATTGGGCCTTCTTTTACACGCCCGCCGTGGGGACAGGTTCTCCTCGGTACTGGCTCTACTTTGCTAATCGCGAGGCTACAGAGGTGGTCGGCGAAAAAAGGGCGCAGAAAGGAGTGCTAACTGGCGAAACTATAATCGAGGAACTCATCAAGGGACCAAGAACCCAGAATCTGTGGCCCACACTGCCGCAGGGGACCCGGCTTCTTTCGTTTTTTGTCCAAGGCAGAATTGCCTATGTCGACTTTTCCCGCGAGGTCAAAGAGAATTTTGGTGGGGGTACGGCGAACGAACTGATGCTGGTATACTCGGTAATAGCCTCTCTGACCGAGCTTCCAGAAATAGCCGCCGTACAGTTCTTGGTGGAAGGTCAGGTGGAGGAGAGTATCTGGGGACATATTGATACCAGTAGCCCGCTCATGCCTGACGAGCAGTTTATAGCCAGATAAACCAAAGGAAGGCCGCTCCGATGGTGACTGCCACTATTGTCGTCGGGAGGCCAATTTTCATAAATTCACCAAAGGAAACATTGTACCCTTCGCGCCTGAGCATGCCGACCGCCACGACGTTGGCCGAAGCACCGATGGGAGTGATATTGCCCCCGAGGCTGGTGCTGAGGACGAAGGCAAACATAAAGAGCAGAGGGTTCACATCCATGCGCTCGGCAAGAAGTTGAGCCACCGGCAGCATGGCGATGGTATATGGGATATTGTCTACCAAGGCCGAGACTGCCACCGACACAACAACTATGAGTAAGAAGGCGATGAGTAAGGAGTCGCCGGCCACGGCGGTCATCAGAGTGGCTATTTCGGTGATTACTCCGGTCACGGTAAGGCTGCTGATTAAGACAAAGAGTCCCGCTAATAAAAAGAAAGTCTGCCAGTCAAGTCTTGACAACTCCATGGCGAATAAATCGGTGCTGTGGTTCCAGAGGAGGGCGATGAGACCTATGGTCACGGCGATTATCCCGGGCAAGAAGTCAACGCGACCGGGCACAAAGGAAGAGCCAGACAAGGTCACCACGAGCAGGAGGATAAGAAGTGACGGCGTCCAGGAATGGACCACGGGCAAAGCATTCTTGCTCGCGGTGCCCTTGGTATTACGCAATAATTTATAGACAATGACCATAGCCACGACAAAGCCAATTTGGACGGCGAAGAATATGCCGGGTCTGCCGTTCACCCAGAAGAAGTCAAGAAAGGTCAAATTGGCAGCAGTGGCCAACAAGATGCTCGGGGAATCGCCGATCATGGTGGCCACCCCCTGCATGTTCGCGGCAATCGCCACCGAGATGAGCACCGGCACCGGCGAGGCCTTGACTTTGCGCGCTGTTTCTAAGGCCAAAGGGGCGACAATGAAGACGGTGGCCACATTCTCTACGACCGCGGACAGGAGGCCGGAAAAAATCACAATGGCGAGAAGTGAGAGCGCCGCGCTGCCCGAGGCGTTGACCATGCGGGTGGCCATATAGGCCGGAGCCCCGGAGGCCACAAACAGCTCGGCTAAAATCATGGTGCCGAAGAATAGCCCCAAGACATTCCAATTGAGGGCTTGCCACGCCTGCGGCAGGGAGATAATGCCGAGCAGTAATAGGAGTAGCGATGCCCCCCAAACGAAGTAGAGAGAACGCTCTCTGTTTAGAATAAGAAGAAGATAGGTCAGACCGAAAACTAATATGGCGATAGCTTGGTCGCTCATGTAGAACCTCCCATCATCAATCTAGGCAGACAAAAAGACCTCTGCCCCATATAGGACAGAGGTCTCGCTACAAAGTCGTACCTTGTGCAGAGCCGGCGCCAAGGCGCGTGATGACGACCCATGCATTACTAGCTACTCCCCTCGTGTCTGTTTCAGTATAGCAGACCTACCTATTGACTTCAACACTCCCGTGGTTTTGGCGGATCAAAGGGCGCGGCATCACATTGACAAGCTAAGCAACTAGAACGATAATTGGGGGTATAGATGTAAGCGAGGGTGAGTGCATGGGCTCGATATTGGTAAGAGGCGGAACACGTTTAAAGGGTGAAGTGCCCGTTAACGGGTCTAAATATGTAGCGCTCGCGGCTATCCCTGCCGCGCTTTTGGCCGATAGCCCGGTGGTTATTGAAAACCTACCTGACTTAAGCGATGTGCGGGTTTTTTGTGATATTTTACGGGGATTAGGGGCCACTGTTTCTTTTGCGGGTGGGGTTGCGACCATCGATCCGCATGGTTTCCGACCTGGGGTTCCCGCCCCGGCCTTAGTGAGGAAGTTGCGCGCTTCATATTACTTGCTTGGAGTAATGCTGGCTCGTTTCGGTGCCGCAGACGTAGCGCTGCCCGGCGGCGATGACATTGGGCCGCGACCCATCGATCAGCATGTCAAGGGCTTGTGTGCCCTAGGGGCAACCACGAGCATTGAGCATGGCCACATTAAAGCTACCTCCACCGGATTAAAGGGAACCACCATCTATCTTGATGTGGCCAGCGTCGGGGCGACAATAAATATTATGCTGGGCGCGGTGCTCGCAGAAGGGCAGACTTTGATTGTCAACGCTTACCCTGCGCCGTGGATTATTGACCTCGCCAATATGTTAAACGCGATGGGCGCAAAGGTGTATGGTGCGGGCACCGAGACCATACGCATTCAGGGGGTAACGAAACTACACGGTTGCCAGCATGCCATTATCCCCGACCAAAGTGAAGCCGCCACCCTAATGATTGCCGCGACTCTCACGGGCGGCGATGTGACCCTGCACAATATCATCCCGTTGCATCTAGGGGCGGTCATAGCCAAATTAAGGGAGACCGGGGCAGTAATTCTGCCTGCGGAAGATAGCGTTCGTCTTATCGGCCCGCGGCGTCCAACCGCGGTCAATGTCAAAACCTTGCCTTATCCCGGTTTCTTTACCGATTTTCAGGCCCCGATGAGCACGCTCTTGACCATGGCCGAGGGTACCAGCTTAGTTACCGAGACTATCTGGGAGGATAGATTCAAGCATCTTGAGGAGCTGGCGAAGATGGGGGCCAAAGTGCGCATTGAGGGGCGCACCGCCTTTATTGAAGGGGTCTCTCAGTTGACCGGGGCCCAGGTGCGTGGCACGGACCTGCGAGCGAGTGCGTCTTTGGTCATGGCCGGTCTAGTCGCCGCCGGGACAACAGAGGTTGAGGGTATTGAACATATGGACCGGGGTTATGAACGATTCGATGCCAAACTGCAGCTTCTGGGTGCGGACGTAACTCGGACAGAATGAATCCAAAAAATATGTAATAAAGCAAAATTATTACCCAACCAGAAAGGGATATGAGGGGTCTCTGCAGAATACCCATGTTGATGTGGCATGGAGGATGATGGCGATGACTGTAGGAAGACGGTGGGCGTACTTAAGTTTCGGAGCTCTGTTGGCACTCTGCTTGTCTGTGGCAGGGGCTTTCCTGTGGTATGCCCCTGAACTAACCGTTTCCCTAGCGGTATTGCTCCTCGCTGTAGGGGCCACCATCTATTATGGTTGGTGGGTCATGGGCATGGCCATCAAGGAAAGCGGCAAGCACCGTTTGAAAATTTCGCGGCTGCAGATTGCGCTACGGCAGGCGCGGCGACTGGTCTCGGCCAGCGAGATAATTATGTCGCAACCCGATGCCTCGGCAGTGGTCGCCACGGCCGCACAACATGCCATGGAGGTTGTGCGCGGAACGGGAGTAGGCATCTGGTTTGAAAGCGGGGAGCGTTTTGAGCGGGCGGTAGCAACTCTGTGGCCCCAGAACATTTCATCGCGGAGTATTAGTGCCCGCAGTCATTTGGAGCAAGACTATTTTTATGAGGCGGGGCACAATGTCTTGCTGGTCTCTTTCGCCGTTCAGGAGGACAGGGGTTTGATTGCCGTTGCGGTTAAAGGCCCGCGGCGCAAGTACAAGGCCACTTTGGCGACCTTGTCCACTCTCGCCAAGGGTCTGCGCATTGCCCTGCTCAACAATAGAGCTATGGAATCACTGCGAGTGTCAGCAGAGCATATGTCGCTGCTCAATGAGCTGGGGCGACGCTTTTCGTCGAATTTAGGACTTGAGGACCTATTTAGTTCCATGTATCGCGAAGTGCGTCAAGCCATGGACGCCGAGGCCTTCTTTGTGGCGTTGTATGATGGTGACAAGTTAGAAATCGACCTCCGCTATATCTTCGACCAGGGGGCTAGAGTGGCTCCTATGAGGTATATGCTCAATGATGGCCCTACCTCGCGTGCCGTCAAGACGCGCCAGCCCGTGCTCTACCATGCGGATGCCCGTCTTATTCCGGGGGTAACGATGCTAGGCAATATTGACACCGTTGTTCAGTCAGTATTGGTCGTGCCGGTGGTGTTTGATCAAAAGGTCATCGGGGCAATCTCCGCCCAGAGCTATAATCCTAATGCCTATTCAGACGACCATGTGCGGCTGCTGTCTATTATTGCCAGCCAAGCAGCCATGGCCATTGATAACGCGCAGCTTTACGAGCAGACGGTCGCCATGGCCATGACTGACGGCATGACGGGCTTAGCTAACGCTCGCTCGCTCCACGAGGCCCTAGCGAATATGCTAGAACAGGCCAAGGTCTATGACCGTGAGGTTTCCCTGCTTTTGCTCGATTCAGACTGTCTCAAGCAAATAAACGACCGGTTCGGCCACTTGGCCGGCGATGACCACATCTGTAGCTTAGCGGAGGCGCTAAGGACTAACGTCCGCCTAGGGGACTTGGTTGCTCGCTATGGAGGCGACGAATTTGTGGTGGCGCTGCCAAGCACCGGTGTTGACGAAGCCCGTACTATAGCCGCCCGTATTTTGAACACTGTGCGGCAAACAAGGCCGCAGTGGGGAGATGTCATCATACCGGTGACGACGAGTGTAGGCGTGGCCACCTTTCCCTACGACGCCAATACTGTTGATGAACTCATCCGCGCCGCAGATGCCGCCATGTATCGTGCTAAGGAGGCAGGCAAGGATAGAGTTGTCTATATAGGGGACCCCACTACCGGGCCCGTCTAGCTTTGCCGCTGACACTCATAATGTCGATGGCGATGACCGTAGTCCTAGCCATCCCCGTGTGGGAAACAGGCGCAAATTCCCCCAAGGCGTGTTTTGCGGTGAGGGCGGTAAGAGCGAGGAACTTTTCGCTAGGTTCTTCCACAAAGCGTGCCACTCCGGTGATTAGGGTGCTACGGTAGAACGCGCCGTATTCACAGGCAGCACTGCCGCCACTGATGCCATCAAGAAAAGAAATGGCGAAGGAACAAAGGGGATTCTTCCGCAGGATGTCAATTTTTCGCCCCTGTGGGGCACAATGAAAATAAACACTGTTCTCAAGCAAGACAAAGTTTAGTGGCACTATGTAGGGGACATTGTCCTCTGCTAGGGCTAGGTAGCCTACTTGGGCCTCCTGTAAATACTCTAGGGCTACTTTCTTTTCGACAGCGCGATCAAGACGTCGCATTTCCATGTGATTCCTCCTCTAGGCAAGCGTTTTTTCACCAAGTACTAGCTACATCTTAACGCAAATGCAGCGTTACGGAAAGGAAGGGATCTTAGTGGAGATAGTGATCTGCCAACTCACCCTTGAAGCCGTGGATAGTAGCTTGAAGGGTTTTCTGGAGGAGCAGTGCCCAGCTGATACTATCCTGGTAGCTACATGTATCGGATGCTGTGGGGAATGTGCCTCTACTTATGTTGTCTTGGTCGATGGTGACCCAGTCGTTGCGCCTAACCGGGAGAAGTTGTTGGAGCGTTTGCGAGCTTTATGAGGAGAGAATTGAGGTGGTCGCCGTGTGGGCGGATTTAGAGTGCTACTTGCGCTTTGACCCAAGCCGGCGCGGGTTTGCGGGTCTACTAAGGGCAGGTAGCCTCGAGCGCGTGGCGCGCCGGTTAGAGCAGACCAAGCGCGTTGCCATTGCTACAGGATTCTTCATCCCAGAAGCCCAGGCGGTAGAAAGTGACGGCCCCTTGGGGGCTGTTTTTCTGGCTAGGGCGCTCCTAGGAACTGGGCAGGAAGTAGTCTTACTGTCTCCGGCAGCCGGCAGTCAAGCCTTAGAGTGTTCGCAGCGATTTTTAGGGCTCACGTGCCCTGTGGTGTTAAAGCCCCCAGGGCAGGTAGAAGAACAACTACTGGATGAACTACGGTGCGATGTCTTCGTCGCGATAGAGTACCCGGGCCAAGGTTCTGACGGGGAGTGCCGCAATATGCGCGGCCATTCGATATCGGCACATGTCCCGCTGCTGGATAGGGCCTTTAACTACGCCAAAATACAGGGGGTCTTTACAGTGGCCATCGGCGACGGTGGCAATGAACTGGGCTGCGGGGCTCTGGCGAAAAGCGTGGCAGTGGCCCCGGATGGGAAGTCCATAAGAGCGGCGACAGAGGCAGAGGTGGTGCTCGCCGCCGGGGTCAGCAACTGGGGAGCCTATACCCTAGTAGCCGCCTTGTCGCTCTTGGCAGGCGTAAATTTCGTTCCCACTCCGCAGGAGGAGCGGTTGTTGCTTGAGCAACTCTGTGCTGTTGGGGTGGTAGATGGCTGTAGCGGCAGGTGCGAGCCAACCGTAGATGGTATTGGTGCTGAGCAGTTGAATGATTTTTTGCAGGGACTGTATAATTATGTGGCCGAGAACCTAGAGACACAGCGCAGTGTTGCGGCCACCTCGGGATCATCCGCATGAGCGGCGTGGTCGACCCTCACTAAACCCATAAACACAAGGAGGTCAAAATGCAAATCGCAGATCGCATAACCAGCATGCCGAAGTACTTGTTCGCGGAAATAGACAGACTGAAGTGGGAGGCCAAGGCGAAGGGTGTCGACCTCATTAACCTTGGCGTGGGCGACCCCGATGTCCCGACGCCGGATTTCATCGTGGATGCCTTGGTAGACACCATCAAGCACAAACCGTCAACCCATCAGTATCCCGAATATGATGGTGACCCCGCTTTTCGGGCCAGTGCGGCGGCGTACTTAAAAAGACGCTTCGCGCTTGATATCCATGCCGATCGGGAACTAGTGGGGCTCATTGGCTCAAAGGAAGGCATCGCCCATTTCGCCCTGGCAGTAGCGAACCCGGGGGACGTAGTCCTAGTGCCGGACCCAGCTTACCCAGTCTACTTTATGTCTGCGGTTTTAGCGGGCGCAGAGCCATACCGCATGCCGCTATTGGAAAAAAACAGCTATTTACCGGACTTTTCGGCCATCCCGGCGGATGTTTTACGTCGTGCCCGCCTCATGTACTTGAACTACCCCAATAACCCCACCTCTGCTGTGGCTGATATCGCGTTCTTTAGAGAGGCGGTGGCCTTCGCCAAGCAGCACAATATTGTCATTTGCCATGACAATGCCTATGCGGAGATTACGTTTGACGGCTTTGTCGCCCCGAGTATTTTGCAGGTAGAGGGAGCAAAGGAATGCTGTATCGAGCTTTATTCGCTCTCTAAACCTCTCAATATGACAGGGTGGCGTGTTGCTTTTGCCTATGGCCATGAACAACTGATCTCTGCCCTCAGGAAGGTGAAGACAGCTACGGACAGTGGCCAGTTCACGGCCATTCAGTTTGCCGCCATGGAAGGATTAGCCAGCCCAGATGAGACTATTGAGCGCATGCGTGGCATATACACGGCGCGCCGGGATCGTGTCGTGGCCATGCTCAATAATCTTGGACTGAAGTGTGAGCTGCCCCGGGCTTCCTTGTATGTCTGGCTTGGCATTCCCCCAGGGTTTGCCTCTTCGCAGGACTTTGCCATGGAGCTTCTCGCGAGCCAAGGGGTAATTGTTTCGCCGGGGGTCGGTTTCGGTCAATATGGTGAAGGGTATTTTCGCATCTCCCTCACCACCCCGGACCCGCGCCTAGACGAAGGACTAGAGCGCATCCGTAGGTTCATCACAAGCCACAGGGTAGCGTACGGCGGCGTCTAAGAGCAGGCAGTCGCCCTTGTCCTCTATGCGCACCATGCCGATCGGCAGGGACTTCCAAACGATGATGGAGCACTCGAAAGTGCTCCTTAATCTTCAGTTCTTTGCCGCGCGAAAAATCAGTCATAGCGCACCTCCCACCAACAGTTTGTCCTCTGTCATTTTTCTTAGTAAATGGACGCATAAGGTTGTCTAGGCTGAGAAAAATAGCACTGTAGGCGATAGCCTGACAAACATCAAGGGAGGAAAGAAAATGACAGATCATCAGCAAGCCAATCTCCCCGATTGGGCGCGGAGTAGCCACGCCATCGGCCCCGCTCAGTATGGAACAGGCTACGGCAATTTCAACCAAGGTCAAGGCGGCTATAGCCAAGGGCCTAGCTACACCAACTACAACAATCCCCAAGGTAGTGGCGGTGGCTACGGACAGCAGCAGTACAGTGGCGGCCAGGGTGGCAACTTGCCTAACTGGGCGTATGCGAACCCGCAGGGAACTAACCAGGGCAACACGGGCGGGGGCTATGGGCAACAGCAGGTAGGTGGTGGCAACTACAACAACCCTCAAGGCAGTGGCGGTGGTTTTGGACAGCAGCAGTACAGCGGCGGCAACTACAACAACCCCCAAGGCAGTGGCGGTGGTTTTGGACAGCAGCAGTACAGCGGTGGTCAGGGTGGCAACTTACCTAACTGGGCGTATGCGAACCCGCAGGGAGCGAACCAGGGCAACACGGGCGGTGGCTATGGGCAGCAGCAGTACAGCGGCGGCAACTACAACAACCCCCAAGGCAGTGGCGGTGGCTATGGGCAGCAGCAGTACAGTGGTGGCCAGGGTGGCAACTTGCCTAACTGGGCCTTTGCGAATCCGCAGGGAGGAAGCCAAGGCCATGTAGGGGGAGGCTTTAGCCAGGAGCAGGGAAACCGCAATTCCGGTCAGCATGGCCCTAGTTACACCGACTACAACACCTATACGCCGGGCACCGGCCCACGCTAACAATTGCGAAACCAAAAGTAAGCCCTGCGGGGCTTACTTTTTTGCGCCAAATTGCCTGTTGGGTCGGCAGGAATTGTTGGTCTTAGAGCGAAATAATTCTTAGCACAAACGAAATATCTAAAGGGGGTTAATATGTGCTTGCCAAACCACTGCTGGAAGACATTTTGCTAGCCGGACTGAGCACTGGGGGGGATTTTGCCGAAGTATTCGTAGAAGATCGTTTTAGTACCATTCTTTCCATGATTGGGGGCAAGGTTGATAGTGGTGTTTCGGGGCGTGACTATGGCATAGGCGTGCGCATTCTCAAGGGAACGAACTATGTCTATGCCTATACCAATGATTACAGTAGAGACAACCTTATCAAGGTGGCGAAAGAAGCGGCGGCGGCCATCTCGCCGGAGACCATCTCGCGCAACATAACTTTGAGCTTTATGAAAGACGAGCCACTGCACATTAACCCCATCAGAATTTATCCGCATGAGATAGTCAAACAAGACAAAGTTTCCTTGATGGCTAGAGCTTATCATGCTGCCAAAGAATATGACCCGGTCATCTCGCAAGTTATGGTGCGTTACTTTGACGAGGACCAAAAAGTGCAAATCGCTAACTCCCTAGGACTTTATGTGGAGGACGAAAGAGTGCGCACGCGCACTGCGATTACCGCCATCGCCTCTAAAGGACCCGAAAAACAGTCCGGCACATATGCCCCGGGCGCCCATATGGGCTTTGAATTTTACGACAACATCAAAATTGAGGATTATGCCCAAGAGGCGGCGCGCATTGCGTCTACGATGATTCATGCCCCGTACGCGCCAAGCGGGCGCATCCCGGTGATCATCGACAACGAGTTTGGTGGGGTTATTTTCCATGAAGCCTGTGGTCACAGCCTTGAGGCGACGTCGGTAGCGAAAAAAACCTCTGTTTTTGCCGATAAACTAGGGGAGAAAATTGCGAGTAGCGTAGTGAGTGCGGTGGACGATGGCACCATCCCTAATGCGTGGGGCAGTTTGAATGTAGACGATGAGGGGCATGTATCTCAACGCAACCTTCTCATCGAGGCCGGGGTGCTGAAGGGCTACATGGTCGATTTGTACAACGGTCGTCGCATGAATGTACCTGCTACCGGGAATTCCCGTCGCCAGTCCTACAAATTTGCTCCTACTTCACGCATGACTAACACCTTTATTTTGCCGGGGTCCCACACTCGCGAGGAGATTATAGCGAGTACGGAGTATGGTTTGTTTGCGCGCTACATGGGTGGCGGCTCGGTGAATCCAGCCACCGGGGAGTTCAACTTTGCCGTAAACGAAGGATACATGGTCCGTAACGGCAAATTGGCGGAGCCGGTGCGAGGAGCGACGCTCATCGGGCAGGGTTCGGACGTGCTTCTGAAAATTGACATGGTGGCTGACAATTTAGCTTGTGGGCAGGGCATGTGTGGATCGATCAGCGGCTCCTTGCCGGCCGATGTAGGGCAACCCACTATTCGCGTCTCGGAGATGATCGTCGGTGGCAGAAAGGGGGACAAGTAAAGTGGAAGTCAAAGTTTTTGCCGAAAAACTTTTCGCTGCAGGACGAGAAGTGGGGTTTGACGCGATGGAGGCCTATGTGGCCTCACGCAACCTCTTCCGCGTGGGGGTATTTAAGTCTGAAATTGACAGCTACACTCTCGCCCAGTCACGCGGTCTGTCATTCCGCGGGCTCATCAATGGACGCATGGGATATTCATTCACCGAAAATCTCTCTGAAGACTCAGTGGCGCTACTTGTCGATGATGCGCGGGCTAATGCCGCCGTTATCGACAGCGAAGACCCAGAAGAAATCTTCGGGGGGTCCCCGGAAGCCACTTATGCAGATGTTTGCTCCTTTTCTCCTGCCCTAGAGCAAGTCTTGGCGGCGGAGAAAATAGCTTGGGTCAAGGAAGTTGAGCAACAGGCCTATGGGCTCGACGTTCGGGTGTCTACGGTGCAAGTGAGCCTAGGGAACAGCTCAGGAGAGACCATGCTTATGAACACCAAGGGGCTCAATCTTGCCCATCAGGGCAACTTCGCCGACGGCTATGTGGCCGCGGTGGTCAAGGAGGGTGAAGACACCAAGTCTGCCTATGCCTTCTTTTCATCCCGTGACTTCAGCCGTTTTGACCCGGTCACCTTATCAAAGGAGGCTGTAGACGAGGCTATTTCTCTCCTCGGAGCGGAAAGCATAGAATCAGGGCAGTACCCGGTGCTCCTTAGACATGATGTCGCCGGCGAGTTTCTGGCGACATTCGCCTCGTCCTTTTCGGCCGAGGCGGTACAAAAAGGCCTATCTTTGCTAAAAGATAAGCAGGGCGAGCAAATTATGAGCAGCAATGTAACCATCATTGACGATCCACACTTGCCGGAGAGGCCCAATTCCGCCCCCTTTGACGCCGAGGGTGTGGCCACCGCTTCTAAGGAAGTGGTTGCGGCAGGCAGGCTGATGACTCTTTTGCATAATTTGAAAACCGCCAAAAAAGACGGTGTAAACTCCACCGGCAATGCCTACAAGATGGCGTTTAATGCCCCGGTCACTGTTGCCCCCACTAATCTTTATATTCAACCGGGGAAAAGGGACTACGCAGATTTAGTGGCCCACATCGAGCATGGGCTAATCATCATCGCCGTGCAGGGGACCCACTCCGGTGCGAACCCTGTCTCCGGAGATTTCTCACTCTCTGCCTACGGCTACCTAGTGCAGGGCGGCCAGGTGGTGAGGCCGGTCAACCAAGTGACCATTGCCGGCAACTTCTTCAAGATGTTGTCCGATGTGCAAGAGGTGGGGAACGACCTGCATTTTAAGATGGGTTCTATCGCCGCACCATCTTTGCTTATCGGTTCCCTGGCGGTTTCTGGCAAGTAGCTCTTCGCCCACACAAAAAAGAGGCTGGCTCAGTCGCATGAGTTAGCCTCTTAGAGTAAACGGGCGCGAAGTTCACTAGCGGATTATTTTAATGTGTTCGGCGGTGGGGTCTTCCGTGCCATAAATTTGGGCATCAGCTTTGCGCAACATGCGCACGTAATCAATTATGTCTTGGGTCAATATCTCTCCCGGGCAGATGAGCGGAATTCCTGGCGGGTAAGCCATGAGCATTTCAGCCACGATTTTTCCCTTGGCCTGCTCTAGGGGAACGCGTTTGCTCTCCGCATAGAAGGCCTCGCGCGGGAGGTAGGCTAGGGCGGGTAGGGGAGGGAGTTCTATAGGACTCTCCCGCACGTCTTGAACCGTGTATTTGCGTGCTATCTCCGAAAGGGCGTGGACGAGGGCGCGTACAGTCTCCTTGGTGTCGGCAATGGAGACCACGCAGAGTACATTGTAGAGATCAGATAGATCCACCTGTATATGAAACCCTTGGCGCAGAATGCGTTCAATCTCAAAGCCCGAAACGCCCAGTGAGCGCACATTGATGCATAGCTTGGTGGGGTCGTAGTCATGACAGCCCAGTTGCCCTACTAAGTCATTGCCGTAGACATAGAGCCCCGGGATAGTGTTGTTAATTTCATACCGCGCCCAGTTGGCGATGTTAATAGCATGGGTCAGCATCTCATCGCCGCGAAAAAACGCCTGTTTACGGGCCACGTCAATTGAAGCCAAGAGAGGGTACGAAGGGCTCGTTGTCTGCGCGAGGTTAAGTGTTGTTTTTGTGTAATCATGGTCGACAAAGTCACCTCGGGTCAAAAGGACGCTGCTCTGGGTCATTGAGCCGAGTAATTTGTGCGTGCTAAGCGCTGCCATATCGGCCCCAGCCGCCATAGCGGAAATAGGCAGCCCTGGATTGAAACTGAGATGGGCTCCGTGTGCCTCGTCAACTAACACAGGTATCTCGTAATCTTCGGCTATTTCCACAATGCGTTCAAGCTCCGGGGCCATGCCATAGAAGGTGGTATTGATGAGGAAGATGGCCTTAGACTCGGGGTGCTGGCGCAGCGACTGCCTGACCTCGTCGGCGGTGATGGCCATGGCAATGCCGAGGTAGTTATCGACATAGGGCTGAATGTATACCGGCTCGGCACCGGTGAGGATGAGCGCCGAAACAACCGATTTGTGGACATTGCGCGGCACGACGACTTTATCTCCGGGCTTTAGCGTAGCCATCATCATGCAGTGAATGCCCGCGGTAGTCCCGTTACTCAAAAAATGAGCATATTCTGCGCCAAAGGCCTCGGCCGCGAGTTCCTGTGCTTCACTAATCGGCCCGAGTGGCTTGTAAATGCTATCTAGGTCAGGCATGATGGTGAGATCAATGTTCATGATGTTCTTCCCTACAAAGCGGGTAAACTCGGGTAAGCCCTTGCCGTGTTTGTGGCCCGGCACATGAAAAGAAAGCGTGCCTTCTCGCACATAGTTGCGCAGGGCATCAAAGATAGGCGTTCGGCTCTGCCTGCGTTCAAGTGCCATGCGGGCTTGGTCTTTTCGATTGTTCAATGTGCCGCCTCCTACTCCCACCGCTAGCTCGACTTCTCAACTTGTTGTGAGTTCGGTGACTTTTGCGTATAACGTTATATTAAACTCATGGGGGACATTCTTCAATAGTTCTGGCACATACGGGACAGGAAATTTTCCAGAGGTCAAGTGAAGGAGGACTCAAGGTGGCAGTAAAACTTCTTTCTCCCGAGGAATATCTAGGATTCCCCGTTGGCGCTGACCGGTGTCTCGCGAATTGGGAACAAATTGCGGAGTATGCGAGGCTAGCTGCCACCAACAGCCCGAGAATTAGTGCTAATACACTGGGGGTGACCACTGAAGGACGCCCATTTATCGCGCTGACCATTACATCTCCTGCCAACCACGAGCGACTAGCAGAAATAAGGGATATACAAAAGAGGCTGGCTAACCCGCGTGGGCGGAGCGCGGAGGAACTGGCTCGGCTGGTAGAAGCGGGAAAGACAGTCGTCCTCGTGACTTGCGGCATCCATGCCACCGAGGTGGGCGCGTCGCAGATGAGCATGCAACTGATTTACGAACTGGCGACCAGTGATACCCCCGAGACGCAGGAGATTCTTTGTAATACTGTTCTTCTCCTGGTGCCCTCTCTAAACCCTGATGGGCTCGATATGGTGGTCAGTTGGTACGAAAAAACTATTGGCACGCCTTACGAGGGCACGGCACCGCCTTTCTTGTACCACAAGTACGCGGGTCATGACAATAATCGTGACTGGTTTATGTTTACCCAACAGGAGACGCGTCTAGCTGTCGAAAAACTTCATAACTATTGGTGCCCACATATTGTCCTTGATCAACACCAACAGAATTCGGACGGACCGCGCTTGGTGTTGCCCCCTTTTATCGACCCCTACGACCCAAATGTCGATCCAATCATCAGGCAGGGCGTGGCCTGGCTTGGCCAGGCTATAGCTATGGAGTTGACCGCGCAAGGGAAGACCGGAGTTATGACCAATGCCATTTACGATGCTTGGTCCCCAAGCCGGGCCTACCAGCACTATCATGGTGGAGTGCGCATTCTCTCTGAGGCGGCCAGCGTGCGTATCGCCACCCCGATCAACATAGACAGCAAAGATTTACAGGCCGGGAGGGGTCAAGACCCGAGGATTGCGAGCTGGAACCAACCCGAACCCTGGCCCGGGGGGCAATGGCGCCTGCAAGACATTATAGAGTATGACAAAATATGCGCCTGGGCTTGCCTGATGCACGCCGCAAAATATCGTCGCCAGTGGCTAAGAAATTTCTCGCTGGTGAGCAGGCGAGCGTTGTTAGTCAAGGATGGTGTTTACGGGTACCTCATTCCTAAAGAACAAAGGGATGTCTTGGTCATGGTGGAACTGTTGGGGATTCTGATGTTTGCGGGCGTAGAGGTGCATGAGGCTCAAGGTGTCTTTACTGCCGACGGCATGGACTACGTTTCCGGCACTTTCGTCATCTTGTTGCACCAACCCTACGGTGCTTTTGCCAAGACGATGCTGGAAAAACAGCTTTACCCGGAGCTACGCCTCTACCCTGGTGGTCCACCTAAGCGTCCCTATGATACAACCGCCCATAGCCTGCCCATGCAAATGGGCGTAACAGCCGTGGAGGTCAGAGCACCCTTTACAGCAGAGCTCCTCGAATTGACCAAGACCCCCTCTTTCTCTCGTCCAACCTTAAGTACGACTGATGACTCCTGGCTCTACATTCGCCCGGAAGCCAACCGCAGCTTCACAGCTTTTTTGAAGTTATGTGGGGCGGGTTTTGACGTCTACAGACTGCACCGGGCGAGAGATGGTGCCAGTCTGCCGCCCGGCACATTCTTGGTCAAAGCCTGTGCTACAGCATGTGCTTTGGTTATGGATTTGAGCGTGAAATATGGTCTGAAGGTAGGTGTGCTCGATGACCTCGACCAAGCGGCCATGGGGAGAGTCAAAGCGCCTAGGGTGGGAATCTATCAGAGCAGTGTGCCCAACCCGGATGAAGGTTGGTTGAGATTTGTGCTTGAGGAGCATGGATTTCCATATGTATCCTTAAGCGATCGGGATATTAGGCGAGGGAATTTGTCGGCTGGCTACGATGTATTGGTTTTGCCCTCTGCGGAGCCTAATGTCATGCTCGACGGTCACCCTCCGGGAACCTACCCGTCAGACTACACGGGGGGCTTAGGGGCAAGCGGGGCATCGGCCTTGAGAACCTTTGTCGATGAGGGCGGCACTCTCTTGGCCATAGATAAAGCCAGTGAATGGGCGATTCGCGAACTAAGTCTGCCGGTGAGCAATGTGGTTTCCGCCTGGCCCGAGACAGAGTTCTTTGTCCCCGGCTCCTT
This sequence comes from Peptococcaceae bacterium, assembly GCA_018334055.1. Classification (GTDB taxonomy): domain Bacteria; phylum Bacillota; class UBA994; order UBA994; family UBA994; genus BS524. The sequence goes on from JAGXSS010000040.1 coordinate 34,522, forward strand.
CTTGCGCGTGGTCATGGACACGAACCATCCTTTAGGATACGGCATGCCGCGGGAAACGGCAGTAGTTTTCTCTCATAGCCCTGCGTTTAGTACGGATGGCCAAGGTAGGGTGGTCGGGAAGTACCCGGTGGTTAATCCCCTGCTGTCCGGATGGATTTTGGGCGCCGAAAGGCTGTACGGGCGTGGAGCCTTGGTTCTGTGTGGCTATGGTGCGGGCAAGGTGGTGCTGGTCGGTTTTAGGCCATATTTCAGAGCCCAGGCGCGCGGGACATACAAGGTGCTCTTTAACGCTCTGCTTTATGCGACCAGCTAATAATTTCGTCGCGGATGGAGGCAAATAGTATGTCGTCCTGCCCCTTAAGGAGGATCACTGAACCTTCTACCACGTGGGCTTGCAACAAGGCAACGATTTCCTTGGGAGTGGCTGCCGTAGTGGCGTTTGGCAACTGTCGCGCCAACTTTTGTACTAATGGGCCAATCAAGAATACTTGTTTTACGTCTAATGATAACAGGAGCAGAAGGAGTTCTTCATAATAGTGCAGAGTGAGCCCGCCTAGCTCTTGCATGTCCCCAATAACGGCCACTTTCTGCCTTGGGGCAATGGGGAGTGCGGTCAATGCTTGTAGCGCAGCGGCCAGGCTTAGGGGGTTAGAATTATAGCCATCATCTAGGAGGACTATATTCCCAAGGTGCATGGGGCGGAGGCGTTGCGTTGCGGGAGTAAACTGACTTAGGCGCGGAGACATCTCGGCGAGGGTAAAGCCGAAGTATAGACCTACAGCGAGGGCGGCGAGGGCGTTGTGCACTTGGAAATGTCCGTGGCAGGGCAAGGAAAAGTGGGTTTTCTGGCCGCCATAGCGAACTGAGAAGGTTAGGCCAGTCATAGCTTGTGCGAAGTTGTCCGCAACGAGTTCATTGTCGGCACCGTGTCCATAGTAAATAGTTTTTCCCGGATGTCTGCCCCCTAGCTCGCGGCACTCTCTGTCGTCTCCGTTGAGGATGGCTATGCCGCTGGATGCTATGGTTGGTAGTAGCGTCCCCTTTTCCCGGGCAATATTTTTTTGGGTGCCGTACTTGCCGATATGGCTCACCCCGATGTTGGTGATGACGCCGACATCGGGCCTGACGAGCTCGGCCGCTTTGGCTAGCGTGCCCGGCTCGCCCATGCCTATTTCGACAACGGCGAAGGCGTCATCGGCACAGAGTTTCCGCACCGTCAGGGGAACCCCGAGGAGGCCATTGTAATTGCGATAAGTCTTCAGGGTATTTGTGTAGCGTTGCCGCAGTAGAAAAGCGATCATGTCTTTACAGGTGGTCTTACCCGAACTGCCGGTCACAGCGATTATTTTGGCCGGGGAATTTAACCTAAACAAGTTTGCCAAGCGGTAAAGCTCCGCGATAGGGTCCTTAACGCAAATGAGGGTGATGTCCTGCCTGGCGAGTAACTCGGCAGGAAAGCTTGGCGCAACAAAAATTCGGCAGCCCCGCGCGAGGGCGCAGGCCAAACTATCGGCTCTTGCTAAATAAGTGCCTTCGAGGTGGAGGAAGAGACTGGTAGAACAGGCTTCGGCGCACGCTACCGCGATTTTAGAAAACTCAGCACTCCTACATCCATGGATGTGTTCTTGTTCGTAACAGGCATTCACGAGGTAGCTCATAGTGTCCGTACTCCCATCTTGTGCGGATATCGTAGTCTTAGTTACATTTTAAACACATATCATTTGCGAGGGAAGGCATCCTCTGATATTCTTAGAGCAGACGTAGAGCGGAGGGCAAAGAAAATGGATTATCGCAAAATTAAAGTGCAAGCAGTCATATTAAATGGGCAATATGTTCTCATGACGAGAATCCCCGGCGGTGTTTGGACACTTCCGGGTGGAGAGGTTGAAGAGGGTGAAACCCCCGATACCGCCCTCGAGCGTGTGGTCAATGAGGCTACCGGTTGTGCAATTAGAGTGACCAAGCACCTCACCCGTGAAAAAATAAACGAGGAGGACTGCCGATTGCGGCTGACCTTCTTAGCGGAGGGGTTGTCTAAGCAGTACGATCCCAAAGGGCATGGAGGACCGCTGCAGGTGGATTGGCGAAGTCTTCGTTCCCCAGAACTGAAGGAGCTAATTTACGATAAGCATCTAGCCGGCAAAGAGCGAGTATAAGAAGGGGGGCATTGTATTGTCAGAGAAATTGCAGTTTACCGTGGATGTCATCGGCGACTTAAAAGCCAGCGGTTTGTACAATGACATCAAGGTCATAGGCAGCGCCCAAGGTGCTTGGATCGAGATAGAAGGCAGTAAGGTCCTCAATATGTGTTCCAACAACTACCTAGGGCTCGCCAACGACCCTAGGCTGCGTGAGGCGGCGAAGGACGCCATCGACACTTTTGGTGTCGGCCCCGCGGCAGTGCGCAGCATCGCCGGCACCACAGTCCTGCACGAGTCGCTTGATAAGCAGGTGGCTCGGTTTAAACGAGTAGAGGCGGCTTTGACCCTGCAATCTGGGTTTATGGCGAATGTGGCCGTCATACCGGCCTTGGTAGGCAAGGGAGACACCATTGTTTCCGATGAGTTAAATCACGCCAGCATCATTGACGGGTCGCGCTTAAGTCGGGCGGAGATTAAACCCTACAAGCATGCTGATCTCGCATCCTTAGAAGAGGTGTTAAGAGATGTAGAAGGCGGGCGTATTCTGGTCATCACCGACGGCGTCTTCAGTATGGATGGTGATATCGCCCCGCTACCTCAGATTGTCGACATAGCGAAACGCTTCGGCGCCATGACCATGGTCGACGACGCCCATGGCGAAGGTGTACTCGGCGACAATGGCCGCGGTATAGTCGACCATTTCCATTTGCATGGCAAGGTGGATGTAGAGGTGGGCACATTTTCGAAGGCCATTGGGACCATCGGCGGTTTTGCCGCCGGCAGCGCCAGCCTAATCAGCTATCTTAAACAAAAGGCTCGACCATTCCTGTTTAGCTCGGCCCTGACTCCGGCTGATGTCGCTTCTACGGCTAAAGCCATCGATATTTTGACGGCGAGCGGGGATCTCGTAACTAGGTTGTGGGATAATGCCGGTTACTTTAAGCAGGGCATGCGGCAGCTTGGGTTTAACATCGGCATCAGTCAAACCCCCATCACTCCTGTCATGCTAGGAGATGTGCAGCTCGCCACACAATTTAGTCGCCTGCTCTTCCAAAAAGGCATCTTTGCCACGAAAATTGGTTTCCCTACGGTTCCTCAAGGCAAGGCGCGCATCCGCGTGATGATCTCCGCTACCCATAGCCGGGAAGACCTCGACTTCGCCCTCGCTCAATTTGCTCTGGTGGGTCGCGACCTCGCCGTAATCTCTTGACTACTGAGGAGGCTTCGCTTGAAAAAAACATATGTAAAGGACCTCGCGGTGGGAATGCAGGTAAGAAGCCATTTTTTCGTAGTGGATAGGCGTCTTATCAACTACACCCGTGGTGGTGCTCCTGCCTGTGGGTTGGTTTTATCGCTCGCTGACAAGACCGGTAGGGCCCAAGCCGTGGCGTGGAACGAAGCCCTTGTCGCCGACAGCACGTACCGCAAAGATGATGTGGTGCTGGTGACGGGAAAGGTGCAAGACTACAAGGGTGAGAAACAAATTTATATTGAAGATATCGCTAAGGCCTGCCCTAGCGAGGTCAATGCGGAAGATTTTTGTGCCCCACCACCTCGCCCCATCGCCGGCATGTGGCAAGAGCTCGAGGCTCATATGGCCACTATTAGTAACCACTTTCTAAAAAAGCTATTAGAGACATGTTTCGCCGAGCCGGGGCAGCAATATGCATTTTGTCAGGCTCCAGCCGGGCGAGAAGTGCATCATGCTTATGTGGGGGGCTTGTTGCACCACACGTTAGAGGTGGTTCAATACGCTTTGCGGATGGTCGAGGTTCAGGGGACTTATCTTAACCGCGACCTACTATTGGCGGGGGCAGTCCTGCACGACATCTCCAAGGTAGAGGAGTATGAGCCGAGGGCGTTTGCCTTTGAGTTTACGGACCGTGGCCGGCTGCTTGGGCACGTGGTTCTAGGTGCAGAGAAAGTAGGGCGTCTTGCCGATGGTATCCCCGGATTTCCTCGCTTGTTGCGCGATGAGCTCCAGCACATGATTCTCAGCCACCATGGTCACCGGGAGTGGGGTTCGCCCGAGGAGCCCAAGACGGTTAATGCCGTGGCCCTTCATCTTGCCGACCTCACCAGTGGGAAGATTAATCAGGTGGAGAAGATCATTGCCGAAACAATCTCGTTAGGTGAGCGCTGGTCAGCGTGGGACAAACGCTTAGAGAGCTCTATTTTAGTTGCGAATTTAGGAGGTTAGTATCTTGAAGCGCTATTTAGCAATCCTATTGGTTGTGCTGGTCGGTGTCTCCGTATGGTTCTTAACTAGACCCACTGTGCCGGCGATTATCTCTGCCGAGCCGTACACAGAGTTTCACGCCGCTGTTGAGCGCGGGCGCCCCATCTTCATCATGTTCACCAAGAAGGGTTGCCGGGCTTGTTTGGCGATGTATCCTCTGGTGGAAGAGCTCATCGCCCAATATCAGGACAGGGTGGCGATGATTGTCGCTGACCTAGCTGATGAGCAAACAATCGAGCTCGCTCGCAATTTTGAGTTTCGGGCGGTGCCGCATTTCATCATGATCGGCAGACAGGGTGAAACAACAACACTGACTGGGCACGTAGCGAAGGAAGAGCTGCAATCCATGATTGAGGCAGGGCTAGTGTGGCAACCCTAGGTATTTTGCAAAATATGTTAATCGGCTCTTGGCCCCTGGCGGTGATAGCTTCTTTCGCCGCCGGTATCCTCACTAGTTTTTCCCCATGTGTCATGGCCATGACACCTTTAATGCTCGGCTATGTGGGTGCTTGGGGTGGGCATGACAAGTGGCGGAACCTTCTTCTCGTGTTATCCTTGGTCGCTGGCCTAGCGGGGGCATTTGCCATCTTAGGGCTAGTTGCGGCTTTTATTGGGGGGATATTTGGCCATTTCTCAACCACAGTCCCCTTGTTATTAGCAGCGGTATTGGTCGTCATGGGCCTAAGCCTCATGAAATTGGTGCACTTACCGACCTGTGGCTTGAGCAAGTGGCCGCTTAAAATCGGCGGTAAGCGAGGGGCATTTTTGACTGGGCTCATGTTCGGTGTGGCGGCGTCGCCTTGCGCGACCGGATTTGTCGCCGTGATTATGAGCCTGGCCGCTGTTTCAGGGCAGCCCTTAGTGGGGGCCTCGTTGCTCTTCGCCTACGGGCTTGGTCACGGCGCACCCTTGGTGGTGGTGGGCCTAGCGGCTGGGACCCTTAAGTCTTGGAGGCGTTTCAGCCAGTACTGGGATTACTTTTCCTTTGTTGCCGGCTTGCTTATACTCGCCGTCGGTGTGTACCTCTTCGCCACCTGGCTTTAGAAACAAGCTTTTCTACCTGTGAGTTTCTCACAGGTTTTTTTGCTTTGCATACTATGATAAAAAGCAAGGGGGTAATGAACTGTGCGGATATTGTTCGTTTTGCCCCCAACCTATAAAGGAACGGCGCTGTCCACAGTGGAGGCCTATGTGTATCGGCTAGCTGCGGCACTCGTTAAGCGGGGCATGAATATTTATGTGCTAGGGTCCCGCGATGTTGTGCCAAGAGAGGTACAGATGCAGGGTCTTTGCATTTTGCCCTGGCCTGCATGCGCAGAGCATGTCCTCCGGGGCATCATTAGGGACATCCGCCCTCATGTCGTCCAGGTTGAGAACCGCCCCGCCCTGATACGTGGCATTCGCCACGTATTTAATGGGCAATTGGTGCTCAATTTGCACAACCTGACGCATCTCTCCGGCGACAGTATCTCCCGCAGCGAGTTGCGGGTAGCACTGTGCCTAGTGGACAATATCGTTTTGGGAAATTACTATCAAAAAAGCCTGTTTTTAGGTAGATTTTTTGGTTTGCGGGGGAGGGCCCATGTCATCTACCCCGGTGTCGATAGAGAGGTTTTTCGCCCATACTATGGTGACCAAACTTTGGAGAGAACGCGTCATCAAAAGCGCCATGGCCTTGGTTTGACCGGTCGCGACTTCGTAATTTTAGTAGTGTCATCCATTGCGGGAGGTGATGGTATCGACACGCTAGAAAATGCGGTGAGTTTGGCAGCGGGGGCGCCAATGAAGATGGTGCTCGTCAGTACGTATGAGGATGAATTTGCCTTCGGGGGAAGGCTCCTCGCTCAAGAGGGGCGGACAGACGGGATTAACGCAGAAGACTTGCCCGCATTGTATCGGGCGGCAGATGTCTGTGCCCTTCATGGCTGGGGGAGAGTATCCCAGGCCATGATAGGGTTAGAGGCGCAGGCCTCCGGACTCCCTGTAGTGACCAACCTGCGCGGCGGCATTGTGGAAACTGTCGACAAGGGGTCGGCCTTTTTATTGAGGAGTTATGACGAGGTAACTGCGTGGACTAGGTCCTTGGAAGTTTTGGCCAAGGATGAACCCCTGCGGCGCAAAATGGGGCAAGTAGGAAGGGGGTTCACCGCACGGTTTAACTGGGAGCAGTGTGCAGTGCGTTTCCTGTCTGTTTACAGCGCTGTCTCGCCGCCGCGCGCCTTCGGCATCAGCTTGTAAACAGCAAAAAATGCTGCGAATTGTGTCGAAAAGCAATGCTTGTATTCAATAGCATTTTTTACTATAATTATAGCAAAAATAGGGAGGAGTTGTCGTGTTTGTCACTCTAATTCGCGAAGACAAGCAAGTCGCCGCTTTCGTCAGGCTGAGAGATGACAACACCGTAGAAATTAACGCCGCGCCAAGTAAACTCATGGGCCAGTTGCAGCAAATCTACCGCCCAATGATGACCCCGATAGAGTTTGCCCAAGCAAATTTTAACCTAACCCGTTTACGTCGGCACGGGTTCACTTGGGAGCTCATGTTGATCAAGGATTATCTAGAGTTGTCGGCCATTGATCATCCCAGAGCAACCGACCTCTAAAAACGACCGTGCAGGGAGCCGAGGACGTATAGTCCGCGGCTCCCTGCACGGTAACTGGGAGTTTAGCTATGAGTATGGTGAGAAGGCCTTAAGTGTGGTAGAATGGGCAACGTAGAGTGTGACCATGGAGGGTGCATATGCGGGACATTTTGAAGCTTAGTCTTATCTTGGCGATTATCTGTGCGGTGGCTGGGGCTGCTCTAGCGGCCACATATTCGGTCACCAGTGAAGTGATTGTGGCGAGACAGAAAGCCGAGTTGGAGGCTCGCTTACAGGAACTACTGCCTATGGCTGACGCCTTTACGGAGGTTGACGCCGATGGTGTTGTTCACTACCTTGCCAAGCGAGGCGGGCAGCTCGTTGGTGCCATTATGGTGGCCAGTGGACGGGGGCATGTGGGTCCCATCGAACTCCTAGTCTCTTTTGATGTGTCTGGGAAAGTTTTGGGCGTTAAAGTAACCGGTCATCGTGAAACGGCCGGCATTGGGCACAAGGTTGAAGATCAAGGTTTCTTGCGTCAGTTTGTTGGCAAGGAGCAGGGTGATGCGGTTGCCATCGGGCAGGACATTGTCGCGGTGAGCGGTGCCACTACTTCCGCCCGCGGAGTTGCGGGGGGAGTGCGGCAGGCCATCGCTAATTTTAACGTTCATGTGATGCGCGCCCCGCCTGAGCCGGTTCTCGACATCAGCGCCGTGGCCGACGGTGAGTATGAGGGCGAAGGCGAGGGGCTGCTAGGTCCTATTAAAGTGCGGATGACTGTCAGAGGCGGTAAAATCGTCAACATCGCTGTCTTGTCACACAGCGAGACGCCAGATTACGCTGCCAGGGCTATTCCTGAAATCAGTCGGGCGGTTATCGAAAAGCAGACGGTGGATGTCGACGTCGTAAGCGGGGCTACAGGTGCCAGCGAAGGGCTGATTGCTGCTCTCAAGCAGGCTCTAAAGGAGGCACCGCTCAAGTAATTTGGAGGTGGCATTCGTGCCCAGTTGGAGTCGCAGAGTGGGTTGGACCTTGGTCCTTTTTATAGTATGGATTTTATTCGCTCAGAGTTTTCATTGGCAATCGCTCATCACCGGCATATTGGTAGCCTTTTTGGTAGCAATGTTCAACGACGATTTGCTGCTAAGCCTAAGTAACGACCTGCACATCGATCGGCGGTCGTTATTTCCTTGGCTTGTGTTTTTTTACTGGCTGATAATTGATATCTGCAAGGCTGCCTGGGGGGTAGCTGTAGTGGCCTGCGCGTGGCGCATGGACCTAAAGCCTCAATTTGTAGTGCATCCCATTAAACTTGATGAAACAACCATGCGGGTGGTCCTCGCCAATAGCATCACCCTCACCCCAGGCACACTGACGGTAGAAGCGCCGCAGTCTGGGGCCTTTGTGGTGCATGCCTTAAATGACGCCGCCGCCGCAGGGCTCACCGACTGGCACATAGAAAATCGCTTGGTGGCCATCGAGAGGAGGTGCTGTTAATGGTTTTAGCTGCACTGTTAGTTTCTTGTCTAGTCCTAGTCTTGCTCACTTTTGCGGCACTTTATCGGGCTATCGCCGGTCCGACTCCGGCTGATCGTGTTGTCGCCATCAATGTTATCGGTACCAAGACAATGGTCGTTCTCGTGCTCATCGGCTATATCTTCCACGAGGCGCCTTTCTACATCGACGTGGCCATGGTATATGCGCTCATTAGTTTCTTGTTGACCATCGGTGTGGCACGTTACTTAGAGAGAGGAACCATCGTGTGAAGGGGGCTGGAATGTATGCTAGAAATAATCGTTCATGGTGTTGGTGTTGTCTTTATTCTGGCGGGGCTGTTCTTCTTTGCGGCTGGCACGCTCGGCCTTATACGCTTTCCTGATGTTTTGACCCGCATGCATGCCACGACTAAGTGCGACACCTTAGGTGCCGGTCTCATCCTCGTGGGGCTCATGTTTTTCCCAGGCACGGTTTATTTGCGATTGAAGCTAGCCGTTATTATAGTCTTTCTGTGGATTGCTAACCCCACTGCCGCCCATTACATGGCGCGTGCCGTCTATCGCACCGAGAAGGGGGATGGCGATGCTACAGGCAGTTAACATTTTGTTACTGGTGTTCTTGGTGGTTTGTGCCGTTGTCGTGGCGCGCACCAAGGACCTGCTCAGTGCGGTGATAATTTTTGGTGCTTACAGTATGGTTATGTCCATTATCTGGCAACAGCTACACTCGCCGGATATTGCTATAACGGAGGCAGCCATTGGCGCCGGCGCTACTTCGTTGCTATTTTTGGCAGCCATCAGTCGCACGAGGAGGCATGAAGAGTGAAAAAAGTTCTTCCGGTGCTCGTTCTGGCGGCCATAGGGATGCTCTTGGTCTTGACAGTGGCGGAAATGCCAACTTTTGGTGACGGACAGGCCCCCGCCCATCGGGGCGTCATGGACAAATATCTTCGCGATAGCGCCCAAGATACGGGGGCTATTAATACCATCGCCGCCATCATTTTAGATTATCGAGCGTACGACACTTTAGGAGAGGCTACGGTGCTGTTTGTGGCTGTTTTGGCAGTTTCGGCGGCTCTGTACCAAGGTGAACACCATGCATGATATGGTTTTAGAGGTAGTAAACCGTTTGCTTCTGCCCTTTATCCAGCTTTTTGGCATGTACATTCTCTTTCATGGCCATCTCTCCCCTGGGGGCGGTTTTTCGGGGGGCGCGGTCATCGGGGCAAGTCTTATTCTCTATAGCCTGACCTTCCGCTTCGCTAGAGTAAAACATCGCCTGGATCATGATACATCGGTCTTCTTTGAAGCAGCCGGGGCCCTCATTTACGTAGCCATTGGCTTTGTCGGGCTATTTTTTGGCTATAATTTTCTCACTAACAGGGGCGTGTTCCCACTCGGCGTGCCGGGACAATTGTGGAGTAGCGGCATGATTCTCATCATTACGCTCGCGCTCGGGGCAAAGGTCAGTGGGACTATTTTGTCTTTGTTCCAAGAACTCTTGGAAGGGGGGAGTGATGAGCATGGAAATCCTTGAGCGACTTTACGGGAACATCTATTATCTGACATCGGTTATCCTCTTTGTCATTGGATTTCATACGATGCTCACCCATCGCAACCTCATCAAAAAACTGATGGCTCTCAACATCATGGATACCGCCATTTTTCTTTTTTTTGTCGCCATTGGTTACCGGCAGGGTGGACAAGCGCCGATACTGCTTCCCGGAGTCACAAGCTTTGTCAATCCTGTGCCCTCGGCCCTCATCCTTACCGGCATTGTCATCTCAGTGAGTTTTACCGCCTTCGCCCTGGCCTTGGTGGTCCTACTATACAAGCATTACGGCACCCTCGATTCTGATGAAATCATTGCGATTAGAGGCAAGAAACATGTTTAGTCTAACTCATGCCCCAATTCTCATGGTGGTTATCTTGCTCACCGCAGCCTTCATCGTGCCCCTGCTGCGCAAACATCTGCTAGTGGCCAAAGCGCTCTTTCTTGGTGCCGGCCTGTTGGTGACTATACTGTCTTTCTTAGTCGCCTGGAATGTCCTCGAAAACGGTACCATGGTCTATAATGTTGGGGGATGGGCCGCTCCGCATGGTATCGCCTTAGTGGTAGATGCCTTTGCAGCCTATGTGTCCTTGGTAATATCAGTAATCTCGTTGGTCATCTTCTGGTTTGCCGTTTTTGCGCCGCGGGAAGTTAAGCATGAGGTTGGCTACTATGCCCTCATACTCCTGTTAACTGCTGCCATGCACGGCATCGTCATGGCGGGAGATATCTTCAACCTATTTGTATTCGTGGAAATCAGTTCGTTAGCGGCGGTGGCCATTATTGCCGTTAAGGGTACAAAGGAGAGCATTGAGGCCAGCTTTCGATACCTAATCTTAAGTGCTCTCGGCTCGGGGGGGCTGCTCTTTAGCATCGCCCTCCTCTTTATGGTTACCGGACACTTGAACATGGACCTTATGAGGCAGACCCTAGAGGTAACGGCGGGGCAATACCCCTTGAATGTGCTGACCGCACTCGCTTTTATGGTCGTAGGGCTAGGGGTCAAGTCGGCACTCTTCCCCTTGCATATTTGGTTGCCCGATGCCCATGCGAACGCTCCCACCGCTTCTAGTGCCTTGCTCAGCGGCCTCGTGGTCAAGGTTTACATCGTGGCCCTCATGCGCATAGCCTATATGACTTTGGGCATGGAACTGTTTTACCTCCTGCCAATACGCCAAATTTTGCTTGTCATGGCTTCCTTGGCGATTGTGGCCGGGTCAGTCTTTGCCATAGTTCAAGATAACATTAAGCGCCTCCTGGCCTTTTCCACAGTCGCGCAAGTAGGATATATCTTCCTCGGCTTTTCCTTGTTGAGCGCGAGGGCAGTGGAGGGCGCGGTATGGCATATTCTCATTCATGCTATCATGAAGACCTTGCTGTTTTTGGCGGTGGGCGTAGTAATACACCAAAGCGGCTATAAGAAGATCTCGCAACTGCATGGTCTGGGCAGGCGGATGCCCTTGACTTTTGCCTGCATCACCTTGGGGGCACTGTCTATGGTAGGCATTCCCGGCACAGCGGGGTTCATTTCCAAGCTCTACCTTGCACTTGGTGCACTTGATGCGGGTCAGGCCATCTTTGCTGTGCTCATATTATTAAGCAGCCTGCTCTCTGCGGTCTACTACTTTCCGCTAATCATTACCGCTTACTTTGGGCACGATGCTTCGCCTACGGTGGTCGAGCCCTCACTCGCCGTGCAACTGCCCCTTGTGGTGTTAGCAATTGCAGTGTTGTTCTATGGGCTCATGCCCTCAATACTCCTGCCGTTAGTGCGTCAAACCGCCTTGTTGATAACGCGTTAAATTTGGAGGGTTTGTCATGTTTATGTTTCTTCAAACGCCAGTCTTGGCAGTTATCATCCCCATGGTGTTGTTTGCCGTCATCTACCTCGTTGAGCGGCGTTCCTGGCGGTTGCGCAATGCGCTTGCTGTCCTGGCCCCACTGATTTCGTTCTTGCTGCTACTCGGCAGTTATCCCCAAGTAATTGCCGGGGAAAGAGTATTTATTGAATTTCCTGCCATTTTGCCGCCGCTCGGGATGTCTTTTAGTATTGACTATTTGTCCCTCCTCGTGGGGCTAGTGGTTTCTTTCGTGTGGTTACTGGTTACCATCTACGCCACGGAATACATGGTCAAAGAACATGCCAAGAATCGCTACTATCCTTTTTCAACGTTAACTCTGGCGGGTACTATGGGGGTCATATTGAGTGGTGACCTCTTTACCTTTTTTCTGTTCTTTGAGCTGATGTCACTTTCCGCATATGTTCTGATTGTGCATGAGGAAACGCCCGAGGCCATGCGGGCCGGTTACAAGTACTTGGTCCTTACCATTGCAGGTGGTTTGGCTCTGTTCTTCGCGACAATTGCAGTTTTCGAGATTGCCGGTACGGTTTCATTTGCTCCGGGCGGTTTTATCGCCGAAGTGAGCGGGTTGGCCATAATGGCTTTCTATGCGTTCTTAATCGGCTTCGGTATCAAGGCGGGCATTGTTCCACTTCATGTCTGGTTACCTGAGGCTCATCCGGTTGCGCCGAGCCCAGCCAGCGCCCTGCTCTCGGGCGTAATGTTGAAGACTGGTGCTTACGGCATGATACGCGTGGTATTCAACGTCTTCGGATACGAAGGTATCCGCGGGGCTGGTCTCGACAATTCCATGCTGGTTCTTGCGGCCATCACGATATTCCTCGGCTCTGCCGTCGCTATTTCGCAAGAAGATATTAAGCGGCGCCTTGCCTATTCGAGCGTCGGGCAGATGGGGTACATTTTGCTTGGCATTGGACTGCTCCAAGAGCGCGCCCTAATTGGTGCTATTTTCCATATTTTTGCTCACGCGGTCATGAAGTCCAGTCTCTTCTTGGCAGCTGGCGCGGTCATTCACAAGACGGGAAAGAGACGCATCTCCGAATGGAATGGCCTTGGCCAAGAAATGACGGTTACCATGCTGGTGTTTACCGTCGCAGCCCTGTCCATGGTCGGCATTCCGCCCTTGGTGGGCTTCGTGTCTAAGTGGGAATTAGCGTTGGGTTCACTCGATGCGGGAAACTGGGGTTTTGTCCTACTGCTGCTCCTTAGTTCCATGATGAACTTTATTTACTACTTCCCTCTTATTCAAAATACCCTCTTCGGCAAGCAGCAGGCCGCCGAGGGTCAGGCGTCTAATTCTCCTGAGTTGCCATGGAAGATGCTCGCGCCGATGGTTGTGCTGGCGTTAATTATTGTTTTGATTGATCTCTTCCCCCAAAACCCCGCTTTAGATCTTGCTAAAAGGGCGGCCGGGGCATTATTCCTGGGCGTTCATTAAGGGGTGAGTTGATGTTTACTCGCGATATACTCCTCCTACTGCCTATTTTAGCGCCCATACTGGGTGCGCTCCTCCTTCTGCTTAATCCAGCGCGCTCCTGGTTATGGCCGCGTGTCGTAGCTGTACTTGCGGCCTTCTTCTCCTTGGTCGCCTTGGTGGTGGTGTTTAATTTGCGTCAGGCTGGAACTATACTGCAGCTTAATCTTCTCCATGTTGTTGATTACGGCCTGAGCTTTCGACCATCATTTCTTGGCGTGACGCTTGCGGTGGCTGTCGCTGCATTATGGTTTTTAGCCAGCATCTTTGCCGTATCATTCCTGAAAAGCACTCATTCTCCGCGCAGGTTTTTTGCTTCTTTCCTTTTAAGTATGGGTGGGTGTGTGGGTGTCTTCTTGGCCAACGACTACTTCACTTTTTTTGTTTTTTTTGAATTGATGACCTTTGCGGCTTACCCACTTGTCGTTCATGCCGAGAGTGATCATGCTCGCCGGGCTGGGGATATCTACCTCTATATGAGTGTCGCGGGGGGGCTGGTACTGCTCTTTGGCATATTGCTCTTGGTTTGGGCCACCGGCACCGCGGAAATCGCCCCCAAGCTCCATGTTCTTCTGGAGAGGGGGGTCAACCCATATATCCTCGCCTTTATGTTTCTAGTCGGCTTCGGCCTAAAAATGGGTTTAGTGCCCCTCCACATCTGGCTGCCTTATACCTATGTTTCTGCCCCAGCGCCAGCTACAGCCATGCTTTCGGGGGCCATGAACAAGACCGGCGTGTATGGACTGGTTGTTTTCCTGACCGTTACATTAGCTAACAAGAGTGAGACACTTGCTCCAGCGGCTACTTTGGTGCAAGAAAATATCGGTCTAATATTACTGGGGCTGGGCTTGGTGACCATGCTGATGGGTGGTTTTCTCGCGCTTATGCAGAGCAACATTAAGCGATTACTGGCATATTCGAGTATAAGCCAGATGGGATATATTGTACTTGCGCTGGCATCGGCCATGTACCTCACCAAGGAAGGGGGGCTGGCCCATACTGCGGCAATATTTCATGCGTTTAATCACGCTTTGTTTAGCACAACCCTGTTCCTCTTAGGAGGGGTGATTTACATGTATGCTGGGAGCTTACTCTTTGATCGCTTGGGTGGGTTGGCGCGTTTTCTGCCCTTTACGGCGATTGCCGCCCTCATCGCCTCATTATCGGTCTTGGGCTTGCCTGGTTTCGCTGGTTTTGGCAGTAAAACCTTGATTCATAAGGCCTTAGTTGCCGTAGCGGAGCATGGTGACAGTTGGTGGTTACTGATGACCGAAAAACTGTTTGTCCTTGGCAGTGCCATAACCGCGGCCTACTTTATTAAATTGTATCTAGGCATATTTTTCGGCAAGTTTAAGGGTGCTGAATTGCGCTATCGGCAAGAAGGCTGGCTGATGAGGACAGTCCTTGGCGTTTTGTGTTGCGGAATGCTACTCGTTGGCATGTTCCCTGGGTTAGCCATGCGCTTTTTCAGTTTGGCGGCGGAGGGTACTTTCGTGAATATAACCTACCTAGTTAAAAAACTAGCCACGGTAGATTTTTGGACGGCCTATGCCTATGGCGGCGTGTTTTGGCCCTTTGCCTTGGGCATTATTGTGTTTGTCATCGCCAAGTACTGCCGGTTTTTCGCATGGAAATACCCGAAATGGCTATCCGTTGAGGCGCTTGTCTTTCGCCCAGCCTATAACTTCTTTCTGATGCTGTGCTGCTTGTATGCGACCAAGGCTGATGGCGGCATCTGTGATGTCTATGACCGCGGCGGCACCATTTCTGGGCGTCTTTTGCGGCAGGTCAAGCGCTTTGATGACCTCATTGACGAGGGCTACGAGGCAGTCGGACATGGGACATCACAAATTGTTGAGCAGGCGAGACAG
The DNA here is from genome assembly GCA_018334055.1 of Peptococcaceae bacterium. Classification (GTDB taxonomy): domain Bacteria; phylum Bacillota; class UBA994; order UBA994; family UBA994; genus BS524. Next base: position 49,738 of record JAGXSS010000040.1, read on the forward strand.
TTAGACCAAGGTGTGAATAAAGCGTATCAGGATGTTGGCGGGCATGCACACTCTGTGGCGCACGGCATGAGCATGGTTGATACGGCTGCAGATGAAGCTTACGCGCTAGTAGGGAAGGCGGCTACCCGAGTTCCGGAGGGCCTGAACAAGTTGGAGGGGATAGGAAGCACGGCGAGCACTTTCAGCCTGCAGAATGTTACCATTGGTTCGCTCATCGTGGCGGTTATACTGCTGATGATACTAACAATCATGTACATTTATGGTGGACAAGTGCTATAAGGGGGGCGATGCTACTGTGACCTCGATGGACAAAAAAATAGCAGTAATTGTACTGCTACTGGCGGTGCTGATGGGGGTCGGGGTTCTTTATTGGCGCTACGTCACGCCCTCCGGGCAGCAGGCTACCATTTTGGTGGACAACAGGCCGGTCGAGACCGTGGTCCTCGACCCTGCATTGGGGATGAGGCAGGTCGTGGTGCAAGGCGTACGCGGGGAGACCGTCATAGAAATCGATGGTCCTTCGATACGTATCATAGCCTCAGACTGTCCGGACAAACTATGCATTAAGATGGGTCGTAAGAGTAGACCGGGCGAGGTCATAGTCTGCCTGCCCAATCGAGTTGTAATTAGAATTGATGGCAACGAGCAATAGCTTGTGCGGCCACAAACCCACTGGCGAAGGCCCAGTGTAGATTGTAGCCTCCACATCGTCCGTGGACGTCGAGGATCTCCCCCGCGAAGAAGATTCCCGGCTGGCGGTGCGAGGTGAGGGTCGCAGGTTCGACTTCATTTAGCGGGATTCCGCCCCAGGTTGTTTGGGCCTGCTCCCAGGTATTGAGTCCAATAATCGGAAAATACCACGACCAGAGCAAACTGCATAAGCGAGCGATACATTCTTCAGGCAACTGCCCCGCTAAGGTCTTGGGGGCGAGGCTGATTTCCCGCAGTACGGGCACAATGAGTTGTTGGGGAAGGTACCCTGCTAGGGCCTCATCTACATATTTATGAGCGAGGCGCTTACTGCGCTCTCGCCAAAATTGCCGGAGCAGAACCTCATTCTGCTCCTCGTAGGCGAGTCTCAAGCGCAAGGTTAAATCTTGGCGATGGCCAATCTGTCGAGTGAGGTCAAATACCGGAATGCCAGACAAGCCGTAGTCGGTAAATATTATCTCGCCTCGCTCGGACAGACTAAGCTCGGGGATGGAAACCTCAGCCCTGATCCTTAATCCGGATAGTGCTTTACGATACGGAGACTTAATTTTAAGACCGACGAGAGTAGGCGATGGTGGCGATATACTGTGTCCGCAGGCCTTTGCTAGCGCGTAGCCGTCTCCGGAACAGCCTAGTTGCGGTGCGGCCATGCCGCCTGTAGCCAGCAGAACCCGCCTGGCCATCTTCGTGCCAGCTTCATGGGTCAAAGTAAAGCCTGTATCGGAGGCAGCGATGGTTTGGACTGGCGAATTAATAGCCACCTCCACTCGCAGTCGCCTAAGTTCTTGCTGTAGCACCTCGAGGACGCTTGACGCCTGCTTTGTGCGTGGATACCGGCGGCCTTCCTCGCTGACTAGAACAAGTCCAAGTTCAGCAAAAAACTGCGCAGCTTCCCTTGCGCCAAATTGCTCGAGGACCTGTTTTGCCACTCCCAAGTCGGGGCAAACAAAATTGTCCAGACTTAGGTTGTCATTGCCTAAATTGCAGCGACCATTCCCAGTTGCAAGCAGTTTCTTGCCAATTTTCTCGTTTTTCTCCAGGATGAGAACGCTTACGCCTGTTCTCGCCGCCACGATGGCCGCCACTATCCCGGCAGCGCCACCACCTACAACCACCAAATCGTATAACACCACAGTCACCCTTTCTTTAGGAACAGAGGGGACGGTTCATTTTGTTCCGAGGCCACCCCGATTGGCATGAACAAGTAAGGAGCGATAGCCATGCGTTCTCTAGTACAAGGCTTTATTCTTGGGTTAGTCGTTATTTTGCCCGGCATGAGCGGCGGAACAGTGTTTCTCATCATGGGTTTGTATGAAAAGATGATTGCCGACTTGGTGCGTCTGAACTTAAAGCCCTACGTACCCATCTTTGGCGGCATGGTCGTAGGGATTTTCCTTGGGGGCACAGTTTTTGCCCTCATTTTTGAACGCTTTCGCGACATCACGGTGGCTTTTCTTCTGGGTAGTTTAGTCGCCTCGGTACGCTCGGTGCTAAGCGATGGACCAAGGCCAAATATGGCGAGGGTACTATGCCTAGGCATTGGCCTGACCCTTGGCGTACTCTTTGGAGCTGAGCCACTCGTTATTGAGCCTGGTTCCGCTCCGGTAGGTGCAGTAGCGCTGCTCATCGGTGGAGCACTGAGTACAGCCGCCATGGTCTTGCCGGGAGTGCCGGGGAGTTCGGTGCTCATTATTATGGGTATATACGACACGATGCTCTACTATATCAAGGAAATGGCAGTCGGGCAGCTCTTGATCTTCGCCTTGGGCAGCGTGGCTGGTTTGTTCTTGCTCGCCTATGTGCTCGATAAGCTCTATGCCCGCTATCGGGACCTCTTATCGTACTTCTTCGCCGGCCTCATCCTAGGCTCCACCCGAGCTCTCGTGCCCACCGAGTTCAGTGGGTTTATTTTGTTAAGCATGGTCGTGGGATTTATAACTGTATGGTATTTCAGTGGTCGGCGCGGCAGAGTAGCAGATGGAGCGGTTTCCTAGATTGGTATTAACGAAATCTGCGGGATACCCGCACTCGGGTGCATGAATACGCTAACTTGACAGCCGTAGACGGCTTCGATCAGTCTTGGTTGCAGCACCTCAGCTGGTGTTCCGGAGGCATATAGTTCACCTGCCGCCATGACCAAGAGTCTTTGGCAGTATAACGCGGCTAAGTTTATGTCATGAAGAACGGCAATGATGGTCATACCTCCCTGGGCCAGTGAACGTAGGAGGGTGAGTAATTCCATCTGATGCCTGATATCAAGATGAGTGGTCGGTTCATCTAGAATTAGGACCGGACAATTCTGGGCCAAGGCGGTGGCAATGCGCGCCCTTTGCTTCTCACCGCCGCTCAGCTTGCTGAGGAGGCGGTCTTGTAGGTCAGAGAGGCCCGCTTTGCTTAAGGCCTGCTCGATACTGGCCTTGTCTTCGGCGTTCTCATGCTGCAAGAGGGACTGATGGGGCAGACGCCCGAGGCTCACTAACTCTCGCACCGTTAGGTCAATACCATGAATACTTTCCTGTTCAACCACTGCCAGGGCACGGGCCATTTGTTGGTGCGATAGCTGTGCAGTGGTTTTGCCATTAAGCCATACTTGACCTCTCTCGGGTGTTAACCAGCGGGCGATCACTTTCACCAAGGTTGACTTCCCTGAGCCATTCGGACCTATTATGCCGGTAAAGCTACCCTGGGGAAAATGAGCGGTGATATTCTTTAAGATCGGTCGCTCGGCATAGCTAAAACAAAGTCCAACAATGTCTAGTGGATGCATCATATCATCGCCTTTCGGCTTCTGGCAAGCAAGTAAAGGAAGAAAGGCCCTCCTGCCAGCGCAGTGATTATGCCCACCGGAAGTTCAGTAGGTCGCAGCATCACCCGAGCTAGAATGTCAGCCAAGGTCAGAAATATTGCTCCTAGTAGTGCTGAATAGGGCAGCAGACGACGGTAGTTTTCTCCTCCAAGTAGACGCGCCACATGAGGGGTCATCAGTCCGACAAAGCCTATGACACCGCTAACCGCCACGCAGGCGGCAGTGAGCAAGGCGGTGGAACATAGCAAAACGAGACGGATCTTCTCGACGTTCACCCCAAGATGGTGAGCGGTCATGTCGCCAAGGCTGATGGCCGTAAGGTAGCGGTGATAGAAAAAAGCCAGAGCATAACCGGCAAGTAGGTAGGGGCTGGCCAGCGCAACATGTTGCCAGCCACGCCCGGCAAAGCTGCCCATCAGCCAGAAGAGTAAGGGTTGAATGCGGTTGCCACTAAAATATACTAAGAGGGAAACCAAAGCAGAGAGAAAACTGCTCATGGCAATGCCGGCGAGCAACAACCCTAAAGTGGAGCTACCGGCTACACGGCGAGCGATGATAATGACTACAACCAAGGTCGCTACCGCTCCGAGGAAGGCCATGGGAGTAATAGCGCCAAGACCAAAAAAAGTGAAACGCAAACCCAAAAGCATAGCTACAGCGGCTCCAAGGCTGGCACCGGAAGAAACTCCTAGGATGTGCGCATCGGCCAAGCCGTTGTGCAAAAGACCCTGTAAAATAGCGCCCGCAGTGGCTAACCCCGCACCCACCATCGCCGCGAGGATAACCCGGGGGAGTCGCAAACGGAACAAAACAATGGTTTCATAATCCCATTCGGCAAGCGGAACAGTGAAGAGTTGGCCTAGCGAGTGGCCGAGACGGGTGGGGGAGATGTCCACTGCCCCAACCGCCAGTCCCAGAAGCAATGCCACCGCCAAGGCCAAGGAGAGGGTGACTGTCAGTCTCCCTCTCCTTACGCTCGTCAAAACCTTGACTAACGCCATAGTCCTGGGTGCAGACGCTGAGCAATGTCGAGCAGGCCAAGAACAATGCGCGGACCGGGGCGCAGCACCAGGTCCTCATTGACCAAGTAGACTCTGTTGTTAGCGATGGCGGGGATAGTTCCCCAATCAGTGCGGGCGCTAATTTCCTCGACCGTCAGTGTACCATGACCGCGGAACATGACCGCTGGTCTTTGGGCGAGGATGTCCTCTAGGGACAGATTAGGCCAGTCTGTGGCGGCCCCGGCAGCGAGGTTTTTGCCACCACCCCTAGTAATGAGTTCGTGGATAAACGTGTTAGGTCCGGCACTCATTATGGGGTCATGCCAAATCTCAAAATAGACGAGTGGTTTGGCGATCTCGGCCAAAGCCTTGGTTTTTTCCTCCACTTGCCGTAGCGTAGCATTCATCTCTTTTACTAAGCTCTCCGCCTGCCTGGTCGCGCCGGTTGCCCGGCCGAGTAAAATGGCATTGTCCATTATCTGCCGGATGTTTCTTGGGTTCAGTGCGATTACTGGGATGTTAAGCTGGGCCAGCTGCTCGAGTACGCTTTGGTGCAAGCTGGCGGCGACTACGAGGTCGGGTTTGACGCTGACGATTTTTTCAACTGAAGGTGCGCCAAACCCGCCCACCTTGTCCTTCGCTTGCGCCTCGGCAGGGTAGTTGCAAAATTCGGTCACACCAACGACCTTGTCACCTAAGCCGAGAGCGAATAGCATTTCCGTGTTGCTGGGCACGAGGGAGACAATGCGCACCGCAGGTTTTGGCAGGGTTACTTCCCGACCGTAATCATCGGTAAGGACTATGTTGCGTTGTAAAAGTGCCGTGATGGGGGCACAGCCGGTGGCGATTAGAGATACTAGGACCACCAAAGTCAGGATGAACAATTTTTTCATGGCTCGACCTCCTTTAAAGTTGCGCTTGTTTACAGGGGTGAGTTACGCCAAGGACATGTGCTGCATGTACTTCCCCCTCAAAAAAATTTAAATCCCCAACCTACTGGTTGAGGATCGGTAGAGCAAAAGGGCACCCCAATGGCTCTGACCTTGTCCCCTCGACCGAAGGACATGTCTTCATTGTGGGGCAGGTTTCCTGACTTCGGGATTGGCGCGTCCGGCTCCTTCCCATCTGCCAACGCAGACAGTGGCTTATGCCGGTTGCTACCCGATACAGTGGCGGGACCGTTCAGGCTTGTAACCTGATTCCCTTTTAATCCCCAGTTTGGGGAACCCTCACAAAGGCTATTTAGTTACAGGAACAGTATAGCACGGGGAACCTAAAATATAAAGGGCACATGAAGAACGTCAACGTCAGCTAGGCTTGTCAGTATGAATGAAGTTGCCATCCCTGGCAGGTGGGCAGTAGGAGTAGCTCGAAGCATTGACCTGGTCTTGATTGGGACGCTACAAAGGAACGACCTGATGCCTCACTTAACAATAGGTCGCACACACCTCCATGGGTGTATAAAGCCACAACCTTATGGTTCTTGCGGACAAGCATCGACAGGAATGAATGCACTCGTTGCTGTAGGGCAGACAAGCTCTCACCTTGCGGTGGGAAGCTATGCTCCCAGTCGTCGTACCAGCTTCGTACTTCTTGTGGGTAGGCGTTTAATGCTTCTACGTAAGTCATGAAATCAAAAACCCCAAAATCAAGTTCACGCAGCCGGCTGTCTTTGATTACAGGTATACCTATGTTTCGAGATAAAAAAGAGGCACTGGCAATCGAGCGGGCGAGGTCGCTGGAGTAGATGCCTGTTATCCCTTCTGTTTTAAGTCGCGTGGCCACATGGCGTACCTGAGTAGTGCCCGCTTCTGTGAGAGGGCTATCGCTGTGCCCAAGGTAGCGTTTAGCGAGGTTTGCTTCGGTTTCGCCGTGTCTGACTACAAATAATTTCATAATATTGCTCTCTCCAGCGCTTCGATTAGGCGCAGGTTTTCTTTATGGGTACGTACGGCCACTCGAACGTAGTCTTCACCTAAGTGGGCAAAGGTATTGCAATTTCGCACCAGCATACCCTGTGCAAAGAGCCTGTTACAGAGCAGCGTAGCTGTAATCTGCGCTGCTCTCAAGCTAACGAGCAAAAAGTTGGCTTCACCTGAGACTACTGTGAACGGCGTGCGCAGGGGCACGTTTTGGCGCAGATACTGGTTTTCGGTGGCAATTAGCGTTCGGGTTGTTTCGATATACTTGCTCAAAAAAGGGTAGACCTTCGCAGCCTCAAGGGCTAAGGCATTAACACTCCACGGGTCCCTCACGGAGCGAAGTTTGGCGGCGATGTCTGCCTGTGCTCTAGCGTACCCCAGGCGTAGTCCTGGCAGGGCTACAATCTTGGTGAGGCTACGTACCACAACTACGTGGGACGGCATTTGCGGCACGGCGATATATGAGCCCAGAGCTACAGTCGAGGGGAGAAAGTCATAGAAAGACTCATCTAGCACGAGAAATGCGCCTTTGCCTGCCGTTAATTCGACTAAAAAGTCGAATTGCGCCCTAGTTAGGGAGCGACCGGTGGGATTATTAGGGGAACATAGAAAGAGCATATCCCGAGGCTCAACAACATCACCTAGGTGCCTTACCTGAGGCTCGCACCAAGGGTCCTGTACCAGAGGGACGTAAGGAATGCCAGATAGGTGGGCGGCGAAAGCATAACCCGAGTAAGTGGGTTCAAGGGCGAGAATTCGGCGTGGTTTAAGACTGAGGCATATTAGCTGGAATATCTCGGCAGCACCATTGCCGACCGTGACCTCATCCACTTCGCAATCATGGTGCTTTGCTAACGCCTGTCGTGCATCCAGACACTCAGGGTCGGGGTAATGCTCGAGGCGCCAGAAACTGTTAGCCAGACAAGCGCTTAACTCCTGCGGCAGGCCCAAAGGGTTAATATTAGCGCTAAAGTCAAGCACCCGCTGTGGGTTGATAGCAAGGGAACGCGCAGCCTGGTGAATGTTTCCGCCATGGATAAACCGCTGACTCATATGGTCACCCGAGCGAAGACGACCAGCAAGAACACGAGTTCTACAAGCTCGTTGACCGCCCCGTAGCTGTCCCCCGTAAGTCCTCCGAATTTCCTAGAGAGGGTGCGAGCCCACGCCAGCCCGACCATAAGGGAGACAGCTAGGGCGATTAGACCAGGCAGTCTGAGGAAAGCTATGGTCGGAACTATGGCGACACCTAAGGAAAGAAACCACCCCCTGAGCTGCATTGGTTTTGTCAGAGCCTGTCCTAGGCCCTTTTCGCGCCCATAGGGAAACGCTTGGGTTGCCAAAACGACCCCAACTTTGCCTACAGCAGGGGCGATGACTAGGGCGGTGATTGTGGAAACAGAGACAATGAGGAGCGACCACTTCAGCCCCAACAACAGTAAGGCCGCCGTTGTCCCAACGGCACCGATGCGACTGTCCTTCATAATTTCCAGCATTTCACTCCTGCTCTTGCGTGAGCCCAGAGCGTCAAAGGTGTCCATCCAGCCGTCTAAGTGTAGAGCACCAGTGATGATGGCGTTGCTAATCAGCCATAGCCACGCAGCAATTTGCGGTGACCATAGTCTCACGCCTACGAGGAATAGCCCCGCGTTGACCAGTCCGACGAGTAGGCCAACTAGGGGAAAGAATCCCAGAGTGGCATTCATCTCCTCGTCCGAGGCTATTCCAACGCGGGGCATGGGTATAATTGTGAGAAAGGATAGTGCTAGGACAAAAGTTCTCATACCCCGAAATACCTCCTGAAAGCGAACTGCAGTAACATCCCACCTATGAGGAAAATAGCGCTAGCAGTGAACATCAACCGTGTAGTTAGTAGAATATCCGTAACCTCCAACTCGCGCCTTGGGTCACCGAGTAATGCGGCACAGTGAGGTTCTCCATCGTAGTAGTTTATTCCACCCAAAGACACGCCTAAAGCGCCGGCTACGCCAGCTTCGGGAATGCCGGCGTTAGGGCTACTGTGTTTGCCAGCATCCCTAAGGATTGTCTGCCGGCACCTGCGGTAATTGAGCGACAAAGCCCTGCTTGCAGCCACTAACGCCATACCGGTAAGACGTGCCGGGAGGTAATTGGCTACATCGTCTAGCCGCGCTGCGGCCCAGCCGAAGCTGAAATAGCGGTCATCCTTGTGCCCTAGCATCGAGTCCATGGTGTTAATAGCCTTGTACATAATGGCAAGCGGAGCTCCACCCAACAAGGCGTAGAACAGCGGGGCAGTCACGCCATCGACTAGATTCTCCGCCACAGTTTCGACGGTAGCACGAACTATCTCTCGCTCATCCAGCGCTGCGGTATCACGCCCTACGATTTCTGCGAGATGTTGTCGGGCGGTCTCTAGATTTTTGCCCTGTAGTGCAACCTGTACCTTCATCCCTGAATCATACAAGCCTCTGGCTGCTAGTGCAGTTGAGAGGAGCCACAGCTCCAGTAGTATTCTGTATTGACCGAATAGGACTATGAGATAGTGGGTAGAGGCATAAGCCACAGCGCATACGGCAATAACCAAAACAGCGCCCCGCAGCCGCGAGGCCTGCCGGTAGAGGACGCGTTCCATCAGTTTGACGAGTTTGCCAATTAGTACAACGGGATGCATGAATACTAGAGGAGCGGGATCACCTACTAGAAGGTCTAAGAGAAAGGCTACGGCCACCATCACCGCAGCCCTGTGAGTTGCATAATTTTGTCTATGTCCAAGTGTTTGCGTACGTGGCTAGCTAGACGGTCTAGCTCCGCCTCACGGTGGTCCCGGTAACGCACACCCTCAGGCAAAGGGCAGAACCCCTTGGCCTCCCGCACAGAGTTTATGAGCGCCCACCGAAATTCATCGTTATCAAAGACACCGTGGATGTAGGTTCCCCATATAGTACCAGCTTCATTAATACACCCATCAAGATGCGTACTGTCATCTTCTATCTCAAAAGCGGATGCCCCCGTAACCACTGAATTTCCCATGTGGATTTCGTAGCCTGATATCGACCCTGAATAAAAGGGGAGCTTGCTTATAGCTTGGCAGCGTACGGTAGTCTTAGTGGGGCGAAAGGTTGTAGTAATCGGCAATAGTCCTAAGCCTACGGCCGCTTTCATATCAGTCTCTACGCCTAGGGGATCCAAAATATCGTGGCCAAGCAATTGATAGCCCCCACAAATGCCGATAATCTTGCGCCCTTGGCGGGCGGCAATCAGAAGTGCATCCGCCAGGCCTGTCTCTCGCAAAAATACCAGGTCAGCCACAGTGTTTTTGGTGCCTGGTATGATAACCACGTCGGCGGCCAAAACTTCGTCAAATGAGGTGGTGTAGAACAATCTAACTCCCGCCTCACAGGCTAGTGGGGCAAAGTCTGTGAAGTTAGAGATGCGCGGCAGTTTAAGGACGGCGATGTTAATATCGGCAGGGGTAGTTTGATGCCAGTTATCAAGGGAGACAGAGTCTTCTTCGTCCAAATCTAGATTGAAGAGATAGGGGATTACTCCTAAGACCGGCTTGTGGGTTAAGTCTTCGAGCATCTTTATTCCATCGGTAAAAAGGGATAGATCCCCCCTAAACTTGTTGACGATGAGGCCCACAACTAGGTCCCTTTCGTCTGGCGGCAGTAAGCTGACGGTACCATAGAGTGAGGCAAAGATACCGCCTCTGTCAATGTCTCCAACCATCAGAACGGGTGCTTGGGCGAGTTTAGCGGCTGCCATGTTGACGATATCCCGATCTTTGAGGTTGAGCTCCACAGGGCTGCCTGCACCTTCCATCACAACCACATCATAACGCCCTAGGAGCTCATCCAGCGCCTGTTTTACAATGGGTATAGCATTATCCAGGTAATTATCTCTGTACTCGCGGGCGGTCATGTTAGCCAGAGGCTTGCCCATAACCACCACTTGGGCGCTCAGTTCTCCAGTGGGCTTCAGCAAAATGGGGTTCATGGCTACCTCTGGCTCTATGCCGCAGGCCTCAGCCTGGAGCGCTTGTGCTCGGCCAATCTCTAGGCCGTCGGGCGTAACATAGGAATTGAGGGCCATGTTTTGCGACTTGAATGGGGCTACAGAAAACCCCTCTTGCCTAAGTATTCGGCACAAAGCAGCAGTCAGTATGCTTTTACCCACGTGGGATGCTGTGCCTTGCACCATAATAGCCTTACCCATGTAAAATCAATCCCTCCCGTTTTAAGCACAAGGGAATGCTTGCGGTGCAGAGATACAATTCGTCGGCCTGTTGAGCGAGCAGGCAGTTAACGCGACCTAGGGCGTCACGGAATACTCGCCCCACCTTGTAGGGCGGGACAAGGCCTAAGCCGACTTCATTGGTCACAATTATAGCGGGCCCGGTGCGCTGGCGCAGCATCGCGACCAGTTCGGAGGCCTTATCCTCCATAGTAGAAATGAAGGCCTGCGGATTTGCGAGAGCCATGGTTTCGTCCCTTAGCAGATGATTGCTAACCCATAAACCAAGGCAATCGATAACTAAGCATGCATCTGGCAACAGACTGTCGAGCCTACTTGCCAACTGAAGTGGCTCCTCCATCGTTTGCCAGTGGAGCGGCCGTCTACTTTGGTGTGCGCTAATGCGCTCCGTCATTTCTTCATCTAAGGCTTCACCGGTAGCAATATAGGCGACTTGCGGATAATTAGCAGCATAATTCTCGGCGTAAGCACTTTTTCCACTACGCACGCCACCGGTGATTAATACTATTTTATTCACTATTTGGACCTCCTTAAACAACTAGCGCCTTCAAACAGAGCAATCTGAGGAACTTGGTACACAGGGTGCGACTTGCATCCATCTTGCAACTCCAATTCATGTATTTGCACCCTCCTTAAATACACCAATAGCAACTAGGTTAGCGAAAGTGTCCTCAATCGTGGCAACAGCTGCAGGGTCACAACTAAATGCAATCGCAGTAGCAGGCCCAGCAGATTTGTGCAAGATAGAACTGTCACTGGAGCATTGCAAACGGAGCTTTGCGGCCTCGGCCATGGCCTGAGCCTCGTACAATATGCCTTTAGACCCTGCCGGAGCAACGTCTCTTATCCCGGGCTGAGCGAGTAGTCTCCTGAGTAGGGGGATGTCTGCAATCTCCGTGTCAGTGAGTTTGACCAGAGCGCCCACTTTAGGATTACCAACGGCAAGAACAACGTCGCCTATCCGAGATAAACCGGTGCGTACCCCATCCTTGGCTTTACCTATGCAGGTAATGCCTACACCCGTCTGTACAGTGGGTATATTTTTCTCGGTAGTAACAATCGTGATTCTTTCGGGGTAGGGGTGAACATGCCGAGCCTCAGCAAACACCCCTTTGAGAATGGGCGCAGCATCCTGTTCATTGATGGCAAAAGTGCAGGAAAGGGCAACTAGTTCCCCGCCTGCAGCCAAGAGTTCCATTAAGGCTACCCGTGCTAAGAAGTGTCCAACTACGGACGGGTCCACGCTCAAGAAGTCGCCAGAAAGGCCCCCAATGCCACCAATGGAGTCACAGGTGATGACGATATCATCTTCCTGCCCGTTCGGCACAACTAGGAAGTCTCTACCGGACATATGTAGCTTTTCTTAAGCTCGGTACCGCGTGGAGCATAGTTGCCAGAGCTACATTTAGTAGCGAGGCCACCATAATAGAGGGAGTAGCTGCTAAGAAGAAGGGCATGCCGAAAGCCGGGATCACAATAAATAGGGCCGGCAATATCAGACCATTGATTAGAATGCCTGCTGTAGCGCCGAGGTAAAGACTGCGCTTTGCCAATAGGCCTGCACACAAAGCCGAAGCGGCCATGCCCAGGGACACTAGGGCATGGATTGGAATCCCCAGAGGAAATCCGCTTACAGCCGCCGTAGCCATGTGCCCTAGACTAGCTACAGTCGCCCCTAGCGCCGGGGAAATACAAAGTGCGGCGAAGTAACCGGGGACAGCGTCAAGAGCCAGGCTACCGACCATGCTGGGGATTTTGATATAGGAGCCTACCACACTGAGAGCTAGGAGCATGCTGAACTGAGCTAGTTGTCTGATGTTCAAGGAAACAACCCCCTTTCAGTTAATTAAAAAACCTCAGCTTTTGGCTGAGGAGGACAAAGCTAGGTAACCCAAAGCTTTGACCCAGTCCCCTCGACCGCAGGACGGCGTCGTATACGGCATGGCAGGTCTCCTGGCTTAGGGATAAACGCGCCTAGCACCTTCCCATTTGCGCGAGCAAACAGTGGTTGTTGCTAAGTACTACCCTATACAGTGGCGGGACCGCTCAGGATTTTAACCTGATTCCCTTTTAACCCTTGTTACCCAAGGGCACCATGCAGTTTATTCAGTTCAGTCCTGAGTATAGCGCATAGAGTGTAAGTGCGCAATGTGCGCAATCACTCATAAAATCCAACCAAAGGACAAATGGCTCACGCTAGGAATTCCAGCCTCATCTGCCGTGATGGGGGCAGTATACCAGATGAAATTCGTTGTAGATGTATGGAATGTCCCACACTGGGCAACGGGGTATGCGGTCTAAGTACCAAGGATAGAGTTCGCTCATGTTCAAAGGGTACCTCCCATGGATGATGCCAAAATACTCAGTTGCGTTTTGTACTACGTTTTGATTAAATCTACATGTGGCTAGTTCCCAATCCGTGGGCTCCGCTAGGGGATTGCCGGTGATGGCACCGACATCGAGGATATTGGTGACGCTTATTAAGATGGCGGACAAAATGGCGACAACTATGAGTAGCTCAAGTAGCGAAAAACCATTTTTTTGGCGCAAGGCGAGCACCCCCTTGCAAGGAGTGTGCCCATTTTTGGAGTGGACAAAACCTGTAACGATGCCGTTATACTTGTAGGAGCGGAAATACAACAACGAGAAAAATGTGGGGTGAGCAAAAGTGTTACGCCGGTTGACTGAGTTGACCTTTCGTTTTCCGATATATGTCGTCGGCGGGGCGGTGCGGGATATCATTCTCGGCCGTGGGAGTAATGACTATGATTTGCTCATTCCAAAGCAGGATTTCCCGTCTCACCTCGCACAGATGACTGCACTGCTGGGAAAGAAGCCTTTTGTCCTGCACGAGGAGAGTGATATTTGGCGCTACCTATGCGATGAAACGGTTATAGATGTGGCACCCCTCCACGGAACACTCGCGGAGGACCTCGAGCGGCGCGACTTCACTGTTAACTCCATGGCCATGGAACTGAAGGATTTTGTCGCCGAGGACCATGGGGCGATCATCGACTACCATCGTGGTCGAGAACATCTAGCCGAGCAAAGCCTCGTCTTGACTGGTTCCACCGCGCTTTCTGCTGACGCCTTGCGGATACTGCGTGCCGGACGCCTGATAGCGGAATTAGGGTTTTCACCGAGCAGTGAACTCCATGCCAAGGCGCTTCTTTCAGCACCACTTTTGCGCCAGTGCCCGGGAGAGAGAGTATGGTCTGAGCTCACTCGCCTGACGGTCGCGCCCTTCGCCTCATCTGCCTACACTTGGCTCGAAAAGGTCGGGGCCTTGGCAGTGCTCTTCCCCGAGTTTGCCGCGGAGCGTGGGGTACTGCAAAATCAGTATCACAGTTTTTGTGTCTACGAGCATTCGTGGAGAGCTTTTTTAGGTTACCTTGAAGTATGGGCATCCCCGAAATTCGCCGCAAGCGCAGTGCGCGAGCGATTGACACAGGAGCTCGCGCAGTTGCCTGCTAATATAGAGACAGTGTGTAAACTCGGGGCCTTGCTCCACGACATCGGCAAGCCTCGCTCTAAGGGGCTCCGCCTTGATGGCAAAGTTACTTTTTATCGCCATGAGCAAATCGGGGTGGAAATGCTGCCGCCGCTCACGCAACGCTTGCGTCTATCGAGTATGGAAGCCAAACTCTTGACCCGCTTTGTGCGGTGGCACACGTACCTAGCCCAACTGGCGCGCCAACCCCGCCTGCATGAAGGGCATCTCTACCGCATGGCGCGGCGTATGGGCACCTATTCTGTGCCGCTTTCCCTTTTTAGTGTGGCCGATCTCCTGGCTAAGGGAGAGGAGATGTGGACGGACCCGGCTTACACCGCAATCGTGACCACGCTCAACCAGTTTCTCACTGCTTGGTACTTCCGTCACGACGAAATCATTCAGCCCACACTGCCACTTAGTCCCCTGGTATTGGCCGAGGAACTAGGGCTTACGCCCGGGCGGTGGCTGCAGGAAAGTGTGACATTCTTGGAGGAGCAGGCGGCTCGGGGTAAAGTCAAGAGTAAAGAGCAGATGATCTTACTCGCCAGACAGTACTATGCCAATATGGATAAATAGGCCACTACCTGATGCGCGTCTGACCTTGGTAGACAAGACCACGCTCTCCGTCGATGGTGACAACTTGTCCGTCCTTGAGGATGCTGGTAGCGCCATTGATGCCTACGATGGTGGCTTTGTTTAAATTTAGCCCGACTATGGCGCCGTGCGAGGTCAGGCCGCCCTCCTCGGTGATGATGCCTGCGGCTCTTTCCATCGCCGCGATGTACTCGCTGTCGGTGGCTAAGGTGACGAGAATATCCCCATCCTTTGTCTTGGCATTAGCCTCAGCGGCACTTCTGGCAACGCAAATTTTGCCTTCTGCGCTCTTGGCACCGATGCCCGTGCCCCGAGCGAGGACGTCTCCCACTACATGCACCTTGAGCACATTGGTGGTGCCGGGGACTCCTACAGGGATGCCCGCCGTTATGACGACTAGATCGCCATTCTTGATCAAATTACCCTGCAAGGCGCGTTTTACAGAGCCTTCAATTAGGTCATCCGTCGTGGTGATAGGCGTGCCCACAATGGGGATAACTCCCCAAAGCAAGTTGAGGCGGCGGGCGACGACGGCGCTGGTCGTGATGGCAATTACCGGTGCTTGCGGGCGGTGTTTGGCGACCATGCGCGCTGTCCAACCCGAATGGGTAGGCGTGATGATGGCAGCGGCCTCAAGCTCGGTGGCTACCTGCACGGTGGCATGGCTGATGGCGTCTGTGACGGTAGCACTTCTCACCTGACAGGCATCGGCGGTAGATGTTCCGAGAGTTAGCGCTTGCTCTGTTCTCGCGGCAATGCGGGCCATGGTCAGGACGGACTCAAGGGGGTACTTCCCGCTGGCGGTCTCGCCGGATAGCATGATGGCATCGGTGCCGTCGAAAATTGCATTGGCGATGTCACTTGCTTCAGCCCTAGTGGGGCGGGGGTTGCGCATCATGGAATCCAGCATTTGCGTGGCGGTAATTACCGGCTTACCTAGAGCATTGCCCCTCCTGATCATCTCTTTTTGAATCAGGGGAACTTCTTCCGCTGGGAACTCTACCCCCATGTCGCCGCGGGCAACCATCAACCCATCGGCTACTTTCAAGATAGCCTCAAGATTGTCTACGCCCTCTTTGTTTTCTATTTTGGCAATAATGGGGATATCGGCCCCCAGACCTTCAAGAAAGCGGCGTACTGCGTAAACATCATTGGCGGAACGCATGAATGATGCGGCTATGTAGTCAACGCCCTGTTCGACTCCGAACTTCAGATCAGCTTCATCTTGAGGCGACAACGCCGGCAGACTGAGGGTCTTGCCGGGCACATTGACGCCTTTACGGTTGCTGAGCGGGCCTCCGACTATTACCCGACAAACCACGGTACTGGCGGTCGTTTGCTCCACCTTCAGTTCAAGCAGGCCATCGTCAAGTAGCAAGCGGTCTCCGGGGATCACCTCGCGTGGCAGATTTATGTAAGTTACACTTACCTGCTCAGATGTTCCAGGTACAATCTGGGTGGTGAGAGTAAATAGACTGCCCGGGATGAGCTCGATGGGACCGTTGGCGAATGTCCCGATGCGTATCTCAGGGCCTTTGGTATCAAGCATGATGGCAACATGCTTGCCTTCCGCCTCCGCAGCGGCCCTCACTTTGGCAATGCGCACGAGGTGCTCGTCATGTGTGCCATGGGAAAAATTATGTCGCGCGACGTCAAGTCCGGCCCTCACTAAGGCGCGCAATTGTTCCGGGCTATCACTTGCGGGCCCTATGGTGCAGACAATTTTTGTTTTCCTCATCTTCGGTTCTCCCTCCAACATGTTCTTCTATTACATAAATTCCCTAATTTTTGCACATAATTAAGATTAACTTGCGGCGCGGCTCTTTATCGGTACAGCGATCACCGCTCGGGTGGTGCTGTTCAGGCGGCCAAGCCAGTGAAAAATTTTAAAGGAGTTTTCTATGGCAGGACCGAGGCTAAAGGTGAGCACTATGGTACCTAGGCCAACAGGCCCACCCATGAGCCAACCAAAAATAAGGACGGTCAGCTCCATAACAGTACGCATCTTGCCCACCGGCCAGCCGGTACGCGCTGTCAGCGCCAACATGAGGCTGTCTCTCGGCCCAGCCCCGAGGCCGGCACTCATGTACATGGCACCTCCGAAGCCAAAAATCAGCGTACTTCCTGCGAGATACAGTAAAGATTGCAACTGAGATGACGCCGGCGGGATCAGGGCATATCCCACTGAGATATCAAAAAACCAGCCGATAAGCACCATATTCATAACCGTACCTAGAGCAGGCTTCACACCGAGAAAAAAACTAGCCGCAATTATACATAAACCCACCAATTGACTAACTTGGCCTTGGGTGAGCCCCACGTAGTTGGCGACGCCAAGGTGAAACACCGTCCATGAACCTACGCCCAAGGCGGCCTTGATCGAGATATCGATGCCGACCCCAATAATGGCAAAAGCAAGGGTGATATACAGGCAGCGCAAGGTGAGCAGTCGTAGTCGAGACATAGACACCCTTCTCTTCTCAAAAAATGATGACGCCGGCGATTCCTGCCCCGATGAGTAACAGGATGGGGTTTAGTTTGGTCCGTAGCATGAGGGTTAGCGCCAAGACAGCAATCCCTGCGCTCTTAAAGTCAAGAATTGTCTGTCTGCCGACGGTTACAGCTGCCATGAAAATAAGAACCACAACGACCGGGCGAACAGCGGCTAAAGCACTTTTTAATAGGGGTGCACCCTGAAAACGCTGAACAATGTAGGCCATGGTCATTACTGCCATGAGCGAAGGCACCACAATGCCTAGGTTGGCGGCAATGCCGCCGAGCAAGCCGCTCACTTTGTATCCAGCGAATGTCGCCGCGTTAATGGCCACGGGACCCGGGGTAATTTCGGCGATAGCTAAGATATCGATAAATTGTTGTGCGGTCAGCCAGGCTTGATTGCGTACCAATTCACGTTCAATGAGGGGGATCATTGCATAACCGCCCCCAAAACTAAAGGCGCCAATCGTGAAGAAGCTTATAAAAAGCTCAAGGTAGATCATGGCCTAACCCCCCGCCGCGACAGGAGTTGCTGGTGTAGGTAGCCAAAGAGAGCCGCGCCAGCAATGAGTATAGCCGGATGTATGTTGCTAACAAGGCTCACTCCCAGCGCCACCGCGGCGAGCATGATGTTAAAACGGTCAATGAGCACATTCCTGCCTATCCCTATGGCCGCAGCGAGGATGAGAGCGACCACTGCCGGACGAATGCCAAGGAAGAATTTAGTCAGGAGGAGAGGAGGCTCGGCAGCGGTGAGAGTGGCGGCCAGCACCGTGATTATGAGAAAAGATGGCAATACCACTCCGGCAATAGCCACCGCTACCCCCGGTACACCGAGAAGTTTGTAGCCGGTAAAAATCGCGGTGTTGATGGCGATAGCACCCGGACTCGATTGGGCAATGGCTAGGACGTCGACAAATTCATGTTCGCTTTGCCAACCCTGCCGATCCACAATTTCTCTCTGCATGACAGGCAACATGGCCAGACCGCCACCAAAGGTAAAAGCACCTACTCTAAAAAAGCTCCAAAAAAGTGTGCTAAGGGTAGGGTTGCGAGGTGCAGGCAAGACCATCACTCTCCTTAAATACATGCCCATTATAGCACATAGGGAGCGATTGACGTGAATTTTGGCTGGTAGCGGCAGGACTATGACCTTGTCCGGAGAACACATTACTTTAAGGAAACAAGAGGAGGGTATTTATGGAGATTAAAAAAATAATGGTTGTCGGTGCAGGGCAAATGGGGAGTGGAATTGCGCAAGTTGCTGCCCAGAGCGGCTATGAGGTACTACTCTGCGATCTATCAGGGGAGGCTCTTACCCGTGCCCAAGCTGGTATAGCGAGACTCCTAGGTAAGGCGGTAGAAAAGGGCAGTCTTTCTAATGAGGAAAAGGGTGCTGTGCTATCACGCCTTACTGTGACCACGGAATTAGACAGGGCGGTGGAGGCTGACCTCGTCATCGAGGCGATAAACGAGAACGTCGATGTGAAAAAGGGTGTATTTTTAGAGCTCGATAAAACCTGTGCGCCACACACGATCCTGGCGAGCAACACCTCTAGTTTGTCATTGACACAGATAGGGGCTTTCACAAAGCGCCCACAAAAAGTCATCGGGCTGCACTTCATGAACCCAGTGCCAATTATGCAGCTGGTTGAGGTCATCCGGGGCCATGCAACCAGCGACGAGACCGTAGCCGTAGCCAGGGAAGTAGTGCGCCGCCTAGGGAAGACGGGCATCCTTGTCAGCGACTACCCGGGCTTTGTGGTCAATAGATTGCTCCTGCCGATGATCAACGAGGCAGTCTTCAGTCTGCAGGATGGTGTAGCCAAGGCTGAAGACATTGACGCGGTCATGAAACTTGGCGCCCACCACCCGATTGGGCCACTCAGCCTCGCCGACCTTATCGGCCTTGATGTCTGCTTGGCCATCATGGAGGTGCTGCATCGCTCGCTTGGTGACAAGTATCGCCCCGCGCCTCTGCTGCGCAAGATGGTGCTTGCCGGTCACCTCGGGCGCAAGACCGGAAGGGGTTTCTTTAGTTACAGCAATTAGTAGCCGCCAGCGAGAATTTGGGGGAGATTTTTTGGCATTGACAGTAGAGTCCCTGCGAGGGAAGCGAGCGGCGGTGATGGGCATCGGACTAAGGAGCGGCGTGCCTCTCATCCGCTTCTTGGTGGATCGCGGCGCGAGGGTAACTGCTTGCGACCAGAAGACGCGCGAACAGTTGCATGATGCTCTCGATGCCCTCGGCGAGAGGGATGTCGAGTATATTTTAGGTGGCGAATACCTGGGTCGTTTGGAAGGGTTCGACTTGCTGTTTAGAACCCCGGTCATGCGACCAGATTTACCTGAGATTGTAAAAGCGGTAGCCAAAGGTGCCTTGCTGACAAGTGAGACGGAGCTGGTCTTTGACTTGGCCAAAGCTCCGATTATTGCCGTCACCGGCAGTGATGGCAAGACGACTACCACATCATTGATTTTCGCGATACTGAGTGAGGCGGGCTACATGACCTACTTGGGTGGGAACATTGGCCAATCCTTGGTTGAACAAGTAGAGGACATTCCGCCTTCGGCCCGCATAGTCTTAGAGTTATCTAGTTTTCAGCTCCTGCCCATGACCCAAAGCCCGGCTGTGGCCGTTGTTACTAATATTTCGCCTAATCACCTTGACGTTCATGCGAGCTACGCGGAATACATATCCGCCAAGGCCAATATTTGGCGTCATCAGGGCAGTGAGGACTACGTCATCTTGAATTATGATGACCTAACAACGCGTGCCATGGCCGGACATGTTCCCGGCAAGGTGGTTTTTTTCAGTCGCCGCGAGGCAGTCCCCTGTGGTGTGTTTGTGCGCGGCAGTAGTCTCGTGGCGCGGTGGCAAGGTGCAGAAGTACAGATTTGTGACATCACCGGTCTCAGGCTCTTGGGGGGGCATAATATTGAAAACGTTGCGGCTGCAGCGGCGGTTGGTCTGGTTCAAGGCGTAGATCCAAGGATCATTGCGAGCGCAGTAACTTCATTTACACCGGTGGAGCACCGCTTAGAGTTAGTGCGTGAGCTTGATGGAGTGCGCTATTACAATGATTCAATCGCTTCAAGCCCTACTCGCACTCTGGCAGGGTTAAGAGCCATTGGGGGGGATATCTTGCTTATCGCGGGGGGCAGTGATAAAAACGTACCTTTTGACGAGCTAGCCCTTGAGTTGGTCGAAAGGGTGCGGGCGGTGGCCCTTATAGGCTCTACCGCAGACAAACTTGCCATGGCCATTAAAGATGCCGAAAGAAAAAAGGGTAAAAAGGTAAAAAAAATCAACTTGCCCACCCTCCAGGCGGCAGTGGAATGGTGCAGGAGGCAAGCCGAACCAGGTTCTAGCATCATGCTATCCCCAGCTTGCGCCAGTTTTGACATGTTTCGCGATTTTGAAGACCGCGGTCGTAAATTTAAGAATATTGTAAAAGCGCTCTAGGCTTAGGATTTGTTTCATTTGCCATTGCATTTGCTCTGCCAAGGCGCTATAATGATTAAGTATCCTCTGCGCCCGTAGCTCAGTGGATAGAGCGCCGGACTCCGGATCCGGGTGCGGAGGTTCGATTCCTCTCGGGCGTACCATGTCTAGATGTCAGAGGGCAGAGGTTGAAAATTAGTTGGCCAAGTGGTTGACGGACTGCTCCTCAACAGGTATACTACTAAATGCGCGGGAGCATAGCTCAGCTGGGAGAGCACCTGCCTTACAAGCAGGGGGTCATAGGTTCGAACCCTATTGCTCCCACCACCTATGGAGTCGTGGTGTAGCGGTAAACATGCCGGCCTGTCACGCCGGAGATCGCGGGTTCGATTCCCGTCGACTCCGCCATTTAGCAAGATGCCGCGGTAGCTCAGTCGGTAGAGCAGAGGACTGAAAATCCTCGTGTCGCCAGTTCGATTCTGGCCTGCGGCACCATCCTTGTAGCTAAATAGCGGGATACCATTAACAAGCGGAAGTAGCTCAGCGGTAGAGCATCGCCTTGCCAAGGCGAGGGTCGAGAGTTCGAATCTCTTCTTCCGCTCCATAAGTTCTTGGTCCCAGCTGCCGCCATGGCGGTTGGGGTTTTGATTTCGAGGCGGCATAGCCAAGCGGTAAGGCAGAGGTCTGCAAAACCTCTATTCCCCAGTTCAAGTCTGGGTGCCGCCTCCAAACTTTTATTAACTTTTATTTATGCCGAAGTGGCGAAATTGGCAGACGCAAGGGACTTAAAATCCCTCGGTTCGTGAGGACCGTGCCGGTTCGATTCCGGCCTTCGGCACCACTATTATCAAGGCTTTTGGGCCTTCTAGGGAACCACCGAAAAGGTGGTTTTTTAGTTTTGGTTACCCGCTAGTTGCCCGTCTATCGTGGCGGGTGTGCGTTTCGGGAGAGAAGAAAAGAGGGAAAAGTAATGGGAAGGGAGAAGTAGTGGGTAACCTGCTTCTTAGAAGGGACGGTTTCAGGTGAACATACTTGAGTATAGCGACATTGACTATTCAAAAGTGAAGCGACAATACGAGAAGGTTGCCAGATGCCTAGAAAGGGATGACTTTCGCTCCGCTGCCGTAAAGAAGCTGTCGGAGCATGGGCTATACAGTGCTAGGCTCGATGATTCTAACCGCCTCATATTTAAGCTGGTTCAATATCAAGAGATGCGCTATGCCTTGTTGTTAGAGGTGGTTCTTAATCACGCCTACGACAAGTCCAAGTTTTTAAGGGGAGCCAAAGTCGACGAGGCGAAGATACCGCTCATTGAGTGCGAAGCAGAAATAGAAACGCAGTCTTTGCCGCAAGTTACCTATGTCAATCCGGCAGATAAGCGCTTTCATTTCTTAGATAAGATAGTATCCTTCGACCCCGAGCAGCAAAACGTATACAATGCGCCTTTCCCGCTTATTCTGATCGGGCCTGCCGGTAGTGGTAAGACTGTCCTGACGCTCGAGAAGATGAAGCTGTTTCATGGGGAAGGTCTGTATGTCACCCTGTCGCCGTATCTTGCCGAAAGCGCGAGGAACCTCTATTACAGCAACCATTACGAAAATAAAGAGCAGGACATTTTTTTCCTCTCCTTCAGGGAATACTTGGAGACGATACGCGTGCCGGACGGCAGAGAGCTGAGCTATAGAACGTTCGCCGAGTGGCTGTCGCGATTCCCGAAACAGCAACGAGTGACAGACGCACATCGCCTCTATGAAGAGTTTCGCGGGGTGATCACGGGCTCTACCGTGGACAAGCCATACTTGAGCCGCGAGGACTACATCAATCTCGGCGTTAGGCAGTCCATCTACCTTGATACCGAGCGCGAATTAGTCTACGGCCTCTTTGAAAAGTACCTAGTGCTGCTGCGGGACAACGGCCTTTATGACCCCAACATTCTTGCGCACGGGTACATCGGGGATGTTAAGCAGCAATACGATTTTGTAGTGGTCGATGAAGTCCAAGATATTACAAACATCCAACTTCAGCTTATCTTAAAGAGCCTTAAGAACCCTGCCCATTTTATGCTCTGTGGCGATTCCAACCAGATTGTCCACCCCAACTTCTTTTCCTGGAGCGGGTTAAAGTCTATGCTCTACAACAGCGCAGAACTTGAGAGCAAGAGAGTAACGAGAGTCCTGCAGTCGAACTTCCGTAATTCCAGGGCTATAACCGACCTAGCGAACAGGCTTGTCCGGATCAAACAGAAGCGCTTTGGTTCCATTGATAAAGAGAGCACTTATCTTATGAACAGCCACGATGAAAAGTTGGGCGAAGTAGTGTTTCTGCGCGACACCGACAAGGTTAAGAGCCAAATGAACAACAGTATAAGGCGTTCTGCTAAAGTTGCCGTAATTGTGATGCGCAATGAAGATAAGGATTTAGCCCGTAAGCACCTCGATACCCCTCTCTTGTTCACCGTGCAGGAGGCCAAGGGGCTAGAGTACGAGAAGGTTGTGCTGTTTAATTTTGTTTCCGGGGAGCGGCAGAGCTTTCAAGAGATAATCCGTGGGGTGGCCGAAGCAGACATGGAAGGGGATATCCTCTACATGCGGGCTGCGGACAAAACGGACAAATCCCTAGAAATCTACAAGTTTTTCATTAATTCCTTGTATGTTGCCGTCACCCGTGCCGTTAACAAGCTTTATATAATCGAAAGCGATGCTGGACACCGGATGCTGCAGGTGCTCGGACTAGAGCGCCCCCTTGACCAACTAACCATGACCACAGAGCAGTCCACCAATGAAGAGTGGCAGGCGGAAGCCCGCAAGTTAGAGCTTCAGGGCAAGCAGGAGCAAGCCGATGAGATAAAACGCTCCATCTTAAAGACACAACCGGTACCTTGGGAGTCTTTTACTGGCCAGCGAGTCATAGAGTTAGTCGCGCAGATATGCACGGCCAAAGATAATCCGCAAAGACCTCGCAAAGCTCTTTTTGAGTATGCTCTCTTTTACGATGCGCCTGCGCTCATTCGCTTCCTAAGCGCACACAACTATGACAAAGCACGGCTGATCTACTCGGTGCGTGAAGGAATGCCATTTTTCAACCTGCCCTTATATGAACAGCAAAAGGCGAATCTTGACGCCAAGCTTCTCCCGAAATACGCAGGGCATCTAGATAAAGAAGTTGTCAAGCAGTGTGGGGTCTACGGCATCGACCACCGCACGGAGCTTAACGTCACACCGTTAATGCTTGCCGCAAGGGCCGGCAATGCAGCCTTGGTTAAAATGTTGTTGTCCGCAGGGGCCAACACGGATCTCACGGATAACTATGGGATGACGGCATGGCAAATTGCCCTACTCAGGACAATAACCAAGAAGGACTATGAACCATCAAGGTTCTTCCAGATTAACGGCTTGCTTTCATTTTCTAGCGTAAGCCTCAAGGTTGAAGAAAAGCTGACCAAACTAAGCAACAATCAGGGTGAGTTTCTGCTCTTTCACGTTCTGTTTGTGTTGGTAATGCCTAAAATCAACCCGAAGCATCTAGGGCAGGTCACTATTAGCGCTGCTCACCTTGCTAAATACATAGAGGCCTTGCCTGACAGCGTCATTGCCGACTACAGAAAGAAGCGGCAATACATATCAGGGCTTCTCTCCAAGAACGAGGTCAGCTCCGAGAATCCATACAACAGAAAGCTCTTTACACGCGTACGACAAGGCTACTACATTCTAAACCCAGCGCTTTCGGTTCGCCACGGAGACGAATGGCTGCCTATTTACAGCTTCGCCGGCGCTGAGCTCTAGCAGTATGCCCTGTACCCTCTGGGGACCCGTTTTCTTTTTCTTTAGCAGGATTTTGCCAGTAGTTAAAGAATCATTGTCATTGTCATGGACTAGGTAAGTTAGAGGAGGTCCTATTATGGCGGAGCGTGTGCCCATCAAGTTTGATAAGTATCATCTTTATGCCGAGTTGACCGATTATCTCCACCAATATGCTCTGTTGTATCCTGATTTCTTGACGCTAGAATCTATCGGCAAGAGCCATGAGGGGCGTGAGGTGTGGGCAGCTACGATCACGAACAAGGCGACGGGAAGCGAAGGCGAGAAGCCCGCGCTTTATGTTGATGCCAATATACACGCGGGGGAAGTAACTGGGGGAGCGGCTGCACTGTACCTCATCGACTACTTACTGACCAATTACTCAGTCAAGCGGGAGATTAAGGAACTACTTGACACGCGGACATTTTACATTTTGCCTCGCATCAACCCGGATGGAGTCGAGCTTTACTTGACGACACCCAAACTCCTACGCAGTAGCGTGCGCCCATATCCAGATTTCCGTCAACATGAAGACCCGCCGGGTCTTTGTGAGGAGGATTTTAATCACGATGGGCAAATTCTGCGGATGCGTTTGCGTGATGATAGACGCGGGGCTTGGCGCGCAGATTATGAAGACGCGCGCCTGATGGTGGAGCGTTCCCCCCTTGATGTTTCGGGACCATTCTACCATTTGTTCTCTGAAGGAGTAGTTCGCGACCACCTTGGTAACTTAGTGGAGAAAGTTGAGTTGCCGTTTCCTCTTGTTCCGACTAAGTATGGCCTTGACCTTAACCGCAATTTTCCTTCAGGGTACAGCCCCCTAACCGCCGGCTCAGGTCCATTCCCGCTGTCCGAGCCAGAAACGCGCAATCAGGTGGAGTTTGTTAATAAGCATAAGAACATCGCCGGTGTCATCCTCTATCACACCTGGGGCGGCGTGCTGTTCAGGCCGCACAGTACCATACCAGACAAGGATTTTGCCGGTGAGGACATCGCCCTGTATGAGGCCGTAGGAAAACTTGGCACTGATACGACCGGATATCCAGTGGTCTGTTGCTATGGTGATGTTTTTTCCGGTGTTTTTGATGATTGGTGCTTTGAGCAGCTTGGCTTGCTGGCGTATACGCCCGAATTATGGGACCCAATCGGCAGGGCAGCCCCTGATATGAAGGTCGATCCTCTCCAGAGGAAGAGTAAGGCAGACTGGCGCAAGATGGAGCTAAAACTTTTGCAGTGGAGTGATCGCGAACTGTGGGGCGAGGGCTTTGTCCCGTGGCACGAAGTTGATCACCCTCAATTCGGTAAAGTAGAGCTCGGTGGATGGCGGGTTAAGGAGTGTAGGCAGAACGCGCCATTACACCTGCTCAAAAGCGAATGCCACCGTATGACCTTGTTCTCACTCGCCTATGCTCGCGCACTCCCCGAGGTGCAGATTGACGAAATCAAGGTGGAGAAGTTGGCCGAGAATATGTTCAGCGTGCATGCAGTCGTCTCCAACCATAGCTACCTGTCTACTAATATCACGGAGCAGGCTAAGAAGCAGAGAGCGGTACGGGCGGACATTGTTCGCTTGGACTATCCTCCGCAGGTCGAGCTCATTAATTCGGAGCATCAGTATGAAATCGGCCATTTGCAGGGTTACCATGCCGGACAGCAGGTGTGGTACTACCATGCGGCCCCGCCACAGAAAGGCATGGCTCGGGTCAGATGGAACCTGCGCACTGCGGGGAGCAGAGCGGAGGTCACGGTGACTTTAGTTTCCCAAAGAGGTGGCACTCGTAGGCAGACAGTAACGCTCTATTAATTGGAATTGTCCTGCCGTATAGGCCATTTTGACGTCACATATACTACTTCTGAGCAAGAAGGGAGTGTGACGATCGTGGAAATTCTTTCAATTGGCATCACAGCTCCCACTGCTTCCCTGCGCCAAAGACTTGCGCGAGGGCTCAGGTCCTTCCTGGAAAAGGGAATTGCGGTGGAGATAAATGAAGTTGATGGAAAACCGTTTAATATCGTGACGCTCTCTTTGACAGCCCCAAATTGTAGCGCTTTCACCCAGCCAGATTTATCTGAAATAGGGCGTCAATTCGCTGCACCTGTCTTAGCAGATTACTTGATTGAGGAGTGGTCGCTAGTCCTTCTGAAGCGCTTGATTGAAAAAGACTTCAGGTATTTTTCGCCAGATGAACAAGGTAAAATCATGTCGCTTGCCTATAGCCTGCTAAACTGCGAGAACATGTTGCAGTTGTCTCGGCAGAGCACCTTGCGTGAGCGCCTTACGGAGTTTATGGCGGACAACCGCCACATCAATCCAGAAGGTTTTTTGCGTTTTCGCCTGCCAGACTATTCGTCAGTATTGCGAGACGCCCTAGCTCAGGCGGTAGAAGAGTACTTGACCGAAAAGGAATATCAAGAGTTCGTGCGCCTCTTGCGGTATTTTGTTGAGATTCAAGAGCCTAAGCTTCCGCTAGTGCATGTGGTGATTGACACGGAAGGTTTTTGTCAGATCTATGACCGGAACTATTGCCCGTTGTATCATGAATACCTAGGAGGCTTTGATGAGGGCGAGGACCGTGAAGCAAGCTACGAAGACCTCGTTATCAGCGCCTTGATTACCCTCGCGCCGCACAAGGTAATTTTACATCGCGATGGGCGTAATCGGGCCGACATGTACAGCACTATTCGCCAAATATTTGAATCTAGAGTGGCGGATTGTCTCTCTTGCGATTTTTGCCATCGCACGACGGTTCTGCCTGGTGGTTACTTTAAATAGTCGTGTAGCAAATGGAATTATAAGTCGCTAGACTAGTTGTGGAGGCTCATTGTGCCCAAATTGCCAAGAGATTTATGGATAATTTATGGCTCATTACTTTTTTTTGCCTTCGGACTTGGACTATATACGGTTATTATGCCCGCTTATATTCGCGATCTTGGGGCCACCGCGGTTCAACTTGGATTTCTAGGCTCTCTGGCGATGGCTGTGAGCACCATGGCGGCTATCCCAGGCGGCATGTGGGCGGACCGCTTCGAGAGGCGAAAACTCATGATCATAGGATGGGCCATAGCCATACCGGTTCCTCTTATTTTTGCCCTAGCTGACCACTGGTTGTGGCTTATCCCTGGTTTTGTGTTGTTCAATCTATCCATGTTTAGCAATGCCGCGATGCAGTCGTATATAGCGGCCAAATGCCCTCCCGAAGCCCGTAGCTTTACTTTTACCTTGGTCCACACCGCATTTCCGGTGGGGATGGTTTTTGCTCCAACTATGGGTGGTTTTTTGGCTGAACAAATGGGCATGCGGGCGGTATTTTGGGCCAGTCTCGCCTGCTATGCCATTTCCACTCTCATACTGACCCGCTTGTCCCCGAGTTATCCCCTAGAAACCAGTACAAAAATGCGAGTGGCACTGGACCCGCGCTCCTATCCGCGGGGCTTTTGGAACCTCTTGTTCACTTGTTCTCTCACGTGGTTTGTCATCACTATCCCAACCACTTTCAACACCCCTTTTTTGCAGGATGTGGCGCGCTTTGACCTGTTGACTATTGGCTTCTTGGGGTCGATAGCGGCACTAGGAGGGGCTATGCTCAGTCCCTTCATCGGTCGAGCAGCCGATAAGGCTGGATCTTGGCGCATCCTCGCATCTTGCTTGGTCATCCTCGCCTTGACCTTTATTGTGCAACTATACACCACAGAAGTGAACATACTGGCCGCCGCTTTTTTTATTCGCGGTGGCACAAATGTGGTCATGTCTCTCATGACCGCGCTTGTTACCGGGGCTGCCGATCCTAAGTCTATGGGCATGAGCTTCGCCCTCTACAATATGGTGGCGGGTTTGGCATCAACCTTGTCGCCCTATGCCGCCGGCTGGCTCTACGCCGAACATCCCACTTTTCCCTTCATTGCCACGGTTTTTCTGGCAATGGCGCTGGCCATCTACTTTTGGAGCAAGCCCCAGCCCAGGCGTAAGGGGACTTATGATGTTGCCGGGCAGTGAGATCAATAATTTTCTTGTTGACGGCGTTACTTTATTGGTGTATAGTAATTGAAAGCACTGACGGAGAACGATGTGGATGACTTTCCAGAGAGAAGGGCCTCGGCTGGAAGCCCTTTAGGTCAGGACACAGATCGCACCACTCCCGAGCTGCGACCGACAAGGTTTGCCGTGTGGCGCACGTTACGCGCTGTAAGTTGGGCCTTCGGGTCAAACAGGGTGGAACCGCGGGAATTAACCCTCTCGTCCCTGCTAATGCAGTGACGCGAGGGTTTTGTTATTTGAAAAAAAGGAGGTCATGAAATGTCTACTATCATCATCACGTTAAAAGACAATACGACAAAGGAAATCCCATCCCACAGCACCGCCATGACCCTGGCCGAATCTATCAGTCGGAGATTAGCCAAGGAGGCGATTGCCGCTAAAGTAAACGGGAAAGTGGTGGACCTCATGAGTGAGTTACCGCCCCGGGCTACGGTAGAGATTTTGACGGCGGAAGATGGTGCTGATGCCCTTGAGGTACTGCGGCATACGGCTGCTCATGTCATGGCCGAGGCAGTGATGGAGCTCTTCCCTGGCACTAAGTTCGGCATCGGACCAGCCATAAAAGATGGCTTCTACTATGATTTTGCCGTCAAGGAACCTTTTAAGCCCGAAGACCTGCCCCTAATAGAAAGCAAGATGCGGGAGCTAGCCGCCAAGAAGACCCCTCTAGTGCGCCATGTGGCCAGCAGAGCAGAGGCCCTCGCATTTTTTGCCGAGCGCGATGAAGAATTTAAGGTTGAGCTGATTAATGACTTGCCCGAGGATGTCCAGATCAGCTACTACGAAAGCGGTAGTTTCGTCGATCTTTGTGCCGGGCCCCATCTCGTCGATACGGCCCCAATCAAGCACTTTAAACTGCTCTCCCTTGCCGGTGCCTACTGGCGGGGCGACGAAAAACGGCCGATGCTCCAGCGCATCTACGGCACAATCTTTTTTAAGCAAGCTGATCTAGACGCGCACATGCACCGCCTAGAAGAGGCGAAGAAACGTGACCATCGCAAATTGGGCAAGGAACTAGACCTTTTTAGCGTGCAAGATGAAGGGCCGGGTTTCCCGTTTTATCACCCTAAGGGTATGACGGTGCGCAACATCCTTGAAGACTTTTGGCGTAAAGAGCACCGCAAAGCAGGCTACCAAGAGATCAAGACCCCTCTCATCCTGAACCGTTCCCTGTGGGAGCGCTCGGGACATTGGCAGCATTACCGGGAGAACATGTACTTCACCAAGATAGACGAGTTTGACTATGCGGTAAAACCCATGAATTGCCCGGGGGCCATGCTCGTCTACCGCAACGCCATGCATAGCTATAAAGAATTGCCCATTCGTCTGTGTGAGTTAGGCTTGGTGCATCGTCACGAGCTGTCTGGCGCCTTGCACGGCATGGCCCGTGTGCGCGCGTTTACTCAAGACGATTCGCATATTTTTATGATGCCCGAGCAAATTGAAGCCGAGGTCGGGCGGGTCATCGCCCTCGTCGACAAGTTTTACACCGTCTTTGGCTTAAAGTACCGCGTGGAACTCTCCACCCGTCCAGAAAAGGCCATGGGGGACATCGCTGTCTGGCGGGTAGCTGAAGCAGCGCTCGAAAATGTGCTAAAACATCGAGAGATTAACTACAAGTTGAACCCCGGCGATGGTGCCTTCTATGGGCCAAAAATAGATTTTCACATTGAAGACAGTATCGGCCGTAGCTGGCAATGCGCCACCATACAACTTGATTTTCAGATGCCCGAAAAGTTCGATTTAACATATATTGGCGAAGACGGTCAGCGGCACCGTCCGGTAGTGGTGCACCGCGTTCTCTACGGTGCCATCGAGCGCTTTATGGCCATGCTCATAGAGCATTATGCCGGGGCCTTCCCCCTATGGCTCGCCCCCGTGCAGGTGGTGGTCATGCCAATTACCGATCGTGCTAGGGGGTTTGCGGAAGATGTGCGTGAGCAGCTTGAAGCGGCGGATATTAGAGTCGAACTCGATGGCCGAAGTGAGAAAATCGGTTTTAAGATCCGCGAGGCCCAGATGCAGAAAGTGCCCTACATGCTTGTCCTAGGGGACAAAGAGGTGGAAAGCGGAGAGGTTTCGCTACGCACTCGCGAAGGGGGCGACCAGGGTTCCATGCCTATCGCCGATATGTTGGCCAAGCTTAATGCCCAAGTTAAAGCATTCAAGTAGAGGGGAAGGAATACCCATGGCCATTGTCCAAGTTTCGATCACCCCGATTGGTACCGGAAACCCTAGCATCAGCCACTTTGTGGCAGCGTGCCATGAAGTATTGCGCGGCCATCCCGAGGTCAAGTGGCAGCTAACCCCGATGGGCACCATTATTGAGGGAGATTTGGCCCGCGTCTTAGAGATTATTGCGCTCATGCATGAGGTTCCCTTTGCTAAAGGTGCGGTGCGAGTCTCTACCCTGATAAAGATCGATGACCGCCGCGATAAGTTGGCGACCATGGAGGCCAAGGTTAGAGCGGTAGAGGACCAATTTTAGCGTTTGCTTGACGGCGCTCCGACTTCGGTTTATAATGGGGTGTAATCAAGTAGAGGCCATCCGCCTCTCACCTAGCCGAACACTTTTGGCGGGTTAATAGGCAGATGTAGTACAATGCTTATTTGGCGGGTGGAAACACTCGCCTTATTTATTTGAGATTTTGGAGGTGGATTAGTCATTAATAAAGAAACCAAAGCCGCAGAGCCCCAAGTGAATGACGAGATTAGAGCCCGTGAAGTTCGTCTTATTGATGAAAATGGAGAACAGCTCGGGGTGAGACCTTTTCGCGATGCCTTGCGCATTGCCCAGGAGAAAGGGCTAGACCTTGTCAATGTGGCGCCCACGGCAAAGCCTATAGTCTGTCGCATTATGGACTATGGCAGATTCAAGTATGAGCAGAGTAAAAAAGACCGCGAAGCACGCAAGAAACAGCACATCATCAATGTTAAAGAGCTGACCTTTAGCCCAAATATTGAGCCCCACGACTTAGAGACTAAGTCGCGTTCGGCCATTCAGTTCTTAAAAGATGGCGACAGGGTCAAGGTCACGGTGCGCTTTAGAGGGCGCGAGGTTGCTCATTCTGACCGTGGCAGGCATGTGTTGACGCAATTTTATGCCTTAGTGCAAGACTTAGCTACCATTGACCGGGAGCCGAAGCTCGAAGGTCGAAACATGATCATGTTTCTTAATGCCAAAAAACAGCAGAGTTAAGGAGGCAGCACAATGCCAAAAGTAAAGACTGTCCGCGGCGCAGCCAAGAGGTTCAAGATTACAGGCACCGGCAAGGCCTTGCGGCGTAGCAATATGAAAAACCATCTCAATGAGGCCAAGTCTTCTAAGCGCATGCGCAATCTTGGCAAGTCACACCTTGTGCATTCTACGGATATGGGTCGCCTCAAGCAGCTCATTCCGTATAAATTCTAGACAGAGTAGACTCTCGGAAACTAAGTTCCAAAAAATAGGGTTATGGTTCCCCGAGCAGTCTGCTCGCCGCAAATTGGTCTTTGACAACTTCATATGGCAGTAGCAAGTAGATCAAAGTTAAGTAGATGACATAAAGGCAACATGAAACACGCCTGACTGATGAGGCGTTGGTTTTGGGAGTATGCTTAAAATTGTTAGGCTGCTTTGTTTAGGCCTAGTTTCTTGAAGAGAGTCTTACCTAGAGCAGTAGACTGAGCGTCGAGGTGCTGGTTGATTGCCGAGAGAGAGGCAAACCAGAC
>JAGXSS010000041.1 GCA_018334055.1 Peptococcaceae bacterium
TTGGACGTGACCGACCCCGAGCCTATGGAAAAAGAAAACCCCCTGCTGACCTTGGACAATGTCATTGTGGTACCCCACATTGCCAGCGCCAGCCACGCCACTAGAAACCGCATGGCGGTGATGGCGGCAAAAAACCTCATCGCCGGCTTGCAGGGGCAAGAACCGCCGAACCTCCTCAACCCCGAAGTGATGGGCAGACTGCGGGGATAAAAGGCCTCGACCGTTTGGCTGCGGTTACTATTTAGTACGCCGACAACGAGCAGGGTTTTACTCAATGGTCAGTCTGGCCGCTTGCTCCGGTCGATAGACCGCAATTTTCAGGTCCTCGCCCAACCCCTCTGCCAGATTGCGCAGCAGGCTTTCCCAGGCGGGCAGGATTAGGGCCTCGGTGGCATAGTGGCCGGCATCGACAAGGGCTAGGCCCAGAGCCTCGGCCTCCAGCACTTGATGATGGGTGACATCGCCGGTGATGAGTACCTCGGCCCCGCGCCAGGATGCAGTACCGATGAGTGAGCCCCCGGAGCCCCCACAGACTGCAACCTTGCGCACCCTCTCCGGTATCGCTCCGGTGTAACGCGCCCCTGGGAATAGTCCCTCGATACGGGCCGCAAAATCTGGCCAGGGCACCACTTGGTCTAACCTTCCTATGCGCCCTGAGCCGTAGGCCTCTCCCCCCTCATGCACGGGTAAGACATCAAAGGCGACCTCCTCGTAAGGATGGGCCCGGCGCATGGCACTCACCACTTTTTTAAGATTGTCCTCCCCGACCGGCATCTCCAGGCGAACCTCCTCTACTTGTTCGAGCTGCCCCACCTTGCCCACAAAGGGACTAGCCGCACTCGCGGGTACAAAAGTGCCCACGCCAAGACTCCGAAACGAACAATGGGAGTACTGGCCTATCTTACCTGCCCCCGCCTGGACCATGGCCGCTGTTACCGCCTCGAGATGCGTCGCTGGCAGATAGACCACGAGTTTAAAAGTCTTGGTCCTACCCGTCACTTTAAGTATCTCGCTTTCTTTAAGACCAAGATGCTCCGCAAGTTGCCACGAAGTGCCCCTTGAGGCATTGTCCCAGTTGGTGTGCGCCGCATAGACCGTAGTACCTGCCTTGAGCAGTTCGGCGAGCACCTGACCCTGTGGCCAATCGGTGCGTAGCGACTTTAGTGGGCGAAAAATAAGCGGATGATGCGAGATGATGAGCTCGCACCCTAGTTGCTCTGCCGCCTGCACTGCCCGAAGTGTGGTGTCGAGAGTCAAGAGCACTCCCCCCACCTTGCCGGCGTATGAGCCAAGCTGTAGCCCTACATTGTCCCATTCCTCGGCATAATTTGGCGGAGCAACCGTTTCGAGGGCCTGAATGATGGTTTGCTTAGCAATGGGCAAGTTTCTCTGCCTCCTCTAACTGGGTTATCCATTCGTCAACTTGACGTCGACGCAACTCGGACCCCTCTGTGTTCGACCTCTTTAGTTCAGCGCGAACCTTTTTCCAGTGCGAGATGTCCCGCGCTAACAGTGTGCCTAGGAGGGATGACCGTCGGGCCAAGTTGTGGCGCCCGTACTCTAGCTCGAGGGGTGAGTATGGCGTTAACTCCCTTCCCGGCTCGGCGTAGATGAGCTGGTACGTGTACGCCCCATCCTCCACCAGTTGATCATCAGTTACCCGAAAACCGGTGCCTAGCAGATGCTGCCTGAGTTTGCCCCCGTCTACATTTGGCTGCAGTAGCATTTGGCGCACTGCCGACAATTTACTTTCCCCTTTTACTAGTATTTGGCTAATCGTTCCCCCGCCCATGCCTGCACAGCAAATGGCGTCCACTTCGCCTACTCCTAGGGGGGCAAGGCCGTCGCCTCGACGCACCTCAATCCTGCCTTGCAATCCGGCCCGGCACACGGCCCGCTGGCTTTCCCGAAAGGGTGCCAAGTTTATTTCCACTGCGATGCCACGCTGAGCCTTGCCCGCTTGTACTGCCCCAGAGATAAGCATGGCATGATCACTGCCAATGTCAGCTAAGGTAGCACAAGGCGCAAGCATTTGTAGTAAGACCGCCAAACGCGGTGACAAAAGAGTCATTTGTTACCTCCCAGATTGAAGTCTATTTAATGATACCATGTAGAGGCTGCCAACACGAAGCAAAAGCAGAGCCTAGCAGCAGGCTCTGCTTTTTGACCGCTAGGCAGTCTGTAAACTCTAACGCCTATTAAGGAGAACAGGCACAATCCCATTCTTCAAATGGGGCTCGCCCTTCAAGTAGTGAGCCGACCCTCACCGTCGTAACCATGATGGCGCGACCCCGAGATCGCCGGCTTTTGTGCCGGCGCTACAACTAGGCCAAACTGTAACCTCTAACGACTATTGATGCATTGCCGAAAGTTTAGCTCATGCTTGCTCCTTCCCGTAGCGCGTCCATCTCCTGTATAATGAAAGTGAAGTTAATATCGGTATTTTTTAAGGGGGATATTTATGGTCCACGTGAGAAAGGCGGTCCTGAGCGACAAAGACAAGGTCTTGGCCATGCTCCAGCACATCTGGGATGACGATTATGTGCCGCGTTCGTGGTCAAAGTGGGTGGAAGATGAAAGTAGCGGCATAGTATTAGTCGCCGAAACAGGCGAAGACATCGTCGGCACCTGTTATGTTCATTTTTTACCCAATAAATTATGCTGGTTTCAGGCCATGCGGGTCGATGTAGGCGCACGCCGCCTAGGAGTGGGCAGCGCCCTAACCGCCGCCTGCATAGAATTCGCGAGAACAGCGGGCTATCGCAGTGCCTATCTCGGCATCGACGCCGATAATGCTCCCTCATTAAACATGAGCGCAAAAGCAGGTTTCAAGAAAATCTGCGAATATTCAAGGGTTGGGCAAAAAATTGCCGCGCTAAAAGAGGGCAGTAGTAAAGAAGCCACCCGCTGGCGGATGGCCAAAGAAGATGATGTCGACACCGTACTGGCCATAGGGCACAGCTATGCCCCGAGCGCGGCGATTTTTGCCTGTTGGCAGTGGCAACCCCTGTCGCGTGCCGCTCTCCGGAGCGTCATCCAGGAAGGGGACCTCTGGGTATGGGATAACAACGGGGTCTCGCTCTGGGCTGGTTTCAATAACTTTGGCGACTACGCCGCCCTGTTCCCCATTGCTGGCCCAAAAGAAGTAGTACATAGCGCCTTTATGGACCTGCTTTCTTGGCTGCCCGATGAAAAGGAAACCTTCCTCGAATTGTGGCAGACCCCAGACGCCCCCTTGCTCGCGGCAGCCAAGAGTCTAGATTTTACGGGAGACGATGGCTACACCATCTGGGAGTACCGCCTTACTGACCCTGTCTGGGCTTAGCATTGAGGGCATTGTTCTCGATAAGTTTGACCACAAGCTCCACCGCTTTTTCCATGGTCTGGACGGAAGCATACTCATGAGTGCTGTGGTAGTTATGTCCTCCGGTAAAGAGGTTCGGGCAGGGCAGTCCCATGTAGGAAAGGCGCGCGCCGTCTGTACCGCCGCGGACGGGAGTGGTGATGGGCTCTACCCCGATTTCGCGCATGGCCAGCTTGGCGGCATCGACAATGTGCATCACGGGCAAAATCTTTTCGGCCATATTATAGTAGGAGTCGGCCACCTCGACGATGAACGAACCGGCCCCATACACTCCATTGAGGTAGGTCGCTATTGCTTGCAGACGAGCCTTGCGACTGACGAACTTTTCCTTGTCATGATCACGAATGATGTACTTTAAAATGGCCTGCTCGGGCACGCCGTTCATCTCAGTCAAGTGATAGAAACCCTCATAACCCTCGGTATGGGCGGGGCGTTCGGCACAGGGTAACATACTGTTAAACTCCTGCCCCATAAGGATGGCATTCCTCATCTTGTTTTTCGAAGCCCCGGGGTGAATGTTTCGCCCCTTGACCGTGACCTTGGCCGAGGCGGCATTGAATGTCTCGTACTCGATGCCGCCCAAAGCGCCGCCATCGAGGGTGTAGGCGTAGTCCGCCCCGAAAGCTTGCACATCAAACTTGGCAGTGCCACGGGCAATTTCTTCGTCGGGGGTAAACGCCAGACGAACCGTGCCCCTAGCAATATCAGGGTGGGCCAAGAGATACTCTACGGCCGTGATAATCTCGGCTATGCCCGCCTTGTTATCTGCCCCGAGCAAGGTGGTCCCGTCGGTGACCACTAAGTCATGCCCCTTGAGATGGACAAGCTCCGGATACTCCAGGGGAGAAAGTGTGATCCCCAGACCGTCGTTGAGCGAAACGATGCCCCCATCATAATTCTCTACTATGCGGGGTTTGACCTGAGCCGTGGGGACATCAGCCACCACATCGACATGCGCTATGAAGCCTAAGGTCGGCACCTTGTAGTCGACATTGCCGGGCAAGGTGGCGTACACATACCCATATTCGTCGAGGTAAGCATCACCTAGCCCAATTTGCTGCAAATCCGCAACCAGCATCTTGCCTAAGTCTAGCTGCTTGGCGGTACTAGGCTGGGTGGGCGAATTGGCGTCAGAGGCAGTGTCTACCTGCACATACCGCAAGAACCGTTCCAATAATCGTGACAATTAAATGACCTCCTCCATAGTGGCTTGCCTTTGTCTTTCTCCATCGGGGCTACATTTTCCTGCTCGAGCAAAACGCGACACCAGAAAGGAGGACGACCCGTGGGCTACCCATTCTATATCCTAGACGTCTTTACAGCGGAAAAATATACCGGCAACCAACTGGCCGTGTTCCGCCATACCGCGCCCATGTCCAGCGACGAAATGCAGCTAATTGCCCGGGAAATGAATTTCAGCGAGTCGACTTTCATCCATTCCGACCTCGAGCGGGGTAGCGGTTTTGATGTGCGCATCTTTACCCCAGGCGAGGAAGTGCCCTTTGCCGGACATCCCACCCTAGGTACCGCCTATGTCATTCAACAAGAAATTATCCGCCGCGAAGTCCCCTCTCTCACTCTCAACCTCAAGGTAGGACCAATCAAGGTGGACCTAGAATACCTGGCCGGACGCCCCCACATGATGTGGATGAAGCAAATACCCCCTATCTTCTGGCGACGATTAGAGCCAGAGGGCATGGCCGAACTTTTAGGCGTGGCCGGCGAGGACATCGACCACCGCTACCCCATCCAAGAGGTGAGCACGGGACTACCTTTTATAATAGTGCCCCTAAAACCTCTGGCTGCGGTCAAGAAGTGCCGTCCGGATACGAAAAAACTCCTTCAGTACGTGGCGGGACTCACCGCCAAAAACATCCTCGTGTTTTCGCCGGAAACCTACCGAGCGGAGAATAACTTTAATGTAAGGGTCTTCACCGACTACCTAGGCATCCCAGAGGACCCCGCCACCGGCAGCGCCAATGGTTGCCTCGCCGCCTACCTGGTCAAGTACCGTTACCACGGGTCCTCCGTTTTGGTCGCCCGCGTCGAACAGGGCTACGAGGTAAATCGCCCTTCACTGCTGTCCCTTAGGGCAAACGAGGAGGGGGACACAATTCACGTCCACGTCGGAGGGCAGGCCGTGCTCGTGGCCAAGGGAGAATTTATCTGAGGGAGGTTTTATTTTGACAAGGGATTTTCAACACGAGATACTGCCGCTGATTGCCACGCGCTGGTCACCACGGTCCTTCGCCCCCACCCCAGTCGCCAAGGGAGATCTTTTAGCACTTTTTGAGGCGGCGCGCTACGCACCATCCTGCTACAACGAACAACCCTGGCGCTTTATCCTCGCTACAACCCCAGAAGAACTATCGACCATGCATTCTATCCTCTTTGCCGGCAACCTCCTGTGGGCCAAAACCGCCCCCGTGCTCCTTTTGGTGCTAGCCAAGAAGAGTTTCACGCAGGGCGGCAAGGACAATTACTGGTTTATGTTTGACACAGGCACCGCCTGGGGTTACTTGTCGCTCGAAGCGGAACGACGCGGGCTCATCACCCACGGCATGGGCGGTTTCAGTAAGAAAAAGGCGCAGGAAAGTTACAGCTTGCCTGATGACTTGGCTCCGGTGGCGGTAGTCGCCATCGGGCACAGGGGCAGTAGCGAAGATTTGCCGGAGGATTTGCGCGAGCGCGAACAACCCGGGCAACGCCAACCCCTCGAAAGTCTCTTCTACCTTCCACCCTCGGTTCTCACCCAGAACTAGTGGCGCACCACCATGACGGGGCTCCTGCCGCGGACTACCTGGCCGCTAGGGGCCTCTTGATGTTCTAACACGGCCTCCGCATTGAGAATGACCAACGCCGAGTGTAGCTTCCGGCCGGCGGCGGTGATTATCTCTTTGTCGAACTTCACCAATGGCTGACCCTCTTGCACCGCCTCTCCTGCTCGGCATAGCACCTCAAAGCCACGTCCCTGCAAACTGACCGTATCCAGCCCCAAATGGAGCAGTATCTCAAGCCCAGCCGTGGTCTTCAGCACCACCGCATGCCCACCCGGAAAGACCTTAGCGACGACCGCCGTCGTAGGCGCGACTAAAGAGTTGCCGCTAGGCAATATCCCCACTCCTATGCCCAACATATTCTTCGCAAAAACCTCGTCCGGAAACTCATCGAGGGGAATGATCTCGCCGTCAAGTGGCGCAACTAAGGTCAACAGTTGCGCTTTGTTTGCTTCTTCGGCCATGCATTCGCGAATCTGCTCACTGCCGGTGCCCAGCACTATTTGCACATTGTGGGCGTCGGTGCGGGTGATGCCGGACGCAGGTAAGGCCATCAGTTTAACCTCATCCAACCGGGCCGGATTTAGCATCTTAATGCGCAGACGGCTCATGCAAGCGGCTACTTCGATTAAGTTAGTCAGACCACCAATGGCCGCTATGACCCGAGTTGCTAATAGAGCCTCCTCTGCCCTCCCACTGGCGACAGTCTGGGTCTTGGTTTCCAGCACATCACGACCGGGGGTCGGGTAATTGAATTTACGGATGAGAAACCGAAAGGTGAAATAGTAAATCACCGCAAAAAGAGCCCCGAGTGGAAAGACTAGCCAAGGGTTAGCCGCCGGCCCGAGGTTGATAAAGAACATCGGCAAGGCATAGCCATAGTGGCGGATCCCTAGCCAGTAGGCCGCCAGTAATGCGCTACCGGTCAAAAGGGTGTGCACGACAAAGAGGAGCGGAGCGGTAAAGATGAAGACGAACTCGACTGGTTCAGTGATGCCAACCATGATGGAAGTTAATGCCGCAGTGAGCATTAGCCCGGCCACTTGGGTGCGGTTTTCGGCGCGTGCCTCGTGCACCATGGCCAGGGCCGCTGCCGGAAGGGCAAAGAGCTTGGTGACAAAGAGACCCCCGGTGAAAAAGCCGGCGGTGGGGTCCCCGGCCATGAAGCGCGCGACCTCACCTGTGACCAGGCTGCCCGCCGGTGTCACATAGGTGCCGAATACATGCTCAATTAAGTTAGCCAAAATATGGTGCAAACCAGTGGGGATGAGCAGACGATTGAGCACCCCGTAAGTAAAAATTCCATAACCACCGGTGGCGAATATCCAGTCGCCCAGAGAAAGAATTACTCTGTTAACCGGGGGCCACAAGTAGCCGAGGGCTAGGCCGATGACCACACTGGCTACCGCTGTGACCAACACGACAAAACGCTTGCCGGAGAAGAACCCTAGGTATTCGGGCAAACGCACGCCGCGATAACGGTAGTAGAGGAAGGCGGTGTAGCCACCCACCATGATGCCCCCGAGGACGCTCATCTCGTTCGGGATGACCCGACCGCCTTCAATCACAATCCCGGGACTCACGGCGAGCATGACGGCAACCAAGACCACATGGCCCAGTGCCGCCGCAAAAGCGGCCATGCCGTCATAGTTGGTGAACCCCATGGCTACCCCCATGGCGAACATGAGCGGCAGGTATTCAATTATTATGGCTGCTCCCGCTGCCCCCAAGAACGCCGGCCCAAACCTACCTGCCGCCAAGAGCACTGCCCCCACCGGAAGAACCACTATCGGCACCATGAGCGCCCGCGCTGTGCGCTGCATGATTTCGCGCCACTTCATCAATGTGCACCCCCTCGTAAATTTGCTGCACTTCTCCCTTGCAAAAACAAAAAGACACGTCCCCGGCGTTTGGGCGTTTGTGGGTTAGTGGAGCACGATTTGTCCGGCGTGGGCGGCGATATAGGCGTCGAGTATTTGTTGGGCGATATCTAGGGAGGGCACTAAAGGATTGAGGTTGAGGGCCAACAAAGCTTTTCGGTAGTTCTTTTCTAGGGCGGCTTCGATGGTCAAAGCCTCGTAGGCGGCGACCACTTGCATTAGGCCGAGCATGTCAAGAGTGGGAGCCTCCACCGGCAGAGGACGAGCCCCCCTACTGTCGACGATGCAGGGCACCTCGACACAAGCATCATGCGCCATGCCCGGCACCGTGCTCTTACTTAACACATTAACGATGTACTCCTCACCTTTATCATTGTGGATGCTGCTCAAAATATTGACCATGAGCTCGGAGTGCCATGCGCCGCCGCGGCTCTTCCAAAGCCCCGCATCATCCCCAGCGGCCACTTCCGTAAAGTGCGCGAGCAAGACACGCTCTATACCTTGCACCACTTCGCCCCGAGTTTTCTCGGCCTCCTGTTGTTTAGCCAGGCATTCACGCTTCAGGTAGTAGTACTGCAAGTAGGGAGAAGGTATGACACCGAGCCTGTTGTACAGCTGAAGCATCATCTTGGTCTCCGTAACGGTTTTTTCATCGTCCGTGGGCAGGAGGGAGATAATATCCTTGGTCTTGACCAATTGGTGAATTAAGGGAGTAATATCCTTGCCTTCGACAAATACCCGGCGGAACCACCCCAGGTGATTAAGCCCCACATAGTCTAGCTTGACCCTACCACGGTTGACCTTTAAGGCATCCGCCAAAAAATACTGAATGCCAATGGGCACGTCACAAATGCTGATGGCCTTAAGCTTAGTGTGTTTTGCCAAAAGGGCGGCCACCATGCCCGAGGGGTTAGCGTAATTTATGAGCCAGGCTTCCGGGGCATGGCGCTCTATGTCGCGGGCTATGTCGAGCATGACGGGCAGGGTGCGTAGTGCCATGGCAAAACCACCGGGACCGACCGTC
Source organism: Peptococcaceae bacterium (assembly GCA_018334055.1). Lineage (GTDB taxonomy): Bacteria > Bacillota > UBA994 > UBA994 > UBA994 > BS524. The sequence continues at coordinate 9,046 of JAGXSS010000041.1, forward strand.
TCTTGCCCGATGACGTCGTAACGCAAGGGGATTTTCTCGTCGAGAACCCTCCCCGCGAGTCCTCCCACCCTAATTTGACACAAGATGAACGAACTGCCCAAAATAGCTTCCACCCGATCCACCGTCGCACTCACCACAATTTTAGGGTCGACGGCACGGAGTATCTTGGCCGTCAAAGCACCCACAATTTTAAGCTTTTCTGGGTCGATGTCCATGAGGCAAATTTCTGTCCAGCACACCTCATGGCGTATTTTTACTAAGCCCTCGATCAAACCCGGCGTATACGCACTGCCCCCACCAATTATTGCTATCTTCACCTAACCACCCCTCTCCAGACTATTTTCTCTGAGTATTAGATATGCAGGTCGCTTTCTCCTTTCGAAACCAGGCGGCAATTTCATGCTTTTGCTAAAAATCATGAAAACAAAAAACACCCGCTACGCGAGTGCTACTTTATTGAATAAATTATGGTGGGCGATGACGGGCTCGAACCGCCGACATCCTGCTTGTAAGGCAGGCGCTCTCCCAGCTGAGCTAATCGCCCAATTCCTAATCCCTAATCCCTAACTCCCTAACCCTAATCCCTAACTCCTAATCCCTAATCCCTAACCCCTAATCTCACTTCTAACCTCTAACCTCTAACCTCTCAAATGGTGGGCCCACTAGGACTCGAACCTAGGACCAATCGGTTATGAGCCGACCGCTCTGACC
>JAGXSS010000042.1 GCA_018334055.1 Peptococcaceae bacterium
CGACGATGTAGCCTTTGGCCACCCCGCCGAAATCAAGGCGGGTCGCCGGGTGGGTGAGGCGCACCCACTTTTCGGCAGCGTCGAACTCGACAAAGCCAAAACCAACCCCACTCATAGCCTCCGTTAGGTCGGCCGCACTAGGAACTCTACGCTCATCGGTGCCAAAGCCCCAGGCCTTGAGCACCGCACCGACGGTCACATCAAAGGCTCCGCCGGTGCGGTTAAATGCGTCTTTGGCAATGAGCAACACATCGATCGTCTCCTGGCTGACTGTAACCTTGGCGAGAGCGGCATTATTGATGCGATAGACATCGCTCCCCACGGCATGGGCCGAAAGAAGAGCCTCCAGTCGCTTCATTTCTACCAATACTTCGTCTAGCACCACATTCGCACGGCGGCCATCAGCGATAAGTTGCACGAAAGTGTCCATCATGAGCACGTCTCGCCTGGCTGATTCAATGGTCGCGTAGTCCTGCAGGAGCCACACGCCCACAACAGTCACCAAGATGAGTAGGACACACCATATCTTTTTCAGTTTCACTTGGTAGACTGGGCCGATAAAGGACCGTGGATGGTCTTCATCGGGCATTTCTCTATGCACAAGCCGCAGTTCGTACATAGCGTATAATCAATAACGGCTAGATTGTCTTCCATAGTTATCGCCTTCACCGGACAAGCCCGCACGCACAATCCGCAAGCGATGCAGCCGACAGAACACTTCTTGCGCACATCTTTCCCTTTGTCATGTGAGCGGCAGCGAATGTGCACCTGCATGGAAGAAGGGCGCAGAGCAAATATATGCTTCGGACAGCCCTTGACACACATACCGCAGGCTGTACACTTGGCATCGTTGACCACCGGGATGCGGTTTTCATCCATGCTGATAGCGCCAAACACGCACATCTTCACACATGAGCCGTAGCCCAGACAGCCATACTGGCAATCCTTGTCCCCGCCGGACATGGCATTAGCCACCACGCAGTCCAAAATGCCTGTGTAGAGAAAACGTGTGCCGGCCTCTTGCGCACCGCCATCACAATAGGGGGTGGCTACCTGTCTCTCAAGTATCGCCGCGGGCTCAAGCTTCATGATCTTGGCAAGGTTTACCAAGAGGTCATTTCCGCCAACGGGGCACAAATTAATGCCAGCTTCTCCCCTAGCAACTGCCGCCGCATAGGCAGCGCAGCCTGGGTAGCCACAGCCGCCACAGTTCGCTCCCGGCAATGCCACTAACACTTCATCATAACGAGGGTCTGTAGGGACAGCGAATTTTTTTGCGGCTATAGCCAAGCCCGCCCCAAAAATAAGGCCCATGCCCCCGAGAGCTGCCAAAGCAATGATTACGGAACGCATATCTAGTTGCATGGATACTCCCCCTTACAACAAACCTTGAAATCCGGAAAAAGCAATCGACAGAAGCCCGGCCACGATGAGCGCAATGGGGAAGCCCTCCAGTGCCTTGGGGATGGGGGCAAAATCTAGACGTTCACGAATACCGGCAAAGACAACTATCGCCAGACCGAACCCAACCCCACCCGCGAAGCCATGCATCAATGATTGCACCAAGGTGTAGTTTTCATTGAGATTCAAAAGGGTGACCCCGAGGACCGCGCAGTTGGTGGTGATGAGGGGCAAGTACACACCGAGTGCTTGGTATAAAGTAGGCGTGGCCTTGAGCATGACCATCTCGACAAATTGCACGAGGACAGCGATGACCAAGATAAAAGAGATGGTGCGAAGATAAAGCATATTAAAGGGCATGAGCAGGTAGGTCTGAATGCCCCAGGTCGCCAGCGAGGCCACGGTCATGACAAAGATGACGGCGAGACTCATGCCAACGGCAGTTTCTATTTTTTTTGATACCCCAAGAAAGGGGCAAATGCCTAAAAATCGCGTCAAGACGAAATTGTTGATGAGGATGGCCCCAAAAAAAATGGCAAAAAGATTAGGCACCACGCTCTGCCTCCCTCCTATTCTTCAGGTAGTTAATGAGGCCGATGATGAGCCCCAGACTAATGAATGCACCCGGGGGGGAGACCATTAGCTTCATGGGCTCAAAAGCCAGAGGTAAAACACTAATCCCAAAGAATGTCCCCGACCCGATAACTTCCCTAATCGAAGCGAGAATCATAAGCGCCACAGTAAAGCCAAGTCCCATGCCGATGCCATCAACCGCGGACATGAAAACCGTGTTCTTCGAGGCAAAAGCTTCGGCTCGCTGCAACACAATGCAATTGACCACAATTAGGGGGATAAAGATACCCAGCACCGCATGTAAATCCGGCACAAAGGCGGCCATGAGCAGGTCGACCATCGTAACAAAGGTAGCGATGACGACGATGTAGCAAGGTATGCGAATCTTATCGGGTATAACTGAGCGCAAGAGCGAGATGAGGATATTGCTCGCCACCAAGACTGCCGCTGCGGCTAAACCCATACCGAGGCCGTTTATCGCCGCTGTGGAGACGGCCAGCGTCGGGCACATGCCCAGCAAGAGACGAAAAACCGGGTTTTCATCAACCAGCCCCCGTGAAAATACGCGCAAACTACGCATGTCTTCCTCCTAGCGGACGCCGAAACGGCGTCCCATCGTATAGCGATCGATTAGGGGCGTGAGCCCATTCATGATAAGAATCGCAAAAGTTACGCCCTCGGGTAGCCCGCCGTAAAGCCTAATAACCGCGGTGATAATGCCCGCGCCAAGACCCATGACAACGCGGCCGAGCTTAGTGACCGGGCTGGTCACCCAATCAGTAGCCATGAAAAATGCGCCCAGCACCAACCCCCCCGACAAAACATGCATGAGAGGGTCGCCGGCAAAGAAACCGATCTGTCCGCGGGCCGGCAAAACCCAAGTCATCAGGGCCACTGTAGCGAGATAGGCAGCCGGAATCTTCCAATCGATAACTCTTTTGCAGATGAGAAAGATACCCCCGAGGAGCAATAAAAAGACCGATACTTCGCCTAAGCTCCCCGCTTTCAGACCGAAGAACAGGTCCAAGTAGGGGGGGACGGCCTCGCCCGCGCGCTGCATGGCCAGCGGCGTCGCCGAGGAGATCAGTCCGGGCCCCACCCAGGCCATCATGTGCGCCGGCCAAGATGAAACAAGAATGGCTCGTCCGACCAAGGCAGGATTAAAAGGATTGTACCCCAGACCACCAAAGACATGTTTGCCGATGATTATGGCCATAAAAGCCCCGATGGCTACCATCCAGAGTGGTGCTCCGGCCGGAACATTAAGGGCCAAGAGCAAGCCGGTAAGGGCCGCGCTGCCGTCCAAAACGATGGTCAGGGGCTTTTTCATGAATCGCAACAAGGCGGTCTCGGCGAGGACTGCGGAAATTGTACCCGTCAAAAGTATCGCCAACACATACCACCCAAAATGATAAACAGCGAAAAGGGCTGCCGGGGCCAACGCTAAAAGTACAAGCAGCATGGCTTGGCGCACTGTATCGCCGCTGTGTAGATGAGGCGAGGATGACACCGTAAGTTTCTTTATATCCAATTCTTGCTCCTCCTAGAACATCTCTACTCCCTGTTCACCCAAGATGCCGGCCGTACTCGAGAGTGCATGCCCCATGCCCAAACAAAAAGACACGTCCCTTTTGTTTGTTACTGGCGGGCGTATATGTCTGATTTAGCGAGGCGTATCCACTGCACAAGTGGAATTCCGGCGGGGCAGACATAGGCGCAGGGGCCGCACTCACGACATTCAAGGGCCCCGATTTTTTCGGCATCATCGACGCGCCCCTTCATGGCGTAGTGGGCGATGGTGGTCGGCTGTAAAAACATCGGGCAAGAATCCACACACTTGGCACAACGCACGCATGGCCCGGCCTCGCGAGAGCCCGTTTCTTCGTAGGTCAAAGCCAAAATGCCGGAGGTGCACTTGCAGACGGCCACTTCTCCCGTATACATCGCCATGCCCATCATGGGCCCCCCGGAAATTAGCTTGTAAGGCTCCCCCTTAAGGCCACGAGCCTCTAAGACCTGCGCAAACGTGGTCCCCACCCGCACCAGCACGTTACCTGGCCTCTCGACAGCGCCGCCGGCTACCGTAATGACCCTCTCGATAGAAGGCATTCCCGTGGCAAAAGCTTGCGCAATAGCTTCCGCGGTGTGCACATTATTGACGACAACGCCAATGTGCGGCGGCAACTTGCCGGGCGGCACCTCCTTGCCCAGACAGGCCCGAATAAGCTGTAGCTCGGCCCCCTGCGGGTACTTAACAGCCACGGAAGTAATGGTGATATCGCTGTACAAGGCCGCTACCCTCTTTAGAGCTAACACGGCATCCGGCTTATTTTCCTCAACCCCGATGTGGCCCTTGCCGGCCCCTGCGGCCTTCATCAAACAGCGCAGGCCGTAGATTATTTTTTCTGGGGCTTCCACCATCAGGCGATGATCGTCGGTGAGATATGGCTCGCACTCTGCGCCGTTAAGAAGCACGGTATCAATTGGCGGCGAGGGGAACGGTTTAAGCTTGGCATGAGTAGGAAAACCACCTCCGCCCATGCCCACTATACCCATCTCGCGAATTAGGGCGACAATTTCTTCCGGAGAGAGCTTGTCTAGCTGGGGCTTTGGCAGAGCTGAAGGATGCCACTCGTCTAAGAAGTCGTTCTCAATGACAATTGAATCGACCATCTTGCCATTGGCATGGGGTCTGGGCTCAATAGACAATACTGTGCCGGATACCGAGGAGTGCACCGGTGCCGCAATGTTAGCCTCGACATCGCCAATCTTCTGCCCCATGAGCACCCTCTCTCCCACTTTAACGAGCGGAAGGCAGGCTTTGCCCACATGTTGTCGCAGAGGGATAGCCACAACTTTTGGTGCGGGCATTCTCTCGATGGGCAGTGCGGACAGCCCCTCTTTGCGGTAAGGAGGATGAATCCCCCCAATGAAAGTTTTTACCAAGGCATTTCACTCCTCCAAAATTTTAGCTCTGCTTGCGCCAAGGGAAGCGACCGCGGGCGGTATACGAGGTGTGCAGCAGATGATGCGCTTTTTCGCCCCCTACGTTGCCCAGGTAATCCGCATACAATTTTTGCACGGCGGGGTTTTCGTGGCTCTTGCGCAGCAACAACTCCTGATCGATGGCGTAGATACTCTTTAAGCGGGCCTCCTTGCCTAAAGATGCCTCGTTAGACTTCATGCGGGGCTGCCCTCCTCCGCCAAGGCACCCACCAGGGCAGGCCATAAACTCAATAAAGTGGTAACTGCTACCCTCTGCCTTCTGGCGAGCGAGGAACTTATCGGCATTAGCTAGGCCACTTACTACCGCCACCTTGACCGACCCGAGGTTCGGGATATCAACTGTCGCCTCTTTGACTCCTTCCAGTCCACGCACCGCGGTTAAGTCCAGCTTAGCTAGGGGCCTTTCGGCAATCCACTCGTAAGCGGTGCGAAGTGCGGCCTCCATGACCCCGCCACTGGCGCCAAAAATAACCCCGGCACCGGTAGATATGCCCAACGGCGCATCGAACTCGTCGGTTGGAAGCCTAGCTAGGTCAATCCCCGCCACCTTGAACATGCTCGCCAATTCGCGCGTGGTCAAGACAAAATCTACATCCTGTACCCCGGCATGGGTAAACTCAGGCCGGTTAGCTTCAAATTTTTTGGCGGTACAAGGCATGATGGCCACGGAAACAATTTGTTGCGGCGGTAAATTGGCTATTTTTTCGGCATAGTAGCTCTTAATCAGTGCGCCCATCATCTGCATGGGCGACTTGCAGGATGACAAGTGCGCCATAAATTCCGGATAGAAATGTTCCACGAACTTAACCCAGCCCGGGCTACAGGAAGTCATGAGGGGCAAGGTCCCGTTTGTCTTTACCCTTTGGATAAGCTCATTCGCTTCCTCGAGAATGGTCAAGTCGGCGGCAAAGTCCGTATCAAAGACGGCGGTAAAACCGAGCATGCGCAGCCCCGTAACCATTTGACCGGTAGTGATAGCACCGCGGGGCAGACCAAATTCTTCGCCGATGGCGACTCTTACTGCCGGCGCCACTTGCACTACCACATGCTTCTTGTTGCCGATAGCCCTAAATACTTGTTCCGTACTGTCGACCTCGGTGATGGCTGCGGTAGGACAGACCGCCGCACACTGCCCGCAAAAGACACAAGTAGTATCACCAAGTTGACGATTGGCGTCGGGAGTGATAATCGAATGAAAGCCGCGCGCACTGACTGAAATGACCCCAACATTTTGCACTTCGTGGCAGACAGCCACGCAGCGGCGACACAGTATGCACTTGTTCGGGTCACGCACCAGAGATTTGTTACTTAGGTCAAGGGGCAAATCAGTCTTTTCGCCGACATAACTCACCTTACTCACGTTTAAGTCATGCGACAATTTCTGCAACTCACAAGAGGTATTGCGCCGACAAGTCAGACAGCTATCAGGGTGATTGGACAAAAGCAATTCAACATTGACGCGCCTGGCCTGCCGCACGAGGGGGGTGTTAGTGCGCACCACCATACCGGGGGCGGCCTCGAGCACACAACTGGCCTGCAGTCCCCTGTATCCATCGACCTCGACCACACAGACGCGGCAAGCCCCGATCTCGTTAATTTTTTCCATGTAACAGAGAGTGGGGATAGCCACTCCAGCCTGTCTGGCTACCTGCAGTACGGTGCTGCCCTTTGGCGCATCGATAACCCTGTTGTCAATGGTGAGTTTGATCATTTCCTGCATCTTTCTACCTCCATCAAGCCCGTACTACAGCGCCAAAAGGACATTTTTCAAGGCAGGCATTGCACTTCACGCATTTCTTGCGCTCAATGCGGTAGACTTCTTTCGGCTTGCCAAAAATAGCCGCTGTGGGACATACTCTAGCACACAGACCACAGCCTCGGCACTTATTGGCGAGGATATTGTAGCTCATCAGCGCTTGGCACACCCCGGCCGGACAACGCTTTTCGCGTATATGCGCCTCATACTCCGAGCGGAAATGCTTGATCATGGAGAGTACCGGATTTGGCGCGGACTGGCCGAGGCCGCAAAGAGATGTTTCGCGAATGTTCTCTGCCAAGCCATAGAGAGCCTCCATGTCCCCCTCGCGCCCTTCGCCCTTGGTCATGCGGTCGAGGATCTCCAGCATCCGCTTGGTGCCGATGCGACAGGGAGTGCATTTGCCGCAACTCTCGTCCTGAGTGAAGTCAAGGAAGAACCTGGCCATGTCGACCATGCAAGCGTCCTCGTCCATGACGATAAGTCCCCCGGAACCCATCATGCTTCCGGCCGCGATCAAGGTTTCATAATCCATAGCAACGTCAAGCTCGGCCTTAGTCAAGCACCCGCCGGAAGGGCCGCCGGTCTGGGCCGCCTTGAACTCCTTGCCATTGGGGATGCCTCCGCACACATCGTACACTACCTGCCTGAGGGTCATCCCCATGGGGACTTCCACCAAGCCGGTATTATTAATATTGCCCGCAACGGCAAAAACCTTGGTGCCCTTGCTCGTTTCCGTGCCGATACGTCCGTACCAATCGGCGCCATAGAGGATTATGGGGCATATATTGGCAAAAGTCTCTACATTATTAATGAGAGTGGGCTTCCCCCATAAACCCTTCACCGCAGGGTACGGCGGGCGAGGACGCGGCTCGCCTCGCTTGCCCTCGATCGAGGCCAACAGGGCGGTCTCCTCACCACAGACGAAGGCACCGGCGCCGACACGGATTAATATATCAAAAGAAAAATTAGTGCTAAAAATGTTTTTGCCGAGAAAACCATAATTTCTCGCCTGATCTAGAGCCAGTTGCAGACGCTTGACCGCCAAAGGATACTCGGCCCGCACATAGACATAGCCCTGATTTGCACCGACCGCGAACCCGGCGATGGTCATGGCCTCAATGATAGCATGCGGGTCACCTTCAAGAATACTGCGGTCCATGAATGCCCCCGGGTCACCCTCATCGGCGTTACAGACTACGTACTTTTGGTCGCTCATGGCCCGGAAAGTGAATCCCCATTTTTTGCCAGTAGGAAAACCCGCCCCGCCCCGCCCTCGCAAACCCGAAGCAGTTACGGTAGCAACCACTTCCTCGGGCGACATGGTGGTGAGCACGCGAGCGAGTGCTTCGTAGCCATCGCGGGCAATATACTCCTCAATTACCTCAGGGTTAATAACGCCCGTGTTACGCAAGGCAATGCGCAATTGCCTGTTAAAAAATTCCATTTCCCCATAGGTCTGCACCAACTGGCTGGTGAGGGGGTTGCGATAAAGTAGGCGCTGGATCGTCCTGCCCTTTAAGAGGTGTTCGCGGGCGATTTCGCGCGCATCGTCTGTCGTGACATTGCGATAGAACACGCCTTCAGGGTACACCACAATGACCGGACCGAGGTCACAAGTACCAATGCACCCTGTCTCGATCACCTTTATTTCTCTGTCTAATCCTAACTTGGCGTTCTCGTCTACTAAAGCCTCCATAGTGTTCAAACAGCCGGAGGATACACAGCCTGCCCCAGCACAGACTAACACATGCGACCTATAAAAGTTCACCCTTATTCCTCCTAGTTGCGGATGACCCAGTCTTCAATTGCCACGCCGCCTTGTACATGCTCCCTGAGGATGCGCCTTGCTCTTTCCGGTGTCACTCGGGCATAGAGGGTTCGACCATCGGGGGCGTTCACCTCTACTATGGGTTCGCGTTCACAAAGTCCAAGGCAACCTGTCTGCGTCACGACCACCGACAGAAGCCCTCGCTCGGCAATCTCTTGCACCAGGGCCCCTAGAGTCTCGCGTGCCCCGGCGGCAATGCCACAAGTGCCCATACCCACAACGACCCTCACCTCAGCCTCGCCTTCCCGAAGCTTCGTCATTTGACGGACTTCCTCCCGCAACTTGCGCAAATCTTCTACTGTTTTCATTGCTCTCCCCCTAGCAGCCTCTCTTGCAGAGCGATATATTCCTTTAGCCACTGAATAATTTTTGGGTGCTGCATGGTTCCCTCACAAATTTCACGCAGTTCGCGGCTGTCAAAGACAAAGACGCGGTCATCTACCTCGTGGCGATAAACTACCTCCACTTCGAAATTCACCGCCAGGATGGCGGCCAAAGTGTCGGCCATGCTGCCTAGAGGGGCTCGGTCAATATGATCGTGGGCGAACTCAACCCGCACCGTCGTCCCCCTGCCCACAGTCGACACAATGGTCAGGCCGCCGGCACAGAGCTCGGCCGCAGCCTGCAGCAATGGCAAACCCAAGCCCACGCGCCGCGTGGTGCGAGTGGTAAAAAAAGGGTCAGTAACCGACTGCAACATCTCCGGCTCCATACCTCTGCCGTCATCGGCGACAGTGATGGTCAAACGGTTGGCAGCCCTATCCTCAATAATAGTAATGGCAATTTCCGACGCCCCGGCCGCAATGCAGTTCTGCGCCAAATCGAGGATGTGCAGTGCTAGTTCTTCCATCTTAGTACTTTGCCAAGACCTCCTTGACCTTATCGACCTGCAGCCTGCCGTAGACGTCCTCATTAATGGTGATGACAGGGGCAAGGCCGCACGCACCAATGCAGCGGGTCACCTCAAGGGTGAACTTGCCGTCACCAGTGGTGTCATTTACTTTAACCCCGAGCTGTTTTTCTAGCTCGGCTAAAACCTGGGCCGCGCCGCGCACATAACAGGCGGTACCTAGACAGACCCCAATCTTGTACTGACCACGCGGCTTGAGCGAAAACAGCGAGTAGAACGTGGCTACGCCGTAGACCTCGCTGATGGGCACACCAAGAGCCTCGGCCACTTTTTCTTGCACCTCTTCTGAAACATAACCAAAGACGTCTTGCGCGGCGTGGAGAACTTGAATTAACGCCCCCGCGTCCCCCTTGTAGGCGGCGAGGATTTCCTCTAACTGCTCCCAGCGCGGGTCGAGCTCACCTTGGCTCGCGCACTGGCACTTAGAACCTGGCATCATTGTTCCCTCCTCAACATTCCTTGTGAGACATATCACTCATAAGGATACTTCTCCTTGAGGGCTTTGACAACACCTTCTGGAGAGCATTTTTCGATTTCTAACTCCCAAGGGACGTTCGCGGCTAGAACCGATAAATTATGGGCATCGGAATTCGTAATATAGGGGTAACTTCTGGTGGATGCCGGCTGCTTACGTCCCTTAGAGACTTCAATAAGCCTGATGGGCAAATGTTCCGGTATGAACCCAAGCTGAGTCGCCAGGCCATAAGTCCTATCCACATGGGCGGGGATGACTATGCCGCCCAGGTCGAGTACTGCCCGGCAAAGTTCGTCGACACCGAAAGTCGTTGGCGAAAGCAGCAGCTGCTCTTCCCAACCAATAATGCGGCTCCCGGCATCAAAAAAATACTGCTGTCCAAACAGGTCGCTGTCACCCTGCCTAGCAGGCAGCCGAGCATACACATCCGCACCAAAACTCTCAGCTATTGCCATATTGCCAAAAAGACAGAGCATGTGAACATCTTCTTTCGTCCACACCTCAAGCCCCGGCAGCACGATGAGCTTCTGACCCGCGGCCTCTGCCACCGCCCGCGCATTGCGACAGCTGTTGTGGTCGGTGATGGCAATGACATTGGCGCCAACCAGGGTGGCCATGTTGACAATGTTGGTCGGGGTCATCTCGCGATTGGCGCAAGGTGAGAGCGCGGTGTGAATGTGTAAGTCACAACGCACCTTAATCACGTCTGCATCCCCGAAGACCAAGGGCATATAATTGGCCCGCGAGCTCAAACGCCATAAGGTCGCTTTGCAAAAGAACAAGGCTCTCATCTCGCGCCTTGTCAATCAGCGCTGCGGGAACAGGGCAATTGACGAGGATCACCGCCCCAAGACCTAACAGTGATGCCACGGCAATAACATTCTGGTGAGCCTGCCTAGTCACCCAGAGGCAGTCAGGCGCGGCATGAGCCAGGACATCGCTCAGCATATCGGAAATATACCCTCCGGAAATTGGGCGATCGAGAAGGTCATCCCCCGTTAAGACTTCAAGTTGTAGCGCTTCGACAATGCTACGAAGATTCATTTTTCTCCCTCCCCATCTATGCGTTTCCTGCCCATGGCATTCGGCAGAAGAACCGTCAGACTTATTAACTCCTGTGCCAGCTCATTGACTTGCTCTCGTAGCACAAAATCACAGTCAGTAAGCACCGCCGTATCGCGCACGATGTCCTCAGCTAGGGCGCGACAGTGCGGCGCACCACAGGAGCCACAATCGAGCATTGGCAGGCGCTCGACAATTTTTTCAAGCTCGCCGAGTTTCTTAATCGCAACCTCCATGTCTTCATCTAGCTGAATGAAGGGGCGAGGGCTCAGATCTTGCTTGAGCACGAGCGCTTCCTCCGGCAGCGTGATTTCCGGCGGGGAATATAGAGGCAAAGCCCGCGCCACTTGGGCCACGCGCACTCGCGCCACAAACGGGTTCTCGACCACCAAGGCCCCGCCCACACAGCCCCCGACGCAGGCCTGCCCCTCAATGTATCTAACCCCGCGCAACCTCCCCATTTCGACCTCTTCAAGGACGGTGATGACATGCTCAATGCCATCTACCGCCAAGTAATCGTCAATGGCCACGCCCTCGCCTTCGCCGCCACTGCGGGCCCATACCAGACCCCGCGCGCTCCCGACCACAGGCTCTTCTTCCTTGACAGAGGCCAGCAGCCGGTAAGCATCGGCGTAGACTTCGGAGAATGAAAAGGCCCCGTTGAGTTGCGATTTGCCCACACCCACTGGCTGATGCACGGCCGTGACCTTGGCGGGACAGGGTGTTATAAAAAACACCCCGATGTCCTCGTCTTGGCAACCTGTTTCCCCACGCACCTCTGCTCTCGCTAGGTACGCCGCCACCTCCATAGGAGCTTCGATGGATACCAAATGGCGCGTGAGGTCGGGGAAGCGCACCTGGATGAGCCGCACAACCGCGGGGCAACTCGTACTGATGCGCGGAAAAGGCCCAGCCGTGGTGGCCAGGTGCTTGGCTATGGCGGAAGCCACTAGTTCTGCCGCCAGAAAAAGTCCGCGCACATGGGTAAACCCCATAAGCTTGACGGCCGCCAGCACCTTGCCCGGGCTCGGATTGGAGCGAAATTGCGCAAAAAACGACGGCGCTACTAGCCCCACCGTGTACTTAAAATCTTTTAAAGCAGCGCGGCTGTCTGTCAGGACAGATTTAGCCCGATTAGGGCAAGCCCGAATACACTGCCCGCAATCCACACAGCGGGCAGCCTCAATGCGTGCCTTGCCTTGGCGAACTCTAATCGCTTCGGTCGGACAGCGCTTAATGCAATTAGTACAGCCGCGGCATTTTTCCTCATCCAACTGAACGGAATGAAAATAGCTAGCCATTTATACCTCGCTGCTTGGCCCGGCAAAAGTCATATACAGGGCGGTGCCTTCTCCTACTACGGTGGTTATCTTCAGCGCGTCGGCGTTGCGGCGTATATTTGGCAAGCCCATGCCCGCGCCAAAGCCTAAAGCCCGTACATGGTCGGGGGCGGTGGAATACCCCTCTTTCATCGCTAGCTCCACATTGGGGATGCCCGGGCCTTGATCTTCTACCCAAACCTCTACCAAGGCCGAGGACACTCGTGCCTTGATAACTCCCCGATAGGCGTGAATGACAACATTTAGTTCCGCCTCATAGGTGGCCAGGGCGATGCGCCTCACTAAAGCCGGGGGGAGGCCCACTTGTTGCAGTACCCTTTTCAGTCTGGCTGCTCCCTCGCCGGCAATGCTGAAGTCGGCACCCTCGACCGTGTAAGACACTTCAAACGTTGCTTGCTCTCCCACTGTACACCCCCAGAAGAATTTGACCGATTCTGTTAAAAACATTTCGCCATAAACAATACTCACTCCTGCTATGGCCCTCTAGCTACTTATTTATCAAGCAGGGCGCGACGCGCTTCGGAAACGGTGTAGAGCGAACCTGCCACCAAGACCACATCGTCAGGCTGGGCCTCAAAGAGAGCCTGGCGAAGGGCCAAGGCGACAGAGCCATAGTGCTCACCAAGTAGCGCCCAGCTTCTGGCGATCGTGGCCAACTCGGAAGGCTCCGTGGCGCGGGGCAGGTCGGGGGCAGCAGCATAGAACCGTTTGACCAAGGGCGCGAGTAGCGCCAACATCTCGCGCGGCTCTTTATCCTTCATAATGCCGGTGACGAGGAGCACTTTTTTATCTGGCAAAACCTCCTGTAGCGTCTTGATGAGGGCGTTGACGCCATGTGTGTTGTGCGCCCCATCCATAATGACCAGCGGCGACCGCTGCATCACTTCGAACCTGCCCGGCCACTTAGCGGCAAAAAGGCCACGCTGTATGTCTAAGTGCGACACCGGCCAACCCTGCCCTTTTAGATAAAGGGCGGCGTCAACCGCTAGCGCTGCATTGTGTAATTGATGCGGCCCTAAAAGGCCAATCTCGAGGTCAAGCGAGGTAAACTGACCGGCATAGGTAAAACTCTGCCCATCTATACCCGAAAAGAGCTTCGTGGCCGTAAAATCATGGCCGTATAGGCGGAGAGGCGCTTCCCTCTGCCGAGCAACTTCCCTGATCACCCCTAAGGCTTCCTCCCCTTCCGCCGCCGTGATGACGGGCACACCCTGTTTAATAATGCCCGCTTTCTCAAAAGCGATTTTTCCTAAAGTATCGCCCAGAACCTCCATGTGATCGAAGCCGATATTAGTAATTACGGCTAGTGCCGGTCGCACCACATTGGTGGCGTCAAAACGCCCCCCTAGACCCACCTCGAGCACCAAGGCGTCAACCTTACTCTGGGCATAGTAGTATAGGGCGAGTGCTGTTATAAACTCAAACTGCGTGAGCCCCACTTCCTCGGCTAAGGGCTTAAGCATGCTGACTAAGGCGGCCAGGTCCTCCGGGCAGATATCGGCCCCATCCAGACCAAAGCGATTCGTGAACGAATCCATGTAGGGCGAAGTATAGAGCCCGGTCCTAAGGCCCGCCATGCCGAGAATGCCGGCGAGCATGGCCGAGGTCGAACCCTTGCCATTGGTGCCCGCCACATGTATGACTTTTAGTCTGCGTTCGGGGTTGCCGAGGCGTTCCAGGGCTAGTTGCATCCGCTCTAGCCCTAATTTGCTGCCGAAACGCCCGAGGCCATGAATGTAGTGGACAGCCTCTTCGTAGTTCACTTGAGCTCCCCTAGCCTCTTTTTTACCTGCGCGAGCTTTGCTTCGTACCCTGCCAGTTTAACTCGCTCTTGTTCTATTAGTGCTGGGGGGGCTTTTGCCAAGAAGCCCTCATTGCTAATCTTGCCTGTGGAGCGCATCACCTCGCTCATTAAGAGAGTCCTTTCGTCCTCTAAACGCTTTATCTCGGCCTCAATATTGACCAATTCCCGAAGGGGCAGGTAGATTTCTGCTCCGGTAACCACGACACTAACCGCTTCTTCTTTAGTGAGAGGAACAGAGGTGACAATTTGCACTCCCTTGCCCGAAGCAAGGGCCCGCAAGTACTGGGCTCCTCTGGTATAGACCTCGGCAAAGTCAAGGTCCCTAGGCACGATGTAGATTTCGGTTCGCTGCGAAGGGGCGACACCCATTTCGGCACGCAAATTGCGCAGTGAGCGCACCGCTTCCATGATGACAAGCATGCTCTGCTCCGCCGCCTCGTCCCCAAAACCAGCCTGGCTGGGCCACAAAGCGACCGTGATAGACGGTCCCTGATGCGGCAGGGATTGCCAAATTTCCTCGGTAATGAAGGGCATGAAGGGGTGCATAAGCTCTAGCGTGCGCGAGAGCACATAGGTGAGCACTTGCAAGGTGCTTGTCTTTCTCTCGCCTAACGCGGCAAGTTCAGTCTTGGCCATCTCAATGTACCAGTCGCAATACTCCGTCCAAAGAAATTCATATACCAGCCGCGAAGCCTCGCCAAACTCAAACCGCTCCATGTAGCGCGTGACCTCCATGGCAGTGTGGGAGAGACGGGAGAGGATGTACTTATCGGCCAAGGTTGTGGCCTCGCGCGGGGGCAGTTCGGCGGGAATCGCCACTCCCTCCGGAATGTTCATCTGCACAAAGCGCGCCGCGTTCCATATTTTATTGCAGAAGTTCCTCGTAGACTCTAAGCGCTCCTGATGAAAACGCATGTCGCCGCCCGGGGCATTGCCATTGACCAAAGTAAACCGCAAGGTATCGGCGCCGAATTGTTCAATAATCGGCAAGGGGTCAATGCCGTTGCCCAGCGACTTGCTCATCTTGCGTCCCTCTTGGTCGCGCACGATGCCGTGGATGAGGACATGCGAGAAAGGTACCTTACCGGTTAGCTCAAGCGACATAAAGACCATACGCGCCACCCAAAAGTAGATGATCTCATAGGCGGTGACCAAGACATTGGTCGGGAAGAAGCGCGCGAGGTCAGGCGCGTTATCCTCGGGCCACCCCAGAGTTTCAAACGGCCAAAGCGCGGAGCTAAACCAGGTGTCTAGGACATCGGTCTCTTGGACTAGCTCTGTGCCGGCACATTGCGGACAGGCGAGAGGCAACTCCCGGGCGACCACCATTTCGCCGCAGGCACAGTGCCAGACCGGCAGCTGATGTCCCCACCAGATTTGGCGAGAAATACACCAGTCCTTGACATTTTCGACCCAGTGCAAGTATGTCTTGGCGAAGCGCTCGGGGACGAATTTTACTTGGCCTTCCTTGACAGCGGCTATAGCCGGCTCGGCCAGGGGCGCCATGCGCACAAACCACTGCCGCGAGACAATGGGTTCAATGACGGTGCTGCAGCGGTAACACTGCCCTACGCTCATGTCATGCTCCGCCGTCTTCACCAGCTGACCTAGGCGCTCAAGTTCAATTAATAACTGCCGTCGGCACTCGTAGCGGTCAAGGCCTTGGTATGGCCCGGAATTTTCATTCATGGTGCCGTCAAGGTTGAGCACATTTATCTTGGCGAGGTTGTGGCGCTCGCCGATGGCAAAGTCGTTCGGGTCATGGTAGGGTGTCACTTTGACCGCGCCGGTGCCGAATTCCCGGTCAACATAGGTGTCGGCAACGATGGGAATTTGCCTGCCGAGCACCGGCAGCAATAACATCTTGCCGACCAGATGACTGTAGCGCGCATCCTCCGGATGCACGGCGACGGCGGTGTCGCCAAGGATGGTCTCAGGGCGGGTGGTGGCCACCGTCACGAAGCCGCCGCCGTCAGCAAGCTGATAGCGCACATGGTAGAGTTTGCCATGCGTTTCGGCATGCTCCACCTCATCGTCCGATATCGCCGTGTGACAACGCGGGCACCAATTGACGATGTAGCTGCCGCGATAAATAAGGCCGCGCTCATAAAGACGCACAAAGGTCTCGCGCACCGCCCGCGAGCAGCCTTCGTCCATGGTGAAACGTTCCCGGCTCCAGTCACAAGAGGCCCCTAACATGCGCAGTTGTTCGGTAATGGCCCTGCCGTACTCCTCTTTCCACTGCCAGACAGCCTCGACAAATTTTTCGCGGCCGAGGTCATGGCGTGTCTGCCCGGCGGCGAGGAGCTTGCGCTCCACGACATTTTGGGTGGCAATGCCGGCATGGTCGGTCCCGGGCACCCACAGGGCATCATAGCCCTGCATGCGCTTTTGGCGGATGATGATGTCTTGCAGTGTGTTATTTAGGGCATGACCAATATGCAGGCGATCAGTGACATTAGGCGGTGGTATGACGATGGTAAAAGGCTCGCCCTGCGGCGTGCTACTCGGCGTGAAGTAGCCCTCCTCCTGCCACCGCGCATGCCACTTCTTTTCTACGAGCGACGGGTCGTAATTTTTGGCAATTTCACTTGTCATACTCTTCACTCTCCTCATATAATAAAGAAAGCCCCTGCCCAAAAGGGCGGGGACATCCCGCGGTACCACCTTAATTCCCGCTTATGCGGCTCCTTGCTATAACGGGCTGCCCGCCTGGCACTATTTATTCATGCCAAGAGCTCCGAGACGACGGAGAAACTTGGCATAGGCGGGGCTTTCAGCCGCTGACCCCTTCTCTAAAGCCGTGTCCAAGCTCTCTTTCTCTTCACTGCTTTGGGGAAATTATATGGCTTTAGAATGCTTAAGTCAAGGTGAACCTTTCCCCATTATTGCTGCACCTAGGAGGAATACGCCATTTTCGTTTATTTGACAGCCACACATTGACAGGAGGAACCAGAGACCCTTGAAGCGTGGGCGTTAATAATCATTTTTTAATTTTTTTGTTTCTGTACAAATTTGATTCTACTGCAGTAAGTAAGTTCTACTTTTTTTTCATTCTTAATTACTCTCAGTCCTGTTCCAAGGACGACGGTGTAATACACCGTCGCTACGAAAAACATGATTATCGGTCGTAGCGACATGCCATTAGAGTGTTATTTTAGCATATTTAAAATCCATTACCATTGGGAACGCTTTATAGACACCATTGTTTGGCTATCATATGATTTGTTGCGGCAGAGTCGGCGTTATTGCAGTGGAATCAAATTTGTATCGACGCACCAAGGCCGCAAACTCTGTATTGACAAGGACATTGCCGCATTTTTTCGCGAGGGCTGTCAAAATCGGGATTATAGGCAGGCCGCGGACAATTGCCAGGGAGATAGGCACTAGCCCTCATGTGCCGGCGCTACAGCGCCCTAGATAGCGGCGTGACACCATCCCATCCACCGGCGCAACATTCGTCCTAGGTAGCGGCGTGACATGGCACGCCGACCCTCCCCGGGAACTCTCGGCATCGACTTCACGAAGAAAAGACTTCGGTGGTGAGGTAAAAAATATTTTAGCAACCGTCAAAAAATGAACATTTTCCTACACATTTGTGTCGACGCACCAAGGCCGCAGACCCTGTATCTATAAGAGTATTGCGGCCTTTTTTTCGCGAGGGGCTGTCAAAGTCGGGATTATATGGCTTTAGAAAACTTAAGTCAAGGCAAATTTCTACCCATTGTTGTCTTCATATAGGAGGAAAACCGCCTTACTCCGGCGAACAAAGCTTGGTCAAGCATAGATAAGGGAGGCATACCAGTGAACAGAGGCAGTGCAAGGGGCGGATTGCCTCGCTCCAGCCGCAGGCGGCACTATACACCTGCCATCAAACTCTATTTATGCAGGAAGCTTGAACTACGCCGACTTAAGCTGCTCAGGCAGGTCGAAGGCGTGGCGCTTGCGTTGCATGCCTTTCATGGCCCCAGAGAAGCGCTGGTTGTTATGCTTCTTAATAATGTGCAAAAATTGCTTCGCGCCGCCGGCGCGAGCATGTGGACCATAAAACAAGGTGGCCCGCACCTCGTGGGGGCCGGCAATTGGCCCGACATTGCGGCGTTCGCCGACCCGGAGGGCACTTTGGCTTTTGCAGACAAAAACTACATCATCCTCACCACCCCGCTCACCTACCCGGGGTTTGGAGAAAATACCATCCTCGCCTCCGCTCATTTTGCCGGTCGTGAGAAAATGCACACCAAGCAGCTCATCATGAACTCCCTCGCCAGGCACGCAGCCGTGGCTTTACAGAGGCTAGAATTAGAGGGTTTCTACAAAAAACATACGGCCTCGCTCGAACTTATGCGCCATGTCGCCGCGCGGTTTGCCGCCAACCTTAGCTTGCAGGACCTTTTTACCAGCATCTATACCGAAGTGCAGAAGGTCATGGTCGCCGACGTCTTCTTTGTGGCGCTATACGATAAGACTGCGCAAGAAGTAAATCTAGCTTGCATCTTCGAAGATGGGGAACAGGTTCCTCCGGTGCGGTTTCCTCTGAACGACGGTCCCACCTCCCAGGTCATTAAGATTAATACCCCTTTATTTATCAACCTCGTTAACACCGACATTCCCGGGGCCCTTCACTTCGGCAACGTCCAGAGAAACGCTTCCTCCATTATGATGGCCCCCATCGCCCTTCAGGACCAGGTCTTAGGAGTTCTGTCGGTGCAAAGCTACGACCATAATTCTTATACCGAAGATGACCTCCTGCTACTTTCCGCCATCGCCAACCAGGCAGCCATCGCGGTGCATAATACCCTGCTCTACGAGAACGCCCTCATGCTAGCGACCACCGACAGCCTCACCGGGCTGATGAATAAACGGGCTTTTCTAGCTACACTTGACGCTAAAGTAGCCCAGGCAACAGCCGATGAAGGCATCTTCTCCCTCATCATGATTGACTCCGACAGCTTAAAAATCATCAACGACACCTATGGACACTGCGCGGGGGATGAACATCTCTGCAATCTTGCCGACATTCTGCGCGCCGCGGTGCGCGAGGAAGACCTCGTCTGCCGCTACGGTGGCGATGAATTCATGGTCCTCCTCAGTGACACCGACGCCGCCATGGCCACCACCATCGCCAAACGCATTGTCGAGCGCGTGCGGCTTTCTGTCCACATGGTAGCCGGCAAGGCCATACATGTGACCGCCAGCGCCGGTGTGGCCGAGTTTCCGCTGCATGCCGTCGACCGCGCCCACCTCTTGGTCGCCGTCGACAAAGCCACCCGCGAAGCCAAAGAGCTCGGCAAGAACCGCGTCAGCACTCGGGAGAACCGGTAGGTAGAATTGCAGTTAATTGTCTGTTCCATCAGTAAGCGGGAGAGTGGCGTTGCTATCTATCCCCCATTTAACCGCGCGATTAAGCACCTTCGGCTAATCAATCTTCGCTGGAGCATTCCCATAAAGCCGCTATTAAGGACGCTGTAGCGCCGGCACAAAAGCCGGCGACCTCGGCGGTTTTGGGTCACGGACATCATGGTTGCGACCTAGGAGGGTCGGCGTGCCATGTCACGCCGCTACCCGGGGCGGTGTCTCGCCAATGTCGGGGATGTTGTCACGTCGACATCAGGGAAACTGTAGCGCCGGCACAAAAGCCGGCGACCTCGGCGTGTCCTTGGGTTACGGACCTTATGGTTACGACCTGGGGGGTCGGCGTGCCATGTCACGCCGCTACCCGGGGCGGTGTCTCGCCAATGTCGGGGATGTTGTCACGTCGACATCAGGGAAACTGTAGCGCCGGCACAAAAGCCGGCGACCTCGGCGTGTCCTTGGGTTACGGACCTTATGGTTACGTCCTGGGAGGGTCGGCGTGCCATGTCACGCCGCTACCCGGGGTGGTGTCTCGCCAATGTCGGGGATGTTGTCACGTCGACATCAGGAAAACTGTAGCGCCGGCACAAAAGCCGGCGACCTCGGCGTGTCCTTAGGTTACGGACCTTATGGTTACGACCTGGGAGGGTCGGCGTGCCATGTCACGCCGCTACCCGGGGCGGTGTCTCGCCAATGTCGGGGATGTTGTCACGTCGACATCAGGGAAACTGTAGCGCCGGCACAAAAGCCGGCGACC
>JAGXSS010000043.1 GCA_018334055.1 Peptococcaceae bacterium
GCCAAGGATAGGGACTATCGGTGTTCGTGCGGATATAGGACGCACCGAGATAGACTGGGCGCAATAAATATACTTTCCGCGCCTGTGATAGGCGGTAATAGCCTGTCAGCCTAAGATGCTACATGCACTGTCTTAGGATGGGCTGATGGCACAGCCCTTAACTTGGGGTCATACTCCGATACCAGAAATGGATTTCGGTTTAATCACCCAAGAATCCCCTGCCTTTAGGCATGGGGAGTGTCAATATGTTGGAGTCGTGTACTCTGCCGACAGTGCGCGGGCGACAACCTGCGCTCACGGTCATAAGCACCACTACCAGCAGGAGAACAGGTAGTTTTTTCATTTGACCACTTCCCCTACAATTATCTGATTATAGATAATTGTAACCAGATAATTGTTTCTAGTCAATTGTGCAATCCCTCAGCTAAAATATAACCAAAGGACAATCGGCGGTGTAATACACTGCGTTACGACGGTAAACGGTTTCGGTTTGCAGCGAACCACTAACAGCGGAAAGCCGAAAGCGGTAAGCGCGGAGCAAGTAACACTCTTGCAGGCAGGAGGTGATGTATGTGACATCTTTCTCCATAGAGCAGCTGTATATAGCTCATGGCAACTGCAGCAACCATCGCGAGCACATCCTGTCTAGTGAAAGCTGTGGATGCTTTTACTGCCTGCGGTGCCCACACTGTGGCACCGACGCGGTGCTCCCGGAGATTATGCCGGGGATACGGCTTTGCCCGAGCCTGCTCCTAGCCATGCGTAAACACTTCTTTGACGAGTAGTCACCGCCTAAGACGCCAGACAAGAGCTTTTGTCGGAAAAGGTATCGTTAGTCGCCTGCACAGTTGGGGACAGCGATATCTTTCTGTGTTAAAATAAACCGGAGGAAAGTTTTGCATTAGTATCACTATTGGCAATATTGCAGGGGGGATAAGATGAAATCAAGGATCAAGCTCGATGACTATTACTCGCTCCTTACCCCGAGCCAGCAGCAGGTATCTCCGGATGGGTGTTTTGTGGCGTACGTGCTGCAGGGGTTTCGTAAAAAGGAAAACGACCGCTACCAAAACCTTTGGCTGGTGGCGACAGAGGGCAGCAGCCCGCCGCATCGCCTAACGCGAGGCACAACCAAAGATAGCGCGCCGGCGTGGTCACCGTGCGGCCGTTACTTGGCGTTTATCTCTACGCGCCCGCACGAATTAGAGGTCGCTAGCGCCTTAGCCGAGGCAGAAACGCAAGACGAAAGAAAAAAGGGTGGCAAGGGCGGCGACGATAAGCCGCGCCCGCAGCTTTGGGTGCTGGATATGCGTTGTGGTGGTGAGCCGCGACAGCTCACTTGGCGCGAAGAAGGGATAATCGAGTTTGACTGGTCACCGTGCAGTAAGCAGATCGTCTTCTCCTCTCGCGATCCTGACGAAAAACAGCAGGCCTATCTAAAGAGCATTCGCGGCAAGGACAAGGACGGTGAAAAGGGACCGTTAGTAATCGATCGCATGCAGCACAAGCACGATGAAGAAGGCTACCTCGATGACGTTATGGCGCATCTTTTCGTGGTGGAGTTAGAGTCGAGGGAGGCACTGCGCCTTACTGACGGTCCATGCAAAGAAACAGAGCCACGTTGGTCCCCCGACGGCCAATGGATTACTTTTGTGTCTAACCGCACCGGTGATGCCGATAACAACCGAAGAAACGACCTCTGGCTGATAAGCCCAAACGGAGACACGGCTCGCCGGCTCACTCACGGTGACGTAAACGCGAGCTGGCCGCGCTGGTCACCTGATAGTCGCCGTTTAGCATTTGTCACCACGCTGCAGCCGGAAAACGCCTATGTCCTGCGCCACCTCGCCGTAGTCGACGCAGCCACAGCTGAGCAAGTGGGAGAACTAACAGCCTCTGTCGGCCAGGGATGGAGCGCAATTGGTGGAGTCGTACCTGATGCGATTCAAGGCGGCGCGGCGGAGAGCGCGCGAGTCTACCCTATACCGCTAAAGCGCACTCTTTGGACCTCGCTGACGAAGGACCTAGACCGCACGGTGGTAGGTGCTCCTGTCTGGGTGAACGAGCGCGAGCTTGTGGTTGCCATTGGGGACAGGGGGCAGACGCGCCTTGCCCTAGCCGGTCTTGATCACCCAGCGAAAATCGTTCTGCCTGCCCTAGACCGCTATTTGGCTCTCGCAGGTCACATAGCGCACGGCGGGGCGAAGATTGCCTTTACCAAGAGCAGCCCAGCTAGCGCGTGGGAGCTTTACACCATTACGCTGGACGCGCTTCGTGAAGCAACGCCAGAAGCACACTCGCTCGCGCTCACGCAGCACAACACCTGGCTCGCCGGGCGCGAGACAGCACGCTATGAGCGCATCACTTATACCAGTAGCGACAACGCGCATATCGAAGCTCTCATTGCTTTGCCGCCAAACTTTGACCCTAAGACCGGGCGTGTTCCGCTTATGCTTAAGATACACGGCGGGCCCATGGCCTACGACAGCCCCGATTTTCGCTTTGACACCCAGTACTTCGCCGGTCACGGCTATGTCGTCCTCTTGGTCAATTATCGCGGTTCTACGTCCTACGGCGAAGCGTTTTGCGAATCTATTCGCGGCGACTGGGGGCCGCGCGAGCACGACGATTTAATGCGCGGCGTACAAGCGGTGATCGACAAGGGTTATGCCGATGAAAGCCGGCTCTACTGTACCGGTTTCTCGCAGGGCGGCATTATGACTAATTGGGCGATCGGGCATACAGACCGCTTTAGGGCAGCAGTTAGCGAGCACGGCATGTGGGACTACATAGCGGCCTTTGGGACCGATGACTGCCATCTGTGGTGGCAGGACGACATCGGCGTGCCTTGGCAAAACGAAGCACAGTACAGGAAGATGTCTCCAGCCTCGGGGCTCATGAACATCAAGACACCGCTCCTCATTACCGCAGGCGAGCTAGATTGGCGCTGCCCGTTAAGTCAAGCCGAGCAGCTCTATGTCTCACTCAAGAAGCGCGGCGTACCAACACAGCTAGTCATCTACCAAGGCGAGCGCCATGCCATAACCGCACCGAAGCGGGCCATTGACCGTATCGAGCGCATAGTTAAATGGTTTGAACAGTACGGCGGAATGTAGCTTGTGGAACGCTGGAAGTGTTGGGGGACGGTTACTTCCGTTCCCTACCTCGTCCTACCTCGAGTAGCTTCGCTGCAAGTTCTCTTTTGTATTTTTCGATATCTTCACGAGTTTCTGGGTATTCGTTGTCATCTTCCTGGACGTGGAACTGCATCAGGCTTTGGAGGTTATTGGCAAATAGGCCTAAAATAACTGCCTTCTGCTCCTCATTTATGTGTCTGACGTCATGGAAGAACTCACCGTAGCTACCCCATTCGTAGTCTGTAACATGCTGAGCAATAGTTGCCTTAACAGGATTTCAGTGAATGTAGCTCAAAGCCCCTGGCAGGTAAGCATCGCTCTTTATCCTCTCGCTTTGAAAACGGTCACCAAAGTCTGGCCCGATCCTACTTATCCATTACGCACCAGGTAGCCAACTCCAGAAGCTTGTCGGTCTGCTGATCCAAGCTCGCGCCATGAAGTAGCGCTTGTCCGGGCATGACCCATTACCTCAGAGAAATGATGCCACGCTACCGCCGGTGAGAACAAGGGGAACCGTCCCGCGCGTTCCCAAAGAGAGCCGAAGTTCTTCGCCCGATAGAGCATGTGAGAGAAGGTCGAGAGGCTCACGTCCGGTTCGGTGAGGGGTTGGGGGTGAAACTACCTCGGCCTACTCGGCGAGCCTTTTGCTTCTTGACGGGGACGTTTTGTTGTGATAGATTACTAGTTAGCTAGTAATCTATTTCGCGGCCCACCAACGGGTGCCCCACATTAGTCACAAGGAGGTGTTTCGCGTGCGCTACAATGACCGTGAGCCGATCTATTTGCAGATCATGAACGAAGTCAAAGCCCAAGTGGCTCTCGGCAGTCTAACCCCGGGCATGCAGCTGCCAACGATTAAAGAGCAGGCAGCCATCATGCGCGTTAATCCCAATACAATCGCGCGGGTGTACGCTATGCTCGAGCAGGCAGGCGTACTAGCCAAGCAGAAGGGGATAGGCACTTTTGTCGGTACGAGTACTAATTTGGCTGAGAGCTTAAGACAAGAGTTGGCGGAGACTACCACCTCGCGGTTTGTGAGCGAAATGTCGCGCCTTGGGCTCAGTGCGGCAGAGATTCAGGAACATCTCCGTCAATTTTTAGCCCAACCCTAGGTCCATTATGCTTTATTCCTAAAACCGCAAAGGAGTGAGGATTGTGAGTGAAATTCTGGCGGCATCGAACCTCATCAAGCGTTACGGCGCGGTAGTAGCCCTTAACGGCATGACGTGCCGTTTTCAGCGCGGAAAAATCTATGGCTTGCTTGGCCCTAACGCCAGCGGCAAGACAACCTTCATGAAGATTTGTGCTGCCCTGACCATGCTCTACGGAGGGCAGGTGTTGATTGACGGCGTTAGGCCTGGGCTCGCGACCAAGGCCAAGGTGGCTTACCTACCGGACGGGAACTATTTTCCGGAGTGGATGCACGTCGGCGATACGGTCGAGTTCTTCAGCGACTTCTTTGCCGACTTTGATCGCCTAAAAGCCGAGCACCTCCTGCGCGAGTTGGAGCTCGAAAAAAGCAAGTTGATCACTACTCTCTCCAAGGGGATGATGGCGCGCCTCAAGCTCGCTGTCGTGCTCTCACGCCGCGCCCATCTCTTCTTGCTGGATGAGGCCTTCGACGGTGTTGACCCAGTAACGCGCGAGAAGATAATCGACATTATCCTTGATACTTTCGATTCACAAAGCACTATCGTTCTCGCCACCCACCATATTGACTATGTCGATAAATTGCTGGACGAAGTTAAGCTTCTCCGGCGCGGCGAAATAATCCGCGAGGTTGCCGCCGACGAGATTCGGCAAAACACCGGCAAATCGATTGGGGAGTATTACCTAGAGGTTTTCCGCCATGAAAAAGCTCATTAAGTGGCAGTTCCGTGCGTACCGCAGCGGCGCACTTTTGGCTTATCTCGCGCTTTTCGTGGTAACTGGTGTTGCCGCGTGGATGGGCTACACTCTGCTTAATGTGCCGGCACAACTTGCTGTTGGGGTGTTTCGCATACTGCTGTGGGGGAGTTTGGGTGGTATTCTCGCGGTCCAATATATCCCTTACTTGACACTGAAGGTAGAGGGAACAAAGGCAGACGATGGCACGCTACCCCTGCACGTTCCGCTGTCGCATAGACAAACACTGTTGGCGAAGCTTTTGGCCTGCCTGCCGCTCTTGGCGGCGTACATTGCACTCAATACGCTAATGTTTCATGCACTGCCCCTCGACTTACCGCAGCTGGCAGAGCTAAACCCTCAACGGGCTGCAGTCCGGGCAACATTTTACATTCTTGGAGTCTCGCTTTTAATAAACGCGCTCGTTGTGCGCACGCTGCTACGCGGCGCCTCAAAGTGGCACGCCGCTAATTTCGCGACAGACTCTGCCTTACTGATCTGCTATGCTCTGCTGGGAGGAATCCTAATCGGGTTTATAGGTGTTGTTGGTCTCCCTGACCCTCTACAGGCTGCACTTTCGGCTACAATCGGCATTGCCTTGACCTACCTTAATGGGTATTTGCTCGAACACTACACCCCGCAACTAGAGTTCCTATAACGCGATGCGGCGAAGGGAGAAATGCTCGGTGGGAACAATAATGAAGCATTCTGTGCTTGCCGTCGCCAATAAGCTGCGGCTGTTGCTCATTTATCTAGTGTTTAGCATCGCTTCTCACTTGGTTTTGCCTAGTGGTGCAGCTAGTCCACCGACCATAACTGCGCTCTGGTGGCTGATGTCATGCGTCGTTGTGCCGTGGACGCTCCTAGATATGGTGCTGGCCAAGGGCGGGCACTTGTTGGGCACTATGTACCAGCAAGTACCGCGCAAGTCGGTCTATTTGCTGGTAGGGCACTTTACCGTGGTGTTTGTCGGTGTCTTGCTGTTTCTTACTGCCTACACTTCTTTTGCCGGGTTTGCCTCTCATTTGATGCCAGACGGCCTTAATTCTCTCGTTGCGCTTAACGTCTTAAGCTTTAGCCTGTATGCGACAGCCCTTGGTCTCGTGTTGATGAGCCTGCTCTTCGTTCTAGCTGTTCGCAAAGAACGGTGGCCAAAGGTTGTCATCGTCGTCGGCTTGTTTGTCGCCGCGTATTTGCTGGTCTTTCACGCTGGTCCGGGTTTCTTGGCGCTAGGCGAGCTTTTTCTATCGCCCGTAGTTAGCCTCACAGAGGGCGCAGAGGTCGCCGCTGGTAGTTCAGTGTTGCACACCCCTTGGGCAGAGACTAGGATGTACCTAGCGCAAACAACCGCCATGCTCCTGCTACAGGGCGGTATACTCACGTATCTGTTAAGTGGCAGATACGATGTAGCCTAAAACCACTGCAGTCACCATCGCGGGCACATTTTGTCTGGTGACCGCTGTGGATTTTTTCACTGCCTGCGGTGCCCACGCTGTGGCATCGACGCCGTGGGAACAGAAAGAACCGTCCCCATCGTTCGTCAATCATGTTCCTTGACAAATAGCTTGCTGAGCAGCACAATTAAAAAGAATAGTCTAGAATTTTCGTGCACTACTCATTCTTAGCTCGCGCAGGACATACGCAGGGGGGCATGGATTTGTCAGACGTACATGGTAAAATCATCCTTGGGCTCATCAACAGCCTGTCCCTGATGTGTGTCATTGCCTTCCTTTTGTCAAACACCGCGCCATTTCAGAGGACGATGTATGGCGATTCGCAAAGTAAGTGGGGCAAGGTATTCTTGGCCCTCGTTTTTGGTTTGTTCGGCATTCTCGGCACCTATCATGGCTTTCCCGTGGAAGGGGCCATTGCCAATTCTCGGGCGGTGGCGGTGGTGGCGGCGGGGCTTTTGGGCGGCCCGGCGGTGGGCATAGGCGCGGGGCTAATCGCCGGGGTGCATCGCTATGCCATTGACATCGGCGGCTTTACTGCGCTGGCCTGCGGGCTCTCGACCGTTCTGGGCGGTGTGGTGGGGGCGCTCATGCACCCCATTTTTCTCAAGGCGCGCTCGCGTTGGGCAGTGGGCTTTTGGGCCACCGTCCTGGCTGAGACCTTGCAGATGACAATTATCATCCTCATGGCACGCCCATTTACGGCGGCAATTTCGCTGGTAGAAAAAATTGGGCTGCCTATGATTTTGCTCAATGCCTTGGGCGTCGCCGTCTTTGTCCTCATTCATGCCACCATATACAAGAGCCGCGAACAAGAAGCCGCCTATCAGTCCGAGTTGGCCCTGAAAATTGCCCAAAAGACCCTGCCCATACTAAGGCAGGGCTACAATGAAGACACTGCAGAGCGGGCCTGTCAGATTATCATTCAGGAGGCCCGCGTGGATGCGGTCGCATTGACCATGTATGACAAGATAGTCGCGCATGTCGGCCAGGGCGCCGACCATCA
Source organism: Peptococcaceae bacterium (assembly GCA_018334055.1). Classification (GTDB taxonomy): domain Bacteria; phylum Bacillota; class UBA994; order UBA994; family UBA994; genus BS524. The sequence continues at coordinate 7,479 of JAGXSS010000043.1, forward strand.
TGTGGCGGGATGCGAAGTCCAGACTCGCCTGACAATTAATGTGCTAGAGGGTGGTCTGCCGGCAGTGGCGCAGACGGCAGGAGAAATAGCCTGTAACCACCCTGGCTGTCCACTGCAGGCGGCCATCATCGTCCCCCTCTTTTCGCGCGACAAGGTCATGGGCGCGCTCAAGCTCTACCGGACCAAGCAACATTCCATCACCGCCGTGGAAAGACGCCTCGCCGAAGGTTTGGCCAGTCTGTTCTCCGCCCAACTTGAGCTCGCCGAAAAGGACCTGCAAGAGAAGTTATTGGCCGGTGCCGAACTCAGAGCCTTGCAAGCGCAAATTAACCCGCACTTTCTCTTTAATGCCTTGAACACCGTGGTGTCCTTTTGTCGCACTCAGCCCGAGACTGCGCGGCGTCTCCTGCTCCATTTGGCAGATTTTCTGCGCATTAGCTTTGTTAACAACCCCGACATTGTGCCCCTCAGCAAGGAACTCCAGCATGTAGAGGCCTATTTAGAGATAGAAAAGGCGCGTTTCGGCCATAAATTGGCAGTGCTCTATGACCTCCGCGCCGAGGATTTCCCTTTGCCGCCCCTGATCTTGCAGCCCTTAGTCGAGAACGCTGTGCGCCATGGCATCCTCCCTCATTCTAAAGGGGGCGAATTACGCATAGTCGCCAGCAGTGATACTTTTGGGCATACGGTCACCATCAGTGACTCCGGCGTGGGCTTTGAAATTAGTCAAGTTGTCGCCAGCGGGCAGGGCATCGGACTAAAAAATGTAGATACGCGCCTCCGCAGCCTCTACGGCCCAAGTTTCGGGCTATCCATCTCTTCCCAAGTCGGCCAGGGCACAGTCTGCACGGTGCGCATTCCCCGGGGGGTGGCTTAGCTGCAAATCAGGGCGGTGATCATTGACGATGAATTGCCGGCGCGGCAAGAACTGCGCTTCCTCCTGCAAAAGCTCCCCTGGCTCGCCATCGTCGGTGAGGCGGAGGATTCTGCCACCGGACTAGACATGGTGCTCGCGGAGCATCCGGACTTGGTATTCCTCGATATCGCCATGCCACAGCGGAGCGGGGTGGATTTGTGTAAAGAGCTGGCGCAACTTCCCGACCCTCCGCAGGTGGTGTTTGCCACGGCCTACCATCATTACGCGGTCGAGGCTTTTGAGCTCTGCGCTCTAGACTATGTCTTAAAGCCCTACCATGCCCAACGGGTCTACAAGGCGGCCCACAAGGCGCGCCTAGCTGTTGCGAAGAAACATTCCTTGACGACGGTGCGGGCTCCTCTGGACAGATTGCCGGTGCGAGCCGATGAAAAAGTGATGCTCATACCATATGATGACATCGCGGTGGCCTACACGGACGGGCGCGATGTGTTGGTGTCGGTTAAGGGCACAGTGCACAAATGTGAGTTGTCGCTGCAAGAGCTAGAAGAGCGACTGCAAGCCAATAATTTTTTTCGCACTCATCGCAGCTACCTCGTCAATCTCGACAAGATACTCGAGGTGTCGCCTTGGTTTAGCGGCAGCTATGTCTTAAAAATCGAGGGCACTACATTAGAGGTACCTGTGAGCCGCAAGCAAGTTAAAGACTTTCGTGCCCGAGTAGGCATTTAGTCGTTTAGACAATGAAATTGACCGTTCAGGCTTGTTTTTTTACTATTCAAACAGAAAAGCGTCCTTGCACCACCCATCCACTATACAATCAAAGCAAATATGGAATGGGGGGACTATTTTGTTTACTTTTCTAGGAGCACTGGCACTGCTCATCGGCGGGTACTTTATCTGGGGAAAATTTGTCGAAAAAGTATTCGGAATCGAAGAAAATCGGGCGACACCGGCGTGTGCGAATCCAGATGGCGTTGACTTTGTGCCACTTCCTTGGTGGCGGGTTTTTCTCATTCAATTTTTGAACATTGCCGGACTTGGCCCCATCTTTGGTGCCCTTGCCGGTGCCGTGTGGGGACCAGTCGCTCTCTTGTGGATTGTTTTTGGGAGCATATTTGCCGGTGCGACCCATGACTTTTTCTCCGGCATGATTTCCTTGCGCCATAATGGGGCATCAGTGTCAGAACTGGTCGGAATGTACCTCGGCAATAACGCCAAACAAGTGATGCGGGTATTTTCAGTGGTACTTTTAGTTCTTGTCGGCACAGTATTTGTAGCGGGCCCGGCTCGCCTCTTGGTTAGGTTGACGGGTGGGG
>JAGXSS010000044.1 GCA_018334055.1 Peptococcaceae bacterium
GCGCTCCCCTGCTCGCGCCGCGCCCCTCGCCCACACCCGGAGACCCTGACCATGAAACGCCAACTCGAACCAAAAAAGCTGCTCATCCTGATCACCGCCAAGCCCTTGCAGCGCATGGTGATCGAAACCTTGGCGCCGCGCGGCATCGGTGGCTACACCATCTCCACCGTCACCGGCGCCGGCACCTCGGGGCTCAACACCGGCGCCCTGCCCAGCGACAGCAACGTGATGATCCACATCATTCTGTCGGAGCGGCGCTTGGTCGGGGTGCTCGAAGACATCGACGCCCTGATGGAGCGCGGCTACCGCATCAAGGCGATCGTGCAAGACATCCAGATCCTGCCGCGCAAGGTGGCTGAGGCGCCAGCCGGGGCGTAAAAAACCCCCGCTTTGTGGGCGGGGGTCGGTGGGCAGGGCTTGGTCCCTGCCAAATTGTGCCACCCCCTGCGATGCAGGCTTGGGGGGCTTCGGTGTTTAGGTTGATTTGCAGGCGTCCAGCAACAGCCCGCTGGCGGCGACGGCGCTGGAGTTTATCGGCAAGCTCTATGAGGTGGAGCGGCTGCTCAAGGAGGCCAGCCCCGAGGAGCGGCTGCGGGTGCGTCAAGGCAGCAGCCAGGCGATCATGGAGGCTTGGCACCAGTGGATGATTTTGCAGCGCAGCAAGCTCACCGCCAACTCGGCCGGCGCCCGGGCGCTGGATTACAGCCTGAGGCGCTGGCAGGGCTTGAGTCGCTTCTTGCACGACGGCGCGGTGCCGATTGACAACAACCACCTCGAGAACCTGATTCGGCCGATCACGCTGGGGCGCAACAATTGGCTCTTTGCCGGCTCGGAGCGCGCCGGCAAGCGCGCAGCGGCGATTCAGTCGCTGATCCAGTCTGCCCGCCTCAATGGGCTCGATCCCTACGCCTACCTCAAGGACGTGCTCGAGCGCCTGCCCACGCACAAGGCCAGTGCGATCGAGGAATTGCTGCCGCACAAGTGGCGGCCTGCGGCAACGGGCTGAGGTGGGTTTCAAGATGGCGGCGGGGCTGTGCGCGTGAGCGCGGGCACGTGTGGGCTATCTTGGCATGGCTGCGTAAATCGGGCAAGGTGGGTTGGCGGGACGGTTACGCACAGGTGGCGGCCTTTGGCGATGGGCTGAGGTGGGTTTCAAGAGGGCAGCGGGGCCACGCGCATGAGCAGGGGCGCTTGGGGGCTATCTTGGCATGGCTGCTGGAAACGGACAAGGTGGGTTGGCGGGACGGTTACCGACTTCTGAGGTAAGCCATTCGCTGGCGTTCGCAAAACGGTGGTTTTCTGGGCACACAGGAGTGCCCCGTAGACTCATCGCGAGCAGCCCGTACTGCTTGATAAAATTCGCTGATAGCGAAATGTCTATTGACTTAAGCGAAATCCTTTGATACAGTCCAACTCGAGGCTGACAGAGACAACTGTCGATTCAGAGGAGTGCTTCGGTGCTCTGTGAGGTCGCAAGACCTCGACCACTCGCCTGGCCCACTGCTGCTGGGAGTACGCCGCCCGCCGGATGCTCGTAGTCCTGTGCCGCCGGTGCGAGCCTGCCCGGGACGACCCCGGGCAGGCGTTAGAGAAGTGAAGGGGTACAAGCCGCCGTTTGCTCTGCTTGGTTACGGACGACAGCCACGGCCCCACGCAATCCCGCGTGGGTGTCGGTTGGTGTAGCCAAGGAGAACAGTCATGAAAAGTGACGTTCAGAAGCCTCCCAAACGGCGAGCGCTGAAGAGTCTATGGTCATGGCTGAAGCGTCCCGGCACTATTCGACTGGCCTTTGCGCTGGTTCGTTTGGTGTCGGAGATTGCGAAGGTTATGGACAAGTTCTAAGGCTCTTCGGCACCCCTTCTCTTTCAAATTGGATACTGGACGGGAAATGTTAAACCGAGCACTGAGATTACTGAGGACTTACCACCAACTGACGCAGGTCGAGTTGGCGAAGCGTCTTGGCATCTCGAACTCGTACTTAAGTGAACTTGAAAGCGGTGACAAGACCCCGCCACTAGACCTGCTTGACAAGTATTCGGACATCTTCAAGATGCCCACATCTTCAATCCTGCTGTTCTCTGAATCTCTGACCGGAGAGGGGCGGCGCAGTGGCAAGCTGCGCGTGGGGGCGGCAGACAAGATTCTTCGCTTGCTGGAATGGCTTGAAGAGCGCGATGCAATCCAAAAGCCTGCATAAACGCTATCCCCTCGAACGGTCGCCTCTCTATCGGCTGCGCGGCAAGGGCAAGTTCGAGACCGTTCTCGGCGTGCAGTGGGATGCTTTCCCCAAGCTGTTGGACATCAAGTACTACCGCGTTTGGATAAATGAAAAGGGCCGCGAGATTCAAGCGCCCCATGGCTGGCTTGCCCAAGTTCATCGGCGCATCGGGGAACTGCTGGGTCGGATAGAGCTTCCCGACTATGTCTATTCGCAGAAGGGGCGCTCCTACGCTGATAATGCCCGTGCTCACAGGGGTGAAACCCCATTGGTCAAGACTGATATCAGCCGCTTCTACCCCAGCGTGACCCGGCAAGCGGTGTTCCGTATGTTTGTTGATGACTTTGAGTGTGCGGTCGATGTGGCGCACCGGCTTGCTGATGTGTGCTGCTACAAGCAAGCGCATCTCCCCACCGGTAGTGCCCTCAGCGGTCGAGTGGCGTTCTTTTCAAAGCGCCATATGTTTGACGAAATTGCCGATGCGGCGCAAGGCGTTGGTTGCAAGATGACCGCCTATGTGGACGACGTGACTATCTCGGGTGCGGCGGCCACCAAGTCCCTGCTCGGCACAGTGCGCCAAACCATCGGGCGTCATGGTCTACGCACGCAGGGGCGGAAGTCCAAAACCTACGCCAGCGGTGCGGCTAAATCCATCACCGGGGCAGTGGTGGTTCGAGACGAAGTTCGATTGCCAAACACTCGCCACTTGAACATACACCGTGCCCGTCAAGCGGTGAAGGTAGCAGCTCCGGCCGAGCAGGATCAGGCGCGGCGGGTGTTGGCTGGACGATTGCAAGAAGCGCGACAAGTGTTGGGGAAAGGGTGACCGCTTTGAAAGCTTCCCTTCGACAAATTCGTGGGCCTTGGAATGACGGGTGGGTGCTGGACAAGCACACACTGCAAAGCGTTTATCTTGGGGATGACGAGCATTGCCATAAACGCTTTGATACGACCCGCACCGAGGTAGGCGAGGCCACGTATCAACTCAAGTACCGCGGCGATTGGGCGCAGGTAAAGCCGCTCGCGCAGGCCATTGCCGAGCACATCTGGCCGAAGCTGGCCAACGTGGGGTTCATCGTCCCGATGCCGGCATCGAATCCGCGCCATCGGCAGCCTGTCACCGAAATTGCCAATGAGTTGGGTGCATTGGTGAAGGTGCCTGTCTTCGACGGCCTGCTGGTGAAAGCTGCGAATGGTAAGTCCCTCAAGGACCTGCAAACCAAGGATGAGAAGATCGAAGCGATCGGCGACAGCTTCAGCGTAAACGATGGCATCCAAGGCAACGGTCCCTGGAACGTGCTCGTCGTCGATGACTTGTTCCACACCGGGGCGTCAATGGAGGCCGCCTGCAAAGTGCTGCGTGCGTACCCGAAGGTACGGAAGGTATACGTAGCCGCACTGACTTGGAGATGCAGATGACTACCCGAGTTTTCATTGCTGGTTCGATGAACATCAAGCACCTTGATCCGAAGGTCAAGGAGCGAATCGACAACATCGTCGCCCATGACTTTGAGGTGGTGGTGGGGGATGCTGATGGAGCCGACACCTCGATCCAGCAGTACCTAGTCAACCACGGCACGACGAGGGCAATCGTTTTCTGTAGCGGTGAGCGGCCCAGAAACAATGTGGGGCATTGGCCTGTTCAATGCGTCGAGACAAGTCACTCGCAGGGATCGCGTGCGTTCTTCACCGCCAAAGACATCCGCATGGCCGAGGTTGCTGACATCGGTTTGATGATCTGGGACACCAAGAGCACGGGTACTCTCAGCAACGTCATCGAACTTTTGACGCGCAAGAAGAAATCTGTCGTATTTGTGAATAAGGCTAAGGTCTTCAAGAACGTCGCCACAGTCGAACAGCTCGAAGAACTTCTCTCTTTCATGTCGGAAGATGCCAAGCAGAAGGCCGACGAGAAGATTAGGCTGTTTTCTCGGATCGATGCGCTTAAGCATGAACAGATTCAGATGTTTGCCTGATTCCTGAATCCGTACCTCAATCGAGCCACCCCCTCATGCCCACCCAACGTAAGCGTCCCGCGGTGCTGGCGGATCGGCTGGCGATGGCTGGGGCAGGGAAATGAATAAATCAGGGGCGAGTAGTTGAGGTGCCCAAAGTAGTGAAGCGCTTCGGCGCGACCTGCGCAGACCAAGCCGCGCTGGATCAACTGGTCGAGCTGCTGCTCGTAGGTGAACGGGGGCTTGTTGAACTTAATTTTTCCGCCCTAGAAAAAAGTAACCCCCCCATGGTGCGCATCGTGGAGAGGCGTAGGGGGAGTTTGTTAAGACGGAATGTACGCAAAGGCCGGCACTTGTCAAGCTGTGCGCACAAGGGGCCGCAAGCCAGGCATCAACCGATCAGCGGTTTGAGCTCGCCTTTGTCGTAGCGCTTTTGCATCGCTTCCAGCGAGTAGATGGCACCGATTTTGGACGCCATGCCGGCCGAACCGAAGGCGCGGTAGCGGTCTTCGCAGATCGCTTGCATGGCTTTGGTGGCTTCTTTGAGGAATTTGCGCGGGTCGAAGTTTTTGCGATCGGTGGCCATGTGGCGGCGGATGGCGCCGGTGCTGGCCATGCGCAAATCGGTGTCGATGTTGACCTTGCGCACGCCGTTCTTGATGCCTTCGACGATTTCTTCTACTGGCACGCCATAGGTCTGACCCATGTCGCCGCCGTGCTGGTTGATGATCGCCAGCCAGTCTTCGGGCACGCTCGAGCTGCCGTGCATCACCAAGTGCACGTTGGGGATGCGCTGGTGGATGGCTTTGACGCGGTCGATGCGCAGCACCTTGCCGGTGGGCTTGCTGCTGAACTTGTAGGCGCCGTGGCTGGTGCCGATGGCGATGGCCAGCGCATCGACTTGGGTTTTTTGCACGAAGTCGGCGGCTTCGTCGGGGTCGGTGAGCAGCATCGAGTGGTCGAGCTCGCCTTCGGCGCCGTGGCCGTCTTCCTCGCCGGCTTTGCCGGTTTCGAGCGAGCCCAAGCAGCCCAGCTCGCCCTCGACCGAGACGCCGCAGGCGTGGGCGAGCTCGACCACTTTGCGCGTGACCTCGACGTTGTACTCGTAGCTGGCCGGGGTTTTGCCGTCTTCGCGCAGGCTGCCGTCCATCATCACCGAGCTAAAGCCCGACTGGATGGAGCGAAAGCAGACGCCCGGCGTGGCGCCGTGGTCTTGGTGCATGCAGATCGGGATGTGCGGGTACATCTCGATGGCGGCGGCGATCAGGTGGCGCAAAAAGGGCTCGCCGGCGTAGGAGCGCGCGCCGGCCGAGCCTTGCAGAATCACCGGGCTGTTGACCGCGGCAGCGGCCTGCATGATGGCCTGCACCTGCTCGAGGTTGTTGACGTTGAAGGCGGGCAGACCGTAGCCGTGTTCGGCGGCGTGGTCCAGCAGTTGACGCAATGAAATCAGGGCCATGGAAAATCCTCTGGTTCGGGGCTGGGGGG
>JAGXSS010000045.1 GCA_018334055.1 Peptococcaceae bacterium
CTGCGCCGCCTTGCCCGAGGGGCTGATCGAGGCCGAGCTGTTTGGCCATGCCCCCGGCGCCTTTACCGGTGCCCGGCGCGAGGGCCGCAGCGGGCTGCTGCGCCAAGCCCACGGCGGCACCCTGCTGCTGGACGAAATCGGCGACATGCCGCTGGCCACCCAAACCCGGCTGCTGCGCGTGCTGCAAGAGCGCGAAGTCACGCCGCTGGGCTCGCACAAGGCCGAGCCGCTGGATTTTTTTCTGATCAGTGCCAGCCACCGGCCGCTGCGGCTCGAGGTCGAGGCCGGCCGCTTTCGCGCCGATCTGTACTGGCGCATCAACGGCCTCATGGTCGAACTGCCGCCGCTGCGCCAGCGCAGCGATTTCGAGGCCCTGAGCGCCACCCTGCTGCAAGGCATCGAGCCCGGGCGCACCCTAGCGCTGAGCGCAGCGCTGCTGCACGCCTTTAAGGAGTACCCATGGCCCGGCAACCTGCGCCAGTATGCCAACGTGCTGCGCACCGCCTGCGCCATGCTGGAGCCGCACGAGCACACGCTCGATTGGCCGCACCTGCCCGACGAGCTGCGCGTCGAGCTGCAAGCCAGCCCTGCCGCTGCGCCAGCCCCTGCCTCTGAGCACGCAGCCAGCCCGGCAGCGGCCAGCGCCAAGGCCACCGCGCCGGCCACCCTTGGCCCGCTGCCCCACAGCCTGATCCAGCTCGAACAGGCTGCCGTGCAGCAAGCGCTGCACAACAGCGGCGGCAACGTGGCCCAAGCCGCGCGCATGCTGGGCATCAGCCGCCAGACCCTGTACCGCAAGCTGCATGCGGCGCGCGGTTAGGTTTTCCCAGCTTGATTGGCACACGGCCGGCCAGCACGTCGTTGCGGATGCGCAAAGTCATTGCTGCACTGCACCACTACGAGCCCCGCAGCACCCATGCGGTACGCCAGCATCACAGCAACAACACCAAACAAGCACCTGGGGGTGGTTTGATCGTGATAAAATGGTTTTCAAATCTTGATCATACAAATCCAGTCATTTTCGTACCAAAAAAGGCAGGAAAGTTAGCATGCAAATGCAAGCAGATTATCTGGATGCCCACGAGCGCCATTTGAGCGATGCCGAGCGCTTGTTTGCTGCGCAGCGCTGGGCCAATGCTGACCACCTCTACGGCTTGGCCGCTGAGTGCGGACTTAAGCGTTTGATGCGAGCTTTCGGAATGCCTTTCGACTCAAAAATGGATCGCCCCCAAGAAAAGAACGATCGAGTCCACGCCAACGGTATCTGGGAGCGCTTCGAAAGCTACCGCAGTGGCCACCAGAATGGCACCGCTTATGCCCTACCCGAAGAATCGCCCTTTGCCAACTGGCACATTAATGAGCGCTACGCTCACCAGTCTCATTTTGAGTTAAGCCGAGTCGAGCATCACCAAAAAGGGGCGCTGATGGTCGCTGGGCTGATCACCAAAGCCAAGCACGAAGGATTGCTGCCATGAACAACAAACTCTTTGACCGGTTCCCCGATCCCACTCCAACCTTTGACTGCATTAGGCCGCTAGTGGAGGACTGGCTAAAGCATTACCAAAAATCCATCACCAATCTTCTGTGCCAACCAGACGACTGGTTGATTATCAACCGTGACCTCAATGGGCGCGTGCGCTTGCTTTTGCCCGAGCGCTTCCAAGACAACGAGCATAGCCCCATATGCTACGGGCTCGCGGCAGGCTTGATGCAAAAATTGGGCCGGCGTGGTTACCCTCCCAAAGCAGCCATACTTTTTGAATCCTCCAGGGATCAGGCCTTACGCGGCGCCGTCAGCTACAAGATTGATTATAAACCTTTTCCTAAGGTCTGGCTGGCAGATCGTCTGGCCAGCGAAAGCAACTGGACCTGCATAGCACCCGAGTCCGCTGGTGTGCCGCGCATTGTTTTTTACTCGATCAAGGGCGGCGTAGGCCGATCGACTGCCTTGGCTGCCACAGCTTGGCACATGGCACAGGCCGGCAAGCGGGTGCTGGTGCTTGATCTCGATCTGGAATCCCCAGGGTTGTTGAGCGCACTCTTGAAAACAGACCGCCAACCGCAGTACGGCATCACCGACTGGCTGGTCGAAGACTTGGTGGACAACGGCGCTGCCGTTTTCAAGAGCATGGTCGCTACCAGCGATCTTGCGCTTGACGGCGAAATCTATGTGGTACCTGCGCACGGAGCAATACATGGCGAGTACATCGCCAAACTTGGCCGAGTTTGGATGCCCAAAGTGCAGGCTGATGGAACTAGAGAAATCTGGTCGGCCCGGCTCGAACGGCTGCTCAAGCAACTGGAGTCCAGCGTCGAACCCGATGTCATCTTGATTGACTCCCGCTCTGGCATCGATGAGGTGGCATCAGCCTGCATTACCGACATTGGTGCCAATTTAATTTTACTGTTCGCACTTGATGGATCACAAACATGGAACGGCTATCGCTTGCTGTTTGAGCAATGGCAGCACGCGCAAGTGGCTGAACAGATACGTGAACGCCTGAAAATTGTCGCCGCTATGGTGCCCGAGTTGGAACGTGTAAGCTACCTTGAGGGGTTGCGTGAAAACGCTTACAGCATTTTTTTAGACACGCTGTACGATGAGATCGCGCCCGCTCCTGCAATAAGCACCGAGACCCCCGAAGGTTGGAGTTTTGACGAAGCCGACGAAGGCGCGCCCCACTACCCATTGACAGTGCACTGGAACCGCGGCTTTGCCAGTCTGCGCTCCCTACACGGGCGTCTTGCTGGCATCGACACTCTTGAAGTTCAGTCTATTTTTGGCTCACTGATCGATGGCGCCAGCGCCATCGTTGGCCCGAAGGAAGCGTTATGATTGACACCGCGCATCAACTGCGCGCAGCCGTGTTGGCTGCGCCCCTTGAGACCAGTAACTTTGGCGAAACCCCACAAGCGGGAACTATATACCTGCCGACATCGCACCTTAAAGCCTTAAAGCTGGATGCCCACATCGTTGTCGGTGGCCGTGGGGTAGGAAAGTCGTACTGGAGCGCAGCCCTGCAATCCGGATTATTCCGTCAGCAATCAGCCAACGCTCTAACTGAATTAAAAGACATTGAAGTAGCCACCGGTTTCAGTGCTGCGCCAAACATCAATCACTACCCCACAGCCGAAGTTTTTGCTGCCTTGCTCGATCAAAATGGCGACACTTACGATTTGTGGCGCGCCGTGCTTTTGCGCTGGATCGCTCGACGCGCTGGCGCCGCCATCCCCAGCACCAGTTGGAACGACACTTTGCAATGGCTGAAGTCCGATCCCGAGGCCGCGGCGCAGCTTATGGAACAGCCACGCGATTGGCGCGGCTTGATTCTTTTCGACGCTCTAGACCGCACCAGCAACGACTGGCGCCGCATGGACGACATTGTGCGCGGGCTCTTGCGCGCGGTTCTTTGGCTCAAAAGCTTCCCCGGTCTTTACGCCAAGGTGTTTCTGCGTGAAGATCAGGCGCAGCGCACGGTATTCAATTTTCCGGATGCCTCTAAGCTTACCGCCACCAAGGCTGAATTGAACTGGGCCAAGCACGATCTGCACGGTATGCTCTGGCAACGGCTCATCAATGCACCCGATGCCTTTGGCGCCTGTTTGCGCACCATTTGCCCGCACTTCGAGCAGGGCGGGGTCTGGCACGTAGCGCAGGAAATGAAATCGGAGTCTGAGGCGCAAAAAAACGCCTTTGCCGCGCTCGCTGGCCATTGGATGGGACGCGACAAACGCCGGGGCGTGCCCTATTCGTGGTCAGTTGGGCATTTGGCCGATGGCCGGGGCCAGACTTCACCGCGATCTTTCCTGGCCGCCATACACCAAGCTGCCGACGACACCAGTCAACGGCACCCACTGCATGGTTACGCCTTGCACTTCGAAAGCATCAAGCGCGGCATCCAGAAGGCATCAGACATACGCGTGCAAGAGATCGAAGAAGATTACCCTTGGGTGCGTGATATTCTCGACGCGTTGCGCGGCATGAATGTACCGATCGAATGGGATCAGGTGCTAAGCAAATGGCAAGAAAAGTTCCCCAACGGCGCCCAAGGCATCAGCACAGAACGCCTGCCGGCGCAGCACATGGATAGAGGCTGGGACGGTGTGCGCGATGATTTGCAGCGCCTAGGCCTGCTCGAAACCAAAAGAGACGGGCGCATAGACATGCCCGACCTTTACCGTGTCGGTTTTGGCTTGGGCCGCAGAGGCGGCGTGAAGCCCAGAAGCTAAGCTTTCTGGGCTTCCTTGCGCTCTGGTCTTGTCGACAGCTAGCTCAGACCGCCACTTCCCTCGCCGCCTCAGCGTACTCCGCGATCTGGTCGAAGTTCAGGTATTTGTAGATCGCGGCGCCGTCTTGGTTGACCACGCCCATGGCCGCGTGGTATTCGGCCACGGTGGGGATGCGGCCCAGCTTGGAGGCGATGGCGGCCAACTCGGCCGAGGCCAGAAAGACATTGGCGTTCTTGCCCAGCCGGTTGGGGAAG
>JAGXSS010000046.1 GCA_018334055.1 Peptococcaceae bacterium
CCGGTCATTAACCGCACCTACCAGGAGATGGCCGAGCACTACGGTACCGTCGTAATGCCAGCTAGAGTTCGGAAGCCCAAGGACAAGCCTAATGCCGAAGGTGCCGTAGGTATAATTTCGACTTGGATTCTAGCGGCTTTGCGTCATCAGAAGTTTTTCTCCCTAGCGGAGCTCAATGAGGCCATCGCAGAGAAGCTACTTGAGGTTAACACTAGGCCATTCCAGAAGAAGGCTGGCAGTCGCGTAAGCGCCTTTCTTGAAGAAGAACAGGCATTGTTACTACCCTTGCCAAGGACAGATTACGAGTTGGCCACCTGGAAACTTGCCACTGTGCAGTTCAACTACCACGTCAAATGTGAAGCTCAGCATTTGACGTGAAATGGCAAGTCGAGCAAAATGAAAAGTTGCTGCGGGAATCCATCAGCTTAGATGCATTGTCAGCTTGATCACTTTGCATTTTCCTTCTATTCTGGTATTGCGTATGAGCGCAATACTTAAGAATAGGAGCGATCGCATGAACCTGGAGTTGAAAGACCTGATTCAAATGGCCCGTGACAGCTTGAGGAAAGTCGGGCAGACGGTCGATTACGTGGAGAGTCTAACTCACACATGGAACGCATTTCTAAGCTATCACGCACAAAACCCAAGAGAGCTAACCCGAGAATATGCGAGCAGATTTCTTTCCGAACGCTATGGGATACCTCCCAATGTAAAAGTTTCTTCTCTGCGGCCAATCCACCGAAGAAGGAAAAGGGCTATCGAAGTTCTGCTTAACTGCAAAGTGTTTTCTGCATAATATAAATAGGCAGATTTGCAAATAGAATTCCCCACTATTGCAACATGAAATCCCCCAGTTTTGCAAACGGGTCATTGCAATAACTACTACCAAAACGCTACCCTGTAATTAGAGACCAATCCGATTGCAGGGAGGAATGGAGTTGTTTACAATGACCCAAGTAAAGGATATCAGGAAACTGTACTTTGAGGAAGGTAGGAGCATCTCAGAAGTTGCCCGCATAACCGGGCACGACCGAGAGACCGTCCGGAAGCATCTGGAGCGCGACAACTGGAACGAGAAGATCCCTACAGTAACGCAGCCAAACCAGTTCCCCAAGCTCGAGCCATTCAAGAAAGTGATCGACAAATGGCTATTAGAAGACCGAAGAGCAAAACGCAAGCAGCGTCATACCGCACTGCGTGTCTACGACAGACTGGTCGAGATCCATGGAGAGGAGTTTACATGCTCATATCGCACTGTGGCGGGATATGTAGCCTCGAGAAAAACAGAGATCTACAGCAAGAGCAAATCGGCCAGCCTACCTTTGGAGCACATACCCGGTGAAGCCCAGGTCGACTTTGGTGAGTCGGATTTCTATCTGGACGGGGAACTGTTCACCGGTCATCATCTGAACCTGTCCTTCCCCCACAGCAACCAGGGATATGTACAGCTTTTCAAAGGAGAGAACCAGCAATGCCTGTTTGAGGGCCTAATCGCGATCTTCAACCACATCGGTGGCGTGCCCACTAGGCTCTGGTTTGACAACCCCAGCACTATCGTCAGCAAAGTACTCAAGGACGGGGGAAGAAACCTTACGGACAGTTTCCCCCGCTTTATGGAGCACTACAGATTTGAGGTGGCCTTTTGTAACGTAGCGTCTGGACATGAGAAGGGTAATGTCGAGGTGAAAGTAGGCTACCACCGTCGTAACCTTCTGGTCCCAGTACCAAGGATTCAGGCTCTCAACACTTTTAACCAGAATCTGCTATACAAGTGTGACAAGGATGGATTAAGAGAGCACTACCGTAAGGATGGTGCCATAAGAGAGCTTAACGAAGCGGATTTAAAAGCCCTCCTGCCACTGCCGACGGTGGAATTGGATGTTGCCACCTACAGCACCGTGCGTACTAATGGCTACGGACGCTTCTACCTGAACCGAGGTCTGCACGAATACTCAGCGAGTCCTAAATACGCAAACAGCCGTGTCCTTGTGCGAATTACAGCTCATGAGGTAACACCTCTTGATGACAGCCATAGGGAGATTATTCGCCACAAGCGCCTTTATGGGGACACAAAACAAAGCAGCATGCTCTGGGAGCCCTACCTTGACCTGCTATCTAGAAACCCTGGGGCCCTAAAGTATTCCAGCATATATGAAATACTGCCTGGTAGTCTACAGGAGTTCCTTGGACGCTGTGGTAAGAGCGAGCGGGGTAAAGTGCTGAAGGCCATCGCCGGCCTTACCAAGGCGAGTAGTCTCGAGAGCGCCATAAAAACGGTCGATGTAGCTCTGGCCTACGATGCCTTTGACACAGAAAGCCTAGCAAATCTTCACCGTAGAGTACATAGTCCTGAGATAGAGCTCCCACCACTCTCTCTTGGTGATCGTATTCCTAAGCTTGCACCGCTGACCACCAGCCTAGCCGCCTACGACATAAGTCTCACTGGGGGAGGTGAAGACCTATGTTAACCCCTGAGATAGCTGCCTGTTGCAAACGGCTAAAGCTCAGTCGGAACATCGTTGAGAACTCGGAACTCATCCAAGCTGATACACATCAGGAATACCTGCTTAAGCTCCTACAGTCCGAGATTGTGCATCGTGACGGCATTCGCAAGGACAAGCTCTTAAAGAGCGCCGGGTTCTACACCATAAAGACTTTTGACAACTACCGCTTTGACGAGGTCAACTTACCTGCATCGGTCAGCGTCGACTACTTAAAAGACTGCCGGTTCCTCAATACCAAAACTAATCTCGTGATGTATGGACTCGTCGGTACAGGCAAGACTTATCTGGCCACGGCCATTGGCGTGGAGGCCTGCAAGAAAGGCATCGAAACAAAGTTCTTTCGCACTGCCGCATTGGTAAACAGACTCTCGGAGGCCAAGAAGATTGGGAATCTATCTACATTCATCAAAAAACTCCTTAAAGCCGAACTCATTATCTGTGATGAATGGGGGTACGTCCCCCTAGATCGTACCGGTGCCCAACTCTTGTTTGAGGTCGTATCTGAGTGCTACGAGCAGCGCAGCTTGGTCATTACTACAAACATGGAGTTCTCACGCTGGGTAAACGTTTTCTATGATGAACAAATGACCACCGCTATACTTGATCGTGTGTTACACCACTGCCACCTGCTGGTATTCCCAGGAGCCAGCAACCGTATGAGAGAAGCAAATCTGCTTGTATAGGAGGATGAAAGAGATGCTGTTAACCCGCAAGCTACTAGACGAGTATTAGGAGGGACACTTCATAACTATCCCTGAAAAGCTCAAAAAAGAGCTGATAGAAACCCTGGGAACACAACCCTATGATGAGCATGGCCTCCCCCTACAGTACTCGGAACAGGACATATTCGAGCAGGTCAGAAGAGCCGTACAACCCTACAGTCGCTAGATCCCCATCACAGGCAATGACCCGAAAATCCCCCACCCCCACCAGGGAAAAACATTCTGCAAAACTGGGGAATTTCTACTTGCAAAAAACACTGCAAAGAGAACCGGAGTCCATTTGTTAGCCATACTTATTGGGAATGCCGGTTTATTGAACCATTTATGAATGCTTTTAGCGCATTTTTGGATGCCAGAAAAAGTAGAAACTTTGCCCTGCCGACCATAAACCGTGACATTTATGGCCTTAACCGATTTTCTGAATACCTATCAATGTTAAAAGCAGATTCCTTTGGGGATATTTTTGTAAGGGGCTCACGGTACTATGGCGGTGAGCCAAACTGTAGACTCTCGGAAACTAAGTTCCAAAAAATAGGGTTATGGTTCCCCGAGCAGTCTGCTCGCCGCAAATTGGTCTTTGACAACTTCATATGGCAGTAGCAAGTAGATCAAAGTTAAGTAGATGACATAAAGGCAACATGAAACACGCCTGACTGATGAGGCGTTGGTTTTGGGAGTATGCTTAAAATTGTTAGGCTGCTTTGTTTAGGCCTAGTTTCTTGAAGAGAGTCTTACCTAGAGCAGTAGACTGAGCGTCGAGGTGCTGGTTGATTGCCGAGAGAGAGGCAAACCAGACCCACCTACTTT
>JAGXSS010000047.1 GCA_018334055.1 Peptococcaceae bacterium
GTATTACCACTTGCACCTAACCCCGAGAAACAAGGGGTATTCAGTGCGAATCACTAATACCCTGTTCTTTCATGATGACACATTTAATAGCTGTGCGCAGTTTATCCTTAGGAGTAATCTGTTGCCTTGAAGCCACAATGCAGATTGTGCCCTACCTGCACCTACACAGCTATCCTGAAAAACGTCCCAGTTACATTTATACAGAAATCTTTTTCTTATAAAAAGCGGAAGGGACAAGCCGATACGCTTCTTTTTTGTCTATCTTGGTCATGTACCGCGTAGCAATTCGTTCTTTGCAGTTTGGACAAAATATTGCTCCGTGGTACTGAGAAAAGTCTAACACGCCGTCGATAATGCGCTCATTATACATCTTTACAAAATTGCTTTCGCCAACTTTCTGATAATGCGCAATAAAAGTCTTGCAATGAGCGCAGCTAACCGACAAAACGTGACTGCCCCGGACTTTCCTGCAATTTGGGTTAGAAATTATTTCCATGCTCACGCTGATCTGCCTCCTCTGACTTGCCACCACCCAGGCTTTTAGCGCACCCCGTTATTGCCTGCATGACCACGAAAACCGTCCCCTTCGTCAGTGCACCAAAGGAAGCGGACTCTAAATAGTCAATTTGATGTGTACTCACGCTGCAACCGCTTACCGGGCAGCTGACCCGCCTTTAGGTCTTCCACCCTTACGGCTTTTGTTGCATGCGCTATCCTCAGTCTTAGCGGACACTGAGCGAGAGGCAGGACCAATACCGTAGCTAGCGGTGTTAAGCCGGTTGATATTGGGGAGTTGCCAGTTCGCAACCGGTAAAATACCGAACCTGTTGACGTATTCATGCAGCAGATTAGCCTCAACTTGCTGAGACTGCTCACAAGATAGATATCCTATGAGGAGCTGGTGTGCATTACATATCTGCCAGAGCGCCCTCCCTCCCAGATGGTTATGCCCCTCTCCGTAAGCGTAGCGGACAAGCTGACTTAGTCTTTGGCGAAGCCTGTTATTCTCGCCTGAAGCCTTACCTATGTATAGGATTTTTTTATCCGACGCTTGAAACCGTCTCGCTAATTCCTCGGCAGGGTAAAGAAGCAAGTGCCCCCCGTGTTCCTCAATCGCAGCAGTTTTGGCAGAGAATTGCACCTCAAAGTCTTTCGGCACAACGACGAAATAGACCCCTTTTTCAACCGGGACATGAGCGCAGTTACTGTTGTAGAGGGCGACCACAGTGCTCCACTGCTCATGTTTATATATGTTGCACAGCGTCACTTGGCCTGGGTCACGGTCCATCGCAATCAGCATCGTCAAATCCCTCCTGTAGTTTATCCTGTTGTCGGGTCATGAGCCTAATACAAGGACATGCCGCATGAGTGACTGAAAAGCTGCGTGCTTCTGCCACTCCTCAGGTCAAGCGCAGACGTAGCACCGTGTTATCTAATTGAGAACAAAGTAGGTAAGCTACTCCCATATAGCAAGTCGTCAACAACCTTCTGGTCATAGATGCCCACCCTCAGCAAGCAAATCATAACCATGTCCATCCTGTCATTAGTGCGGAAGGTGTACCCGGCTTTCTCCATCAGGATAGCGGCATCCAGGTAATCTAGCCGTAGAGTCAGTACAGCTCGAAACACGGTAGTCTTACTGACATGGTGGTTTCGGTCCTGCATTTGGCTCCACGTCTGTGCGCTAATGTTGGCTGCAGTGTAGAACTCGACGGGATGACGGCCTTTCTGATCCAAGTAAAGTAGCAGGGTTTCAGAGAACGTTTTGCCGTCCGTAAGAGTCTGCACCGCACGCAGCACTTTTAATGCGTCTGCGCCTGCCGCCTCAATCACTGCAGAAGACCCCAGGTCACCACGCCCCTTTGCTTCGCCCATGCATGCATTAAATTTTTCCAACAATAATTCTATCGCCACACAGCCACCTCCAATAAATATAAATCGCCGATTAATTACCCTTAATTCCTCTGTCTGTCACACTAACATTGTAGCACAGGGCTACAGTTGAAGTATATTTGAGGAGGGAAAAAACGTGGTCAAGCAAATCGTCCTTGTTATTGACAAGTCGGGATCTATGGCGAGGAGCGCAAACGAAGTGGTGACAGGGTATAACGAGCTTCTAGAGGAACAGAAGACAGAGCCGGGCCAGATGCTAATAACAACCGTGCTCTTTGACACCACAGCTGTGAGCATACATAACTGCGTGGACATCAACGATGCTGCCAAGCTCAAACTCACGGACTATGTCCCCTTCGGCAGCACGGCACTGCTGGACGCCGTCGGTGATGCCGTTACTGCCATCAGAGAGCGCAATAGCTCTGAAGGCGGACTGCTCGTCATCATTACTGACGGCATGGAGAATGCTAGTAAGCGCTACACCTACGAGGGTGTTAAGCTACTGCTCAACGGGATTAAAGAAAGCGGATGGGAGATAAGATACATCGGCGCAGACCTCGCAAATTTCGCCGATGCCGAACGCATGGGAATTCATAGTGAACAGCGCATGTCCATCGTCAAGAAGAATCTGTCTCCAACCATGAAGAATATCTCTAGCGGGATTAAGGAGCTCCGCAAAGGCAATCCTATGATGTTTGCCATGCATTCGACGGGCAAACCTTCTGATAGTCCCCTGCCGTACATGAGGACCGCTCAGGGGTTAGCGCTCATAGACACCGGGTCGCCCATATCGTTCGGGGATCTCGATGTGGTTATAATGGGTAGAGACAGTCACCCGGTGGCCCAACATCGGCTAATTGACGAGATTCGCCTTTTTCTCGGCATGGAAGTTGCCGCCGTAATCGGCATGGACATCCTGCGCCGCTATGACCTGCGGGTAACTTACATATCTGAGACCAGTGAGTACCACGTGCACCATGCCAACATTCCGCAGTTAAGTTTGGCACAGAACATCCCCCTGCGCTATGCAATGGGTATTCCTGTTGTCGATGCCGCTGTTAACGGCGAGGTTGTTCCTATGTTTGTGGACACGGGCTCACACCACACATTCATCGAAAGGGCATTCATTAAGGGTTCAAAGGTTGGCACAGTAAACGATTTCTGTCCTGGCCTAGGCGCATTCGAGTCACCTGCTTACCTTACTAAGTTGTCTCTGTGCGGTCGCACCTTCACCATCCATGCCGCTGTCTTACCTAGAACTCTCGAGCATCCCCTGCGGCATTCCGGTGTCAGAGGCATCATCGGCCTCGATATACTCAAACAGCAAACGACGTGGCTAGGCTTCCGCTCCGGCATGCTGTCCTTTGAGGCGGCGGGGG
>JAGXSS010000048.1 GCA_018334055.1 Peptococcaceae bacterium
CCTTGACACCTTGTCTGTCACCGGCCCTTGTCGCCGGAGCTTAATCACTGGAGTGGCGCCTTTGATTCTATTTTCAGAAGGAGATTTATCCTTTCAAGAAACCATAGAATTACCCTCCTTGATCTTGTTACAAGCCTTGCTTCGCAGGCCATTCCAGTCCTGATCCGAGGCCTGCCTTGTGTTTCGATTGAAGCTTCAATTAGGAAATAACTGCCTTCTAGTTTCGGATTTATTCTTGCGTCAGCCCCTATACTCCTGACATAGCCTTCAAACTCTCCATATTTATGAAAAGGATACGCAAGCAAACGATACTTTATTTTCTGCCCTTCTTTAATATTGGCTATATCTTTGTTTGCCACCATAAGTTGTGCTTCGAATTCGCCTCCCGCTTCGGGTATAATCATCGCAATTTCTTTTCCGCTATCTAAGAAGTCACCGCTGTTGATACCTGCAACAATGTGCAATATGCCTTCTATCGGAGCTTTTATATTCGCCTTTTTAAGGTTTATTTCCATAGCCTTCAAATCATTTAACGCTTTATCAATGTCTAGCCGATTGGAGTTTAAAGCATCCTCAATCTGTATCAGTATGTCAAGGCGAATGCTTTCTAAAGCAAGTTCAGCGCCGTGCCTTTTTTTGCGTAACAGTACAAGCCTTTCCTCCAAGTTTTTTAAAGTACTGCTGTACTCCAGTACAATTTGGGTATTCTGTTTTATACTTTCGCGCAAGTTTGTTTTAAATTCATTCATGAATACGGCAATTTCTAAATTTGCCGCTTCCTTTTGCGATTCTGCATCTTCCAGCTTTTTTCTGGGCATGCCCCCTGCTTCGTGTAGCATTTTTATTCTCCCATAGTGGCTAACTTTCTGATTAAAAGCCATAGTTAATTTGTCCAGATTAAATTTATAATTTGCGAATCTGCCATAATATTCTATATTATCTTTTTCAAAGAGATTTTTATCTTTTTCAGCTGACTTGAGCAAGGTTATTTGATTGAGCTTTGTTTCTTCCGCATTTTTAAGCCTATTTTCAGATATGGTCTTGGACAATTCGGTTTCAGCTATCATTTTTCGAAGATCAATTAAAGCATTTTCAGACTGCTCAATTGCGGCTCGGCTGTCGCTTTGAAATTTATGAAATCGGTTGTAGAAGTAGGCCTGTTCGTTACAGTTTCTATCAAATAAATTTACGTTTTCACGGATGCTCCTTTTGAGTTTCAATAGATTATCTCTCTTCCGTTCAAGTTTATCTAATAAAATTGCCAGTTCATTTCTCTCAACAAGAAGAATTTCTGTTTCTACCGTGAAGAGTATATCGCCTTTGGCAACCCTGGCTCCCTCTTTTACATTTACTTTTTTAACGCGTCCAGGTACTATATTCCTGATCGTGCTTATATTCTCGCCTGGTCTTATCACCCCAGTGGCTTTTACATATTCTTCAACTTTGCCAATACATGCCCATATAAGAGCTGTTATGATTATAGCAATCAGTATATACACAAAGACAAATGTAAAGGAATGTGGTCTTGATTCTAGTATTTCGAGGCTGTCCGACATATCTTTTAGATTCTGGACATGTGTTTTCATCCTCTGCTGCCATCCTTCAATGCTACCAATTCATCCGTGCCGCTTTTGGACAGTATATCCGCACTTAAATTAACGTGCTCTTTCCCTATATTGCCAGGCGTTTCAACAAACTGATCTCTCCATAGGTTATAGTATCTACCCTCCATTTTCATAAGCTCTTCATGACTACCGCTCTCAACAAATTCACCTTTGTCCATAACGTAAATATCGTCGCACCAGATTATAGTGCTGAGCCGATGAGCGATAACAATCACCGTCATGTTTTGAGCAAGTTTAGCTAAAGAACTTTTAATAGCCTTTTCAGTAGCCGGGTCAAGATTGGCAGTAGCCTCATCCAAAATAAGAATATCTGGTTTTTTTAATAATGCTCTGGTGATTGCCAGTATCTGTTTTTGACCGCCGGAGAAATTTGCGCCGTTTTCATCAATCATAGTTTCATATCTCAATGGAAGTGTGTTAATAAATTCATGAGCTTGAGTCGTTTTCGCCAACTCGATTACTTCTTCGGGATCGGAATGATCAACCCCTAGTGTTATATTTTTCCATACAGTATCGCTAAATAAGAATACCTCCTGTGAAACATAAGCAATTCGTTCTCTTAAATTTTCCAAATCGATATCGCGGATATTGATTCCATTAATAAAGATATCCCCTTTTTCCCATGAATAAAAATTCATAAGAAGCTTTAGCAGAGTAGTTTTCCCTGAACCGCTTGCACCAACTAGTGCAGTTCTTTTGCCCTTTTTGATGCTCATGCTGACATTTTTGAGCACAAGTCGCCAGCTCCCGTATCTGAAATCTACATTTTTAAATTCTATATCTCCGAATAAAGTTTTTGGAGCAATTTTCCCGGATTTCATCTTGCTTTTTTCTGATTCCAGATCAATGATTTCACCTAAACGATCCGATGCTACAATTGCCGTCTGTATTAAAGGCTGAAGATTTACAAGATTTTGTATGGGTTCGACGAAATAAACTAAAAGAGCTTTGAAAGTTAAAAGCTCTCCTATGGTCATTCTGCCTTCTATAATGCTGTAAGCACCTGCCCATAGCACAACTATTCCGCCTATTTGCGTCACTGAATCCGCAATTGAAGATTGAGCATTGTAGATATTTCCACCTTTAAAAATACTTCTTAAAAGCTTTACAAATTTTTTTTCCATTTGCATGCTTGCATTTCTTTCGGCGTTAAAAGCCTTGAGAGTTTCAATTCCATTAACTGACTCCACAAGATATGACGTAAGCCGTGTATTGTCTTCCATTTCCTGCCGGTTTACGTTGCGAATAGGACTGTTGAACAAATATACCACAACCGCATAAATAAGGAGCATAAATACTGTGATGCCAAAAAGAAAGCTGCTTTGCATATAAAGGATGATTGCTCCCGCAACAACCATAACTGTGTCAATCATAATAGTCAAGGTTGTTGATGAAATAGCTTCGCGGATGTTTGAAGCATCCGCGTATCTTGATACGATCTCACCAACCTTATAATTTCCGAAAAAGCCGAGAGGTAAACTGAGCACATGGCGATAATACCCCTGGATAAGCGGGATGTCGAGCTTTTGGCTTAAGTATTGCAGCATATGAACCCTAAACGCATTTAAAAGTATTCGGGCAACATATAGTAATATTATTCCAATCGAAAGCGTATGCAGTGTTGTTTCTAGGTTATTCGGGATGATATCGTCCATCATAAATTTAAAGTAGAATGCAGCAAGTATTCCCAATGCGGTATAAACGATCGAGGCGGCAAATATATTAAGGAGAAGATTCTTATGTGGACTTAAAAGATACAAATACCTTGAAAACAATCCCTTGGTCAGGTCTTTTCTGATAAACTTCTGCGTCGGAAGCATGAGTATCAAAACACCAGTCCAGATTTTCAAAAAGTCATTCGGGGTATACTTTACAATTCCTTTTCCGGGATCAGCCACTATGATCTGCTTTTTGGTGATCCGGTGTATTACCACAAAGTGGAGCATATTTTCATTGGTTACTATGTGGGCGATACAGGGCAGCGGGAATCTCTCAAATAGCGAGGCAGTCTCTCCTGTGACAACTTTGGCCGTAAAGTCCAGCTCCTCGAGAGCCTTGACAATACCGTACGCACTGGTACCGCGAAGGTCACTTAAAGCTAGTTCCCTTATCCTGCTGATTGGGATTTTAGAGCCATACTGTTTGCATATCGTGGCAATACAGGCAGCAGCGCAGTCG
>JAGXSS010000049.1 GCA_018334055.1 Peptococcaceae bacterium
CCTGCCGTTAAGCGTTCCACATCTACAAAGGTGGCATACCCTTGGGGATACATTTCTTTAACGGTGGGGACAAAAATAATGTGACCGCCAGCTTCTTTAACTTTAACCGCATCGCTTTCAAGGTCACGCGGGTATTCTTCATAATCTTCGCCAACACCGAACTGGATAGGGTTTACAAAAATGCTAATAACGGTTAAACCGTTTTCTGCTCTGGCTTTAGCGAGGAGAGTTAAGTGGCCTTGGTGCAGGCATCCCATGGTGGGAACAAGACCGACTAGTTTGCCCTGAGAGCGAGCTTCTTTGATGCGTGCTCTCAGGAGGCTAATCTCCTGGATAATTTCCATCAAAACTTCTCCCTTAGTTTCTCGACTATGGTTTCGTCCATGGTAAAAGTATGTTCTGGTGCGGGGAAGGTAGCAGCCTTTACTTCTTTGGCGTAAGCACGCATTGCGTCAACCATAGGATTGTAAAACTGGCCGAATTGTTTTGCAAACTTGGGACGCAGCTCAGTTTGCAAGCCAAGAATGTCATGATAGACCAGAACCTGCCCATCACAATATACTCCGGCGCCAATACCAATGGTGGGAATAGTAATCTTTTCGGTAATCAGCTGACCTAACTGCCAGGGGATACCCTCCAGCACCACAGCACATGCGCCGGCGTCTTCCAAAGCTAGCGCGTCTTTTAGTAATTGTCTGGCCATACGCTCACTTTTCCCTTGAACGACAAAGCCTCCCATCTGGCCCACCGATTGAGGAGTAAGTCCGATGTGACCTACCACGGGAATGCCGGCTCGCACAATTTTTTCGACTGTTTTAGCCATATCTTCTCCGCCTTCTAACTTCACAGCAGGAGCACCTGTTTCCTGGATTGCCCGTCCGGCGTTGCGCAGAGCCTCTTCTTTTGTGACTTGGTAAGTCATAAACGGCAGGTCAATAACTACCATGGCCCGTTTGGCACCGCGCACCACCGCTTTGCCATGATGAATCATCTCATCAAGTGTTACACTTAAAGTGTTTGCATAGCCCAACACTACCATGCCCAGTGAATCTCCCACTAGAATCATCTCGATACCAGCCTCGTCAACCACCTTGGCAGAAGCGTAGTCGTAAGCTGTGGCCATAGTTATTTTCTCTCTGTTTTCTTTCATGCTGGTCAGAGTTAGAGTGGTAATCCGTTTAGTCATCACACGTCACCTCCAAGATATTCTTGCAGCTTTTGGCGCTCGAGGTTAGCAAGGGTTCCTTTGGCAGTTGCTAAATCTACCGTAGCTAAGCCGAGAAATTTATAGAACGGCATTAGTTCCGGAAGTTTCTTCTCCAGGGCAGAAAGATGGATTTTTACCGTGGATGCGTCGCCGCGAGCGATGGGGCCTGTGAGAGCCCGGGTTGGACCCACCCGCTTAATATTCTTTAAAGTCCCCTCAATCAGAGGATACAGTGCCGGCAGGCCATCATCTCTGCAGACACCGGCGGCTTCCATGACCTGCAACGCTTCTTCTACCAGAGTCGTGAAGTAATTGCAGGCGATACAGGCGGCGGCGTGATAGAGCGGCTTTGAGGCGGTCGGTATTTCAAGCAGCTTGCACCCCAATTCTTCCACCAATTGACGGGCAATAGGCAAAGCTTTCTCATGTCCTTCAACGGTAATATAAGAACCAGGGAGATTCTGAATACCTGCGTCAGGATTAGCAAATGTCTGTAGTGGATGGAAAGAAAGCGGGTATGCACCATTTTGAGCGGCGCTTTCCAGGATGGTGGAGCTGTGAGCACCGCTGGTGTGCGCTACGATCGCGCCGGCAGAAAAACCGTTCTGGGAAACAATCTGCTCGCAAACTTCCACGATGACTCTATCCGGGGTGGTAAGAAAAATTACTTCTGCTTGCTTAGTAAAAGCAAGCAGGTCTGTGCCGTGGGCTACGTTTACACGCTGGGCTGCAGCAGCAGCCGAGGAAAGACTAAGACTGGCAATTCCGGTGAGCTGATGCCCAGCAGCCTTAAAGAGGACGGCCAAAGCTGCACCAACATTGCCGGCGCCAATAATAGCAATACGCATGGGGCGCCTCCTTGTGAAAATTTTCCCCGGTAATCAACAATGCCTTCTGACCGAGTCAGAAGGCATTCACATACACAGTCCCGCCCTTTCTGTCCCGGTCCCGGTTTGGATCCAAGCAGTATCTGGGGATTTCTGATTTTGCTTTAAATTTGCTACAAACATTAAGGTGCGACTTGCCGAAACAATGCCACCCTCAGCCCAATTGTAGCATAAGTTATTCCAGGTAGCAAGGAAAAATTTCTCGCATTTCAAGAGGGGCAGACAAAAAAGCTTTCAATAATTTAACCGCGTGCTCCAAATCATCTAAATCTACCATTTCGCCTGGCGTATGAACATAACGGCATGGTACGGAAATAACTCCGGCAGGAATCCCTTCTTTTGTCAGGTGGATAGCGCCGGCATCAGTCCCTCCCGCTGTAAGCACTTCATACTGATAGGGAATTTCGTTTTTTTCTGCGAGCTCACTGAGCATTTCTTTTAGGCGCGGATGACAAATGACTGAAGCATCCTTAATTTTAACGGTGGGGCCTTTTCCCAATGAAACATCCATAATTGGAGCCTCCGGTGTATCACCTACCATAGTAATATCAATGGCGAGACCCAAATCAGGGTTAATCCGGTAAGTAGATATCCGAGAGCCGCGCAAGCCCACTTCTTCTTGGGAAGTAAAGACGGCGTAAACTTCGTTATCCGTTTTCGCCAACTCTTGGATGGCTTTGACAAGAACTGCACAACCGGCGCGATTATCCATCGCTTTGCCCATGATACGGTTGCCAACTACTATTGCTTCACGGCTGTATGTGGCAATATCGCCTACCTTGACGTACTTTCTGGCATCCTCTTTGCTTGTGGCTCCGATATCAATGTAGAGCTTATCCAGTGTTAGTTTATTGAGTTCCTCAAGTTTTTCCATACCGATCGTGCCTTGGCTGCCATTTGCAAACACTACTCGTTGCCCAAGCAGCACATGTGGTGACAGGCTTCCCACATTACTGAAGCGCAAAAACCCTTTATTATCAATATGGGTGACAATCATGCCGATTTCGTCCATATGGGCGGCAACCATTATTTTAGCGCCGCCTCCTTTTTTCACCGCGTAAAGATTACCCATGTTATCAGTGTAAATCTCATCCACATAATTTTTAATTTCCTCACGGATAACTAGGGCTATTTGTTCTTCCCTGCCTGAGGGACCATATGTTTCGCTCAACTTCTTAAGCAGTTCCTTCAAGACACAGTCCTCCCTCTGCTATAGAGTTTAAGATTCCTCGGACTAGGCGCAGTGTGTTTTGCCAGTCATCCAGATTAATGATCGATGCGGGAGAATGAATGTAGCGACAGGGGACAGAAATTACGGCGCTCAAAATACCGGTATGAGTCTGAGAGATAATACCGGCATCAGTTCCGGCTGTAGTTAAGCGCCGATACTGGTACGGGATAGCCAGTTTCTCCGCCGTCTTCGCCACTAAATCAACAATTTGTTGCGGCGCTATATATGTTGAGTCCATCAGAGTAAGGGCGGGACCGTCACCAAGCTTTGTCACATGAGCCGCTTCCTTGCTGCCCACCACATCGGCGGCGGCAGTAGCTTCAATCACCAGCGCCACATCGGGATGAAGACTATAGGCAGCCACACCGGCGCCCCGCAAGCCCACTTCTTCTTGGACTGTGAACACGGCGTTTAACTCCAGATCGAAATCTTCTTTGAGTAACTCCGCTAGGATCGCACAACCTGCACGATTGTCAAAAGCTTTACCGATGAGGCAATTATCCCCCGCTTCCCTTGCCGTCACTGCAAAAGTACCATAGTCGCCAACTTTCACCAGCTTTTCAGCTTCTTCCTGACTACGCACACCAATGTCAATATAAAGGTTGTTAATATTGATGGCTTTAGTCCGTTCATTGGGCTTCTGCAAATGAACGGCCTTCGCGCCGATAACGCCCGGAACACGGCCCTTTCCTATGGCCACCACCTTCGAGACTAAGACGCGGTCGTCTATACTACCTACTTTGACTACTCGCAGCAAGCCGCTTTTCTCATAACCAACTACCATCAAACCTACTTCATCCATATGGGCAACCACCATCACCCGTGGCTTGCGGCCAATCCCTTTTTTAAAATAGAGATTTCCAAGAGTATCGGTTGCAACCTCCTCTGCATAAAGAGTCAATTCTTCTTTTAAGAGTGTCCGCACTTCAGCTTCGTCACCGGAAGTGCCGCTTGCTTCTGAGAGTCGTTTTAGCAACATGACAATTCCTCCACAAATGCCGAATCTACGCCGGCTATAAAATATGCCAAAAGCCGGCCGGTAAGTTTTAGATCTTCCATGTCCAAAAGCTCAACAGACGTATGCATGTAACGCAAGGGAATGGAGAGCAGACCGGTAGGTATCCCGCCCCGCGTCACTTGAATTGCGCGCGCGTCGGTCCCGGTAGGTCCCGGAAAGGCTTCCAGTTGGTAAGGCAGACGATATTCTTTGGCAACC
>JAGXSS010000050.1 GCA_018334055.1 Peptococcaceae bacterium
GACGCGGTGGACTTGGTGCTGTTTGCGTTTGAGCACGGGCAGCCGGGCGAGATTTTTGTGCAAAAGGCACCTGCAGCCACCATCGAGGTGTTGGCGCAGGCGCTTACGGGTCTGCTGGGCGTACCCAACCACCCCATCAACGTGATTGGCACCCGCCACGGCGAAAAGCTGTACGAGGTGCTGCTAAGCCGCGAAGAGATGGTCTCGGCCGAAGATTTGGGGGGGTACTTTCGGGTGCCGCCCGACCTGCGCGACCTGAACTACGGCAAATACGTAGAGCAGGGCGATGTTAAAGTTTCCGAAGCGATAGACTACAACTCACATAATACAATTCGCTTAGATGTTAGTGCAATGAAGGAATTGCTCATGAAGTTACGGTTTATTCAAGCTGCTGTACTTCATAAGCACATTGAACCTGAAGAGTGATTTCATTATTTCGCTGGCTGTGATGGAATATCGAAAAAATGTCTGACAACAACAAACGTGTTCTTGTGCTTGGAATTTCAGGCATGCTTGGCTCGGCATTGTTTCGAGCGTATAGTGGAGATCCTGATTTATTAACATTCGGAACTGTACGCAACGAAAGTGATCTTGTTTACTTTAACCCAAAATTGCATGAACGCATAATTGCTAACATTTTTATTGAAAATGAACTAAATTTACTTTCTGCCTTTTCAAAGTCACGGCCGACTGTTGTTATAAATTGTATTGGGATAATCAAGCAATTGCCTACCGCCCACGATCATATCCAAAGTATTGTTACTAACTCACTTTGGCCACATCGCCTTGCAAAGTATTGCTACGCTTTTGGAGCCAAACTTATACATATAAGCACGGACTGTGTTTTTTCAGGTAAGTATGGACGGTACAAAGAGGATGATTTGCCTGATGCCAGTGATTTGTACGGAAGAACAAAATTAATCGGGGAGGTAACCTATAAAAATACCATCACACTGCGCACCTCGATTATTGGACATGAACTGAAACATGCGATGAGCTTGGTTGATTGGTTTTTGAGTCAAAAAAATACTGTTAGAGGTTTTACTAACGCAATTTTTTCTGGACTTCCAACTACCGAAGTGGCGCGTGTAATTAAAGAATACGTCATACCTTATGATAGTTTAAATGGCTTGTATCATTTGTCTGTTGATCCGATAAATAAGTTTGATTTGCTTAGTCTTATTGGTCATGTTTATGGGCACGAAATAAAAATTGTACCAGATGATGAGTTAAAGATTGATAGATCGCTTGATTCAAGTAGATTCCAAATGGCCACGGGTTTCAATCCAAAGCCTTGGTCTCTAATGATAAATGAAATGCATGAGCAATTTTTGTTAAGCGGCCAGCAATAGAGTAAGGTATGAACAAAAAGCTAAAAGTGATGACCATTGTTGGAACTCGCCCTGAAATTATTAGACTTTCTCGAACAATTGAGAAGTTAGATCGATTCACTAACCATGTGTTAGTGCACACTGGTCAAAATTTTGACTATGAATTAAATCAGGTTTTTTTTGATGAACTATGCGTTAGAAAGCCAGATCATTTTCTAAACTCTGCACAAGTCGGTTTTAGCCCTGCGCAAACTATCGCCAACGTGATATCTGCTGTTGACTTGGTGCTAGCGAGTGAAAAACCTGAAGCGGTTTTGATTTTGGGCGACACAAACAGCAGCTTGGCAGCCATTCCAGCTAAGCGGAGGAAGGTTCCTGTATTCCACATGGAGGCAGGGAATCGAAGTTTTGATTTGCGGGTACCAGAAGAAATCAATCGCCGTATTGTCGATCACACTGCCGACATCAATCTTACTTACACAACCATTGCACGTGAATACTTGCTGCGCGAGGGCCTACCGCCCGACCAAGTCATCAAGACCGGCAGCCCGATGTACGAGGTGCTGCACCACTATCTGCCGCAGATCAAGGCATCCGATGCCGTGCACCGCTTGGGTTTGCAGCCCGAGCAGTACTTTGTGGTGAGCGCGCACCGAGAAGAGAACATCGAATCGGAACAAGCGTTTACCAAGCTCGTGGCTGTGCTCAACGCACTGGCGCAAGACCACGGCTTGCCGGTGGTGGTATCGACCCACCCGCGCACCCAGAAGCGCATAGACGCAACCGGTTCACAATTTCACCCCTTGGTGCGCTTGCTCAAGCCCTTGGGGTTTTTGGATTATGTGAACCTGCAAATGCAGGCCAAAGCGGTGCTGTCTGACAGCGGCACCATCAACGAAGAATCGTCGATCCTCAACTTTCCAGCGCTGAACCTGCGCGAGGCCCACGAGCGCCCAGAAGGCATGGAAGAAGCCGCCGTGATGATGGTGGGCCTAGAGGTGGAGCGCGTGCGCCAAGGCTTGGCCATTCTGGCCACACAGCCGCGCGGTGATGAGCGCAGCTTGCGCCTAGTGGCGGACTACAGCATGCCCAACGTGAGCGATAAGGTTCTGCGCATTATCCACAGCTACACCGATTACATAAATCGGGTGGTTTGGAAGAAGTACTGAGGCAGGCTGCTTTGAGGATACTTGTAGTCAGTCAGTATTTTTGGCCTGAGAATTTTCGGATCAATGATTTGGTCAAAGAATGGATAGAGCGTGGGCATGCAGTGACGGTACTCACTGGCTCACCCAACTATCCAGAGGGCAGGGTGTTTGATGCGTATCGTAAAAACCCAAGCGCTTTTATGCAGTACGAGGGTGCAAGTGTAGTACGCATACCGGTGCTGCCACGTGGCAATGGAAGCTTTAGACTTTTTTTGAATTATTTAAGCTTTGTTCTGTCTGGCATAATTTTTGGGGCATGGAAGTTAAAAAAGCTGCGATTTGACGTGATTTTTGTTTATGAGCCATCCCCGGTAACAGTGGGTTTGCCTGCTGTATGGTTGGGTAAAATTAAAAAATCGCCAGTTGTTTTTTGGGCGCTTGACCTTTGGCCAGAAACTTTGGCTGCCGTCGGCGTTGTACGCTCGGCTCGCGTGCTAGGCTGGGTCGGGCATTTGGTCCGATATATTTACAATCGTTGCACTCTAGTTCTGGGCCAGTCGCGTGGATTTTTGGAAAGCATTGCAAACTACTGTAATAACAAAGACAATATTCGATATTTTCCGAGTTGGGCAGAAAACTTACATGCCTTTGATAACGTAGACCCTGCGCCAGAATTGCAAAATTTAAAAAATGGTTTTACTGTGATGTTTGCTGGTAACATTGGAGAAGCTCAAGATATGCCAGCCGTGCTAGAGGCGGCTGAATTGTTAAGGAATAACGATGCCATAAGATGGGCCATAGTTGGCGATGGCCGCAAGTTTCAGTGGCTGCAATCAGAAGTGCTGAAACGCGGCTTGCAAGGCAAGGTGCTGCTCCTTGGGCGCTACCCAATGGAACGTATGCCTTCGTTTTATGCACACGCCGATGCCCTTCTTGTTTCTTTGAAGCGCGACCCGGTTTTCAGCATTACTATTCCAAGTAAAGTGCAGTCATCCCTCTTGGCTGGCATACCATTGCTTGGAATGCTTGACGGAGAAGGTGCTGCCATCATTCAAGAAGCCCGCGCTGGCCTAACCTGCCCCGCTGGCGATAGCGCTGGCTTAGCCAAAGCAGTTCTTTCATTGGCGGCCCTGTCATCCGGTGAGCGCAAGCAATTAGGGCTGAACGGACGGCGATATGCGCAGTCAGAATTTGGTCGCACCCAACTGATGGATCGCTTGGAAGGTTTTTTGCAGGAGGCCATAGTCATCAGTAAGAGGCATGCGTGATAAATTTTGACGCAAATAGCATTTGAACTTTTACCGGGTTTTTTCGTAGATCGTGTTTATTGCCTCCAAGCTCCTATCCGCCATCACCCAGCCCATGTTTTGGCTGGCGCTGTGGTGGGGGCTGGCCTTGCTGGTGCTGTGGCGCCGCCGTGTGTTGGGCATGTCTATGCTTTGGGCGGGTTTGGTGGTGCTGGGTTTGCTGGGGTTCATGGCGCTGCCCGATGCGTTGTTGCGCCCCCTCGAGAACCGCTACGCTGCGCCGCCCGCGCACACCGTGGGGCAGCATGTGGGTGTGATTGTGCTGGGTGGGGCCACCGGGCACCCAAGCAGTTTTGCGGCCCACGGCCAAGTGCCCCTAGGCGATGCAGCCGAGCGCATGACGGCGCCGCTGTATTTGATGCGCCAGC
>JAGXSS010000051.1 GCA_018334055.1 Peptococcaceae bacterium
CCTCGTCCATGATGAACACGCGCCGCACGTAGAGCTTGACGCCGGGTTTTTTGTCGCGGTTCCAGAGGTCGTGCGGGGCCTTGGCCGGGATGTAGAGCAGCTGCGTGTACTCGGTCGTGCCCTCGACGCGGTTGTGGCTCCAGGCCAGCGGCGCTTCGTAGTCGTGGCTGATGGCTTGGTAAAAATCGCTGTACTGCTGTTCGCTCAGGTCTTTTTTGGGCCGCGTCCAGAGCGCGCTGGCGGCGTTGACCTGCTCCCACTCGTCGCGCAGCACCGATTCGCCTTTGTCGGCGTCCCACTCCTCTTTGCGCATCAGGATCGGCAGGCTGATGTGGTCGGAGTATTTGCCGATGATGCCCTTGAGCTTCCAGCGCGTGAGGTACTCGCTGGCGTCGTCGCGCAGGTGCAAGGTGATGCAGGTGCCGCGCTCGGCGCGGGTGATGGTTTCGGTCTCAAACTCGCCCGTGCCCGCGCTCACCCAGCGCACCCCTTGCTCGGGCGGCAAACCGGCGCGGCGGCTCTCGACCGTGATGCGGTCGGCGACGATGAAGCCCGAATAAAAACCGACGCCAAACTGGCCGATCAGCTGCGCGTCCTTTTGCTGGTCGCCGCTCAGGCGGCTCATGAAGGCCTTGGTGCCGCTCTTGGCGATGGTGCCCAAGTGCTCGATCGCCTCGGCCTCGCTCATGCCGATGCCGTTGTCGCTGATGGTGAGGGTTTTGGCCTCGGCGTCAAAGTCCACGCGCACTTCCAGCGTCGGCGCGTCCTCAAACAGCGCCGCGTGGTCGAGCGCCTCAAAGCGCAGCCGGTCGCAAGCGTCGGAAGCGTTGGAGATGAGCTCGCGCAAGAAGATGTCTTTGTTGGAATACAGCGAATGCGTGACCAAGTGCAGCAACTGGGCCACTTCGGTCTGGAATGCGTGATGGGTGCTCATGGGTTTTTGGTGACGGTGGATGGTCTCGGCGTACTGGGAGTGTGTGCGCTGTGGGCGCAGCTTTTTGCTAGTTTGGGGCTGGCGGGGGGATTTCAAGTTGCGGGGGGGTGTTGGCTTGGGTATGGCACGGGGCGCTGGTTGGCTTGGGGTGCGCTGGGGCAGGGGGTTGGTTGGCTAGGGCCCGGGCTGGCAGGGGCTGCCGGCCTCATACCGTCCGCTGCGCGGCCAAAAATCGGCCAACAGCCCCTGCCAGCCCCAGACCCTCCTTGAGGCCCTTTACAGCGCGTGGGGGCTGTATACAATGCCCCATGCAGCTTGAGGGAGGGCTGGATCCCATGCACCGATCAACCGCGCCGCGCGCCTTTGCGGCTTGTGTCCAGCGGGCTTGGCGCGGCGCCGCGCACCGTAAGGTGGGTGAGAAACCCATCGACCGCAGGCGCCCCCGTGAGGTTGCTTGTTCCTTGGGTTGTTGCCGTCTAATTTTTGCTCATTCTTGTGGATTCAATGGGTTGCGTAATTTGTGGATCGATTATGCGGCGAAAGTGACGTGTTTCAAGTCGTCAGCTTTGCTAAAAGATTGTAGCAATGCTTTAACATTATTCGCTAACCAAAGGAGGTTTTCGTGGCGTTTTTGGCAAAAGTTGGGGCTTGGGTTGCAACAAACCTTCCGACGTTTTTAAAGATGACAAAAGGCGTAGCCAAGTTTGTTCACTCTGCAGCTGAAGCAGGAGAGGCGCTACTAGAGGGCAGGAAAATTGTCGGTAGTGATGCCCCCTCGCCCAAGAAGCAAAGCAAATCTGACACTTCGGACGATCGTCCTGATTTCGTTTCATCAAAGAAATCTCAAACCGATCCGGTGGCAGACCTTGTAGTAAGGGTCGACGAAAGCAAGAAGCAACTTGCGAAGATAGAGCGAGATAACGAGATTGATCACAAGCGTATCGCCCTACAAATCGATATCATGGAGCTAATGATCTCCGCTCAAACCTTTGAGCGATTCACAAACAACATTAACTTGCATGCGGCAAACCTTCAAACTCACCTCTACACAATCAAAAACACCGCCGGCTTGCTTGACGACGTGAACCGTCAAAGAGTCGCAGTTAAGGCGTTGATGCAAACCGTCAATCACATGATCAACGTCCTCAACATCGAAGGGGAGGTACAAAAAATCAGTGGCATCGACATCAATATTCGTCAAGGCGCGATCTCTATAGCTGACTCATATCGTGCATTTGAGGCAACCCGCGACTTGCTGGTCGATGAGATCGACGCATACTCTACATCAATCGAAGATCAGCTTGCACGCGCTGACCGTGTACGCCAGTCTGCTCGGTCAGCTCCCAGCATGAGCGGGACTGTCAGCACATGGTTAGAAAGGTCTGTTGAACCGAAGCTGTTTGCAGCCAAAAAAGCCGCCGAAGAGTTACGTGGGGACGTGACAATGATTCCAAGGATTGAAGCGTCGCTCCGTCGCGAACTATTGAAATCAGACTTCGCACCACCAGAAGACATTTGATTCTGCATAAAGGGAAATTGTGGTCAG
Source organism: Peptococcaceae bacterium (assembly GCA_018334055.1). Classification (GTDB taxonomy): domain Bacteria; phylum Bacillota; class UBA994; order UBA994; family UBA994; genus BS524. Next base: position 2,481 of record JAGXSS010000051.1, read on the forward strand.
ACCACGATTTTGTAACAACATGACAAAAGAAACAATAGAACCGCCGTCTGGCGTTGCGCGAATCCAGCGACCCGAGCCGCTTACCTTACGCGGCTCGACGCTTTTTGAGGGGGAAGCCCTAACCGTACTGCGTCGCCTGCCATCTGGGTCTGTGCGCTGCGTGGTTACTTCGCCTCCTTACTGGGGATTGCGTGACTACGGCATCGAAGAACAAATCGGCCTTGAAGGCACCATGCCCCAATTCCTGCATCGACTGGTGGCGATCTTTGCCGAAGTCAAGCGCGTGCTTACCGATGACGGCACCCTTTGGCTGAACATCGGTGACGGGTACACGAGCGGCAATCGTGGCTACCGCGCCCCGGACAAGAAGAATCCGGCCCGTGCGATGGACGTTCGTCCCGACACGCCCGAGGGCTTGAAGCCTAAGGACTTGATCGGTATTCCGTGGCGGCTGGCTTTCGCCTTGCAGGACGATGGTTGGTATTTGCGCAGTGACATAGTGTGGAACAAGCCAAACGCGATGCCTGAGAGCGTCAAAGATCGCCCAGCCCGCTCGCATGAGTACCTGTTCATGCTTACCAAGTCAGAGAAGTATTTCTACGACTGGCAGGCCGTGCGGGAGCCGGCGGACGGCGGCGGCTTGCGCAATCGCCGCTCAGTCTGGCATGTGAACACCAAGTCCTTTGCCGGTGCGCACTTCGCCACCTTCCCGCCCGACCTGATCCGACCTTGCATCCAAGCATCGACCGAGCCGGGAGATTACGTGCTCGATCCGTTCTTTGGGTCTGGAACTGTGGGCCTCGTGTGCCGGGACGAAAACAGGCAGTACGTGGGAATCGAACTTAACCCCGAATATGTGGCCCTAGCGGCTGATCGCTTGCAAGGGCAGGACAGCAACGTGATAAGAATCGCCGCCGCATGACGAACGCCAAGAAGATTAACTTTCCGCCGCCAAAGCTACAAATCGGCTTTGCCTTTGCCCTCAAACGATTCAGAGGTGTCTATCTGCAAAACGCGCTTCTAGAAACGGTGCGTGACATGGACATTGCCGATCTGGACAAACAGCTTGCCGAGTATGTGCCTGCGGCCGACTTAGCAACGTTTGCTCAGTACGGCTTGCGGGCCGAGCTGCTGTTTGCCGTGCCGGCTGTGCTGGTGAAGAACCCTTACCTGCTGGGCTATTACCGGCTGATGATGGGGTATAGCCAGAAAGAGTTTTATGGCAGCGACAAGGGTTTCGGCGTTGGCTACTTCAAGGGCATGGAGGAAAAAGGTACGGCCAGCAAGGCGGCTGCCGCCAACCTTCCAGCCTTGTGTGCGGCCTTCTGCAAAACAGCATCGGCACTGTTGGCCGGTGTTGGCCCGCTACGCGTCAGCCGCGAGCTGCTAGACGACCTTAACCTTCTGACTGTTGGCCCACAGCTTCGCGGAGGGATCAACAACCAGCGAGGAACGGATGGAATCGTCCTTGTGTTTGAGATCATCCGGGAGATTGTTGCCCATGCTGCCGCCGAGGTTCGGGAGAGCGCCATCGAGGTGGACAGCGCCACCGGTCGGCCCTTCCTGATCGAGTTCGCACCCGACCCAGACATCATCATCCGGGAAGAGATGGAACATCAGCACTACCGCAATGTGGTTGCCATCGAGATCAAGAGCGGCACGGATGTTTCCAATATTCATAACCGCATTGGTGAGGCCGAGAAAAGCCACCAGAAAGCACGGCAGCGCGGCTTTACCGAGTGTTGGACAGTGGTCAATGTCGGACGGCTAGACATGGACAAGGCTCGCGGTGAATCGCCGTCGACCGACCGTTTCTATTCCCTTGCTGCCCTATCGCTCCGGGCCGGCTACGAGTACGACGATTTCCGTCGCCGGGTGCTATCGCTTACAGCGATTCCAGCAGCGCCCAAGTCGCCCTAACCAAAGCCCGGCGCGAACGGAAATTGAAATCGAGACCAGACGAAATCGGGGTCAGACAACCATGTCACTCGGTTAACTAAAAACATGTAAATCGCGGTCAAGCAACGATTTTCGTGGGGTTGGGGCGCTGGGGGCTGTTGGCCGATTTTTGGCCGCGCAGCGGACGGCATGAGGCCGACTGCCCCCAGCGCCCCAGCGCTTACCCCCACGGGGGTTCTCCGTGGTCTGAGCACGATTTTCTGGCACATGGCACGGCTCTGCCTTGTGCGCAACGCACCCTGATTCCAAGCATTTTGGACTTTGCGGAAATCGGGGTCAGACAACGATTTTCCGCACTTGGGGATACGCTAACCGGGGGCTAAAATGCTCGCAACAGGTGGCCATTGACGCGCCGCGTGCAGCACTCGCAGGACACGAATCGCATCGCCGGCAACGTCATAAACCAAGATGTAATTCCGGTGCACAACCAACTCGCGGGTTCCAGCCACGCGGCCCGGTCGTCCCAGACTAGGGTGGTCAAGCAGGTGTTTGCACCTATCGGAAAACAGCGCATCAATCGATAACGCCGCAACCGGACTATCGGCGGCGATGTACTCGCGAATGGCTTTTCGGTCTTCTCGCGCCAGTCGCGTCCAGAGCAATCTCACGCAGCGGTGCCGGCCATTTTGCGCCTTGTCGCTGCGCGCCAGATATCCGCCTCGGCCTCAACCTCTTGGGCAGAAACCAGATCACCCGCATTGGCCGAATCCAAGCCAATCTGCACCTGACACCGGAACCACTCGTCATGAGCGGTGGCTTCCTGCTGCTTGCGCACAAAGTCGCGCATATAGTCGCGCAGCAACTGCGCCGCACTGCGGTCGCAGGATTTTGCAGCGGTAGCAAACTCGGCCTTCAGCGCATCATCAACACGAAACGTAAAGGTGGCTTCGCTCATGTGGGCAACCTCGATGTGTTACAAACGGAGCTCACTGTAACACAGGCGCGCCTTCCAGCGCAAATCACCGCAGTAAATCGTGTTCCAGCAACGAGTTACGTGGGGCGCGGGGCGGCTGGGGCAGTTGGCCGATTTTTGGCCGCGCAGCTAAACGGCATGAGGCCGGCTGCCCCCAGCGCCCCAGCCCCTCCCCCCACGGGGGCTCACCTTGACCGGACCACGATTTTCTGGCACATGGCACGGCTCGGCCTAGTACGCAACGCACCCTGATTCCATGTGGCGTGCGCAGCTCGGTCTTGACACTACTCACGCTCCGCGTTAATATCGGCACCCGTGCCTATCAAAAACTTCAAGTGCAAAGACACGCAAGCCCTCTTTGAGGGCGAGCGCGTCAAGCGCTGGGTGAACATTGAGCGGCCTGCCCTGCGCAAGCTTGCGC
>JAGXSS010000052.1 GCA_018334055.1 Peptococcaceae bacterium
AGAGTAAGGACATCAGGGCGGAGATCGCGACACTTTTGCACTGCTTCTTCACCATTGCGGGCAGTGCCCACGACCACTATGTCGTCACTGTTGCTGATGGCATTACTGATGAGCTGGCGCATAAAGGGAGAGTCGTCAACTACTAATACGCGGATCTTACGCTCCCCGGTCATCTTTTGTGTAGTAGCGCCAAGAGCCCGTTGACATCGAGTATCGGCACCACCCGCCCATCGCCCATTATGGTAGCACCCGCAAGTTCTCTGTTTTTGGCGAAGAAGGGGCCGAGCGGCTTGATGACCACTTCCTGCTCACCTAGTAATCGGTCGACTAGGAGGCCAACTTTAGTCGAACCACTGCTGGCAATCACTAAATTTTGCGGTCTCTTCTCCGGCGGAGACATGCCCAAGAGGGAGTAGAGCGGTACCACCGGCACAACTTGTTCGCGCAAAACCAAGCATTCCTGACCTTGCACAAAACGCAGGTCGGCCGGGTTAAGTTTCCGCGTCTCGGTCACGGCGGCAATCGCCACCGCGTAGTCGTGCCCATTGGCCCGCACGAGTAAGGCGCGGAAAATGGCCAAGGTCAAGGGCAGGCGAATGACAAACTCCGTCCCCCGGCCGAGAATGCTCCTGATGTCGATGCTGCCGCCCACCTTTTCGATGTGGCTGCGCACGATGTCCATGCCCACACCACGACCGGAGACATCGCTCACCGCGCCGGCCGTGCTCAGCCCCGGCAGCATGATCAGCCTCTGGCGCTCACCCTCATTCATCGTAGCGACGTCGCTCTGGGTAAGCAAGCCCAGTGAAAGCGCCTTTTTGGTCACTCGCTCGACATCTATACCTCCGCCATCGTCGCTCACCGCGATGACTACATGATTGTCTTCATGGCTCGCCCGTAACACTATGCGTCCCTGCAAGGGCTTACCCTTGTCGCTTCGCTCGCGAGGCAGTTCAATGCCATGGTCGACGGAGTTACGCACGAGATGAATCAGCGGGTCACGTATTTCCTCCACAATAGTGCGATCCAGCTCGGTATCGGTCCCCTCTAGGGTGAGCTCGATGTCCTTGGCTAAATTTTGCGCTAAGTCGCGCACCAGGCGGGGAAAGGAATTAAAAAGTTGCGCTATGGGCACCATGCGCACTTTCATAATTTCGCGCTGCAAATCACTGGTAATGCGCCCGAGTTGGCTGGACACCGCCAGCATGCTCCGGACGTTTTCGTCATCCTTATTTTGGCGCTCGAGGTGACTGGTGACATTGGCCAGTCGATTGCGCTCTATGACCAGTTCTCCTACTAGGTTCATCAGGAGCTCAAGTTTTTTTACGTCCACGCGCACTGAATGCTGACGGGTCTCGCCGCGGGCTACTGTCTTTTCTGAACTGGGAACGTCGGCTTCGGCGAGAGTAATGAGCGCAAGCGGGGAGATGTTGGCGTCTTCCACGTCGGCATCGTTCATGATGCGCGTGAGAATTTCGTCGCTATGCCCGTCGGTGGCCAATATTATGCTGAATCTTTGGTCGAAACCTTCGCTGAGAAGCACCTCTTCACTCGGACTACATTCGGTGACTGTGCCAAATTCCCGGAGGTTTTGTAACAGAATAAACACCCTGGCCCCCTTCATCTGGGTGTCAATGCGCAAGGTGACATCTACTTTGTATTGTTTACCGGGTAACGCCACGTCCTCTGGTCCTTGAGCAGCGTGCCCCGGCGCCGGAACAGCGGGTGCCATTTTGCCTTGACCGTGTGCACCTAAGGCGGCAATCACGGCGGATAGATCGTGCTGACCCTCGCTGCCTGTGCCGTAAACATCTTGCTTGATCACTTTTAGCAGGTCGAGAGCCGACAACAACGCCGAAAAAAGCTGGGAAGTCGGGTTCAACTTACTCTCGCGGAGCAAACTAAGCAGACTTTCCATATGGTGGGCCACCGTCGCCATCTGGGTAAAGCCCATCGCGCCGGCTGAACCCTTGATGGTGTGGGCGTCGCGAAAGACGTCATTGATGAGCGGCTTGTCATTCGGCTGCTTCTCTAGCGCAACTAAGCTGACCGCTAGACGATCCACATTTTCTTCGGTTTCATCTAAAAATAAGTGCAAATATTCATTATTCTTCACAGTGCCACCCCCTTATCTTCCAACTAGCTCATCGGCGAACAAGTGTTCGATATCGAGCAAGGCCACCAAGACCTCCCCCGTCACTTCCGCGGTTTCCTGCTCTACCACCACTACCGCATCGAGGGCGGCACAAAGGTTCATAGCACCGTAGACTTCCCGACCGCGGTAGTTCAGGTACTTGCCAAAAAATGCGGGGGATGCGTTCTCTAAAAACAGATCCAAAGCGGGAGCGGATGCCTTTTGTTTCAGCAAGACAGCGTTTTCCATGAAACGGCTCTTAGTGATAAACAAACCGGCGCGGTCCACAAGGTAGCGCTCACCTGTCTTGCCAAAAGGCGTAAATTCTAGCGCTTCGTCCTTGGCTAGGTCGGTGGTCATCAAAATGACCCCCGTAATTTGCCCCTGCGCGTTGACCACGGGTTCTGAAACCGCCAAAATAATGCCTCCGTCCACGGCGGATACTACTATTTCGTGGGCGGGGCCACCCGCAAGGGAACTATGTACATACTTGCGACGCGATAGGTCTAGTGGTTTATTGGCGGTATTGGCCAGGCTTATACCCTCGCGATCCGTGAGAGCAATGTTCTCTATACCGCGCAGCTGCGCCCGGCGAGTAAAAAGCTCGGCCGTAACCGCCGCAGTAGACCCACCCCGTAGCATGGCGGAGAGGGCTATGGCCTTGATACCCGCCTGTAGCTCCGCTAAGCGCCTCGCGAGGGCGTTTTTTTCTTGCTGCACAAAACTGTCCAACATGACGCGTGCCGATTGCTCTGGGTTTGGTTGCCGGTAATGGCAGACACCGGTAATGGAAGCAGCTGCTGTCCCTTCGGGAGGGGCGGTGACCAAGGCAGATGCTACATCGCCCACCTCAAGTACGGCGTCCACAATGAGGCCCACGAGCACGTCTTGCACCTCCGCGAAGACAATGCGCGTCTCCTTGCTGTCTACCCTAGGCGGCAATTGCAGGCGGTCGCGCAGGCAGACCACGGGCGTAATTCGCCCCCGCAAGTTGATGACCCCGGCAATATGCTTGGCCGTACGCGGGATAAAAGTTAGCGCGTCCAGCCGAGAAATCTCGGTAACGCACTTTGTTTCGAGACCGTAGTACTCTTTGTCCAAAGAAAATATCATGAGCTGCAAATCTTCTTTCTTCATGCCTTGCTTCCCCCGTTCACAGTCTATCCATGCTTCTATTATCACCTACGCGCCTAGAATTGGACAAGACCTGACGCTCTTTTACTCTATAAATTTGCGAAATCCGCATATGTGTTATCGAAACTACGAGCATGCCGCGATCAGCATGCGTCATCGTTAGATTGACAATGCTGTTGTGATTAACTACACTGTTTTTAAAGATCTCTGCCTCATGCAATGAAACCTTGACTATTACTACAAAGGAGATGCTTATGACACATGAAAAACAAATCGATTAAATTCAAACTGATGGTTTTTTCACTTGCCCTGGTCTTATTAATTGTTGGCTTTGCTTCGTTTCAAATCAGATCGCGAATTCTTGTCCAAAACGAATTCAAGGGTATGATGCGCCTCAGCTTTACTAGCCTAACCGCTCTGCAACAGGCGACGTTAGCTTTCAAGCGGATAAGGGTGGATTTGCGTGACTACTTGCTTGATCCGCCGCGAAGAGACAGGTATCAGGCCAACGTCCTGGCCTTGATCCCGCAGCTCGATTCTTTCGTCGCCCAATTGGAGGAGCATGCGCCTAGCCCAGTCATCGCCGAAGAGATTGCTATACTGAAGAGGGACCTGCGGGTTTTTTACGACGTTGGCGGGCGCATCTTGGCTGCGGGCGCAGCACGGGACTTCCGCGTAGCTACGAATATCTTTCTGGCCGAATGCCACCCGGCCGCAGATCCTGTTATCAGCAGAATGATAACCCTAGGAACTCGCTATACGAACTACAATGCCGCTGCCTTAGCGAAGCACGACGCAATATCCGCACAAAATACCAATTCCACCATCGTGACCCTTTTAATTGGGTTAGTCGCTATGCTGGGACTTGTCGGGTACACAGTTAGGTACCTAGTTACCCCCATCACCAAGATTCAGGACGAAATGAGGCGTTTGGCCGAGGGCGACCTGACCTCCACTTACAAGGGTCGCGGTACGGACGAGTTTGGCCAATTGTCATATGCGTTGGAATCCACCATCACCACCCTCAGGGCGATGATCACGGCGGCGCAAGCGATGTCTCTGTCGGTCGCGGAGAAGGCTATCCACATCAGCAGCAGCATCAAAGAAGTAGCCGCCGGTAACGACAGCCAGGCCAATATCACCCAAGAGATTTCCCGCACCTTGGAGCAACTGGCTGCCGCCACCGAAGAAATCGCCGCCAATGCTCAGGGCGCGGCTAATGCCAGTGCCAATGCCCGCCAAGCCGCAAGCGAAGGCACCCAGAAGGTGGGGAACTCCATCAACTCCTTAAAGACGGTACAGGAAAGCGTGCTTTCTCTTTCTACGGTGTCGAAGCAGATTGGCGGCATCGTCTCGGCCATTGACGATATCTCCGACCAGACCAACCTCCTGGCTCTAAACGCCGCCATCGAGGCGGCCCGTGCCGGGGAGCATGGCCGAGGTTTTGCGGTGGTGGCCGATGCCGTGCGCAGTTTGGCCGAGCAAAGCAGACAGTCCACCAAAGAAATCACCAAGCTAATTGCCGCGATCCAAGGTCAGATTGACCAAGCGGTGAACACCAGCACTCAGGGTGCGGAGGGGGCTAAGAGTGCCCGCGAGGCCCTAGAAAACATAGTGACGCAAATCGGTAATATCGCCGGCATGGTCGAGGGCATCTCTGCCGCGGGACAAGAACAAGCCGCCGCCGCGAACGAAGTGGCAGCCTCCATGGAGAACCTAGGCGCAATTACGGAGGAAGTAGCCGCCTCTTCACAAGAGAGCGCGGTGGCAGGGCAACAATTAAGCGAGCTGGCGCGTAACCTCCAGAGTGCCGCGGCCAAATTCAGGGTGTAACATAAGACAACATACGGAAAGAAGGGCTAATTCGCAACAGCGAGTTAGCTTTTCTTTTTGGTACTCTCGCTCACGTTCTTTAGGAGCTCGCTGACAAATTCCACCGCCTTCTCTACGGTTGCCACGTCCACATTGGCCACGGTGTCCGTCGGCCAGTGCCAGTTAGGCAAGAGGCCTTCGTCGTCAAGGCTGAGAAAGCTGATGGCGCGGTAGCCCCGCCGCAGTGCCGGCAAGGCATCGGTGGAAAGCAAGTTGTAGACCCCTTGCCGCACAGCCAAAGCAGGTCGCGCCGCCGCTACGGCCTGACAGGCTGCCAGTATCTCCGGCGAGGACCTATACACGGGGAACATGCCTTCGCCTGCCATGTAGTGGACAGTGCCCCGGCCGATGTTATCTAGATTAATGAACCAAGCATTGCGGTATTCACTCCCTGAGGCGTCTAAGAAACGGCTCATGCCATAGGTGCCGGATTCCTCACAGCCGGTAAGTAACACGGTTAAGTCTATATCGCTCGGCAGATTTTCTTTCAACCTCTCCGCCACCTCCAGGACCGCTGCCACCCCCGAGGCATTGTCATTGGCACCCGGGGTGTAAAAGTTCCAAATTTCGCGGTGGAGGAGAGTGGCGCAGATGGTGAGCAAGTACAAACAGGGGATTAAGGCCACATAGTACCAAGCACCACCGTAGATCGAGGCTATTAGTAAGAGCAAAGGCGCGACAAACATCGATCCCACCATGGCCAAGAAGGACACCCGAAAATTTTTAACCATCTTGGGGCTAAAGTTTAACCCCGCCTTGCTGCTGTCCAAATGGGCAACTAAGACCACTTGGGCACCGCTCCCTTGAGGATGCCTCGCAATTACATTCTGGCTCTGGCCCTTGGGGATGAAACGGCTGATTGTCTCTACGGTGTTTAACTCGAGAAAAAAGAGCATCGCGCCTAGTAGGCTAAACCACCACCACCCGAGGAACCAACCCAGTAGCGGCCACAGATACAATGTGATGTACAACCAGCTAAAGGTGGTGAGGGCGCGAAAGGGCTGCATGGTGACCTGGTACCCCCACTGCGCTAGTTGCCCGGCCGCATAGTCTGCGGCCCTTTTTTCACCCAAGGTGGCTGAACCTCGCGCGCCAATAACCTCGGCTAGCTCATGCAAATGCTTTTCAATCATTTACTTGCCTCCCTTCTATCTATCCTAGGGCGCGACCACACCTTGGTCTAAAGTACGATAGCTAATCGCTTCGGCCACATGATGTGCCTCTATGCCCGCGGACTGTTCTAAATCGGCGATGGTGCGAGCAACACGCAAAATTCGGTCATGCCCTCGAGCCGAAAGCCCCAGACGAGTGAACGCGCCTTTGAGGAGGCTCTGTGCGGCATTACTGATAGTGAGCTTTCTAAGCTCCTTATGGCGCAAACGCGCATTCGTGAGCGCGCCAAGTGGCCGTAATTTGGCCTCCTGCCATGCTCTAGCCCCTGCCACCCTCCTCCGGATGACAGATGAGCTTTCGCCCCCATTCCTGCCGGCGAGCTCGTCATATTCTAACCTAGGCACCATGAGTTGCATGTCGATGCGGTCAAGCAAGGGCCCCGAAACCCTAGCGCGGTAGCGCGTGACCTCTTGGGGGGAGCAGGTACACGGCCGCAGTCTATCACCAAAGTACCCACAGGGGCAAGGATTCATGGCGGCGACAAGCATTAGCTCGGCGGGGTAGGTCAAGGTGGCGTTCACCCGGGCTATAGTGACCTGCCCGTCCTCTAAAGGCTGTCGCAACTGTTCGAGCACCCTCTTGCTAAATTCGGGCAATTCGTCTAGGAAGAGCACCCCGCAATGGGCGAGACTCACCTCCCCCGGCTGTGGTATCTTGCCCCCGCCAATCAAGCCGCCGTAAGAAATAGAGTGGTGGGGCGCGCGAAAAGGTCGCTCGGTAACGAGGGCCCCCCTATTGCTCAAGAGACCTGCAACGCTATAGATCTTGGTGACAGCCAGGGCCTCCTCCCGTGGCATGGGCGGCAGAATAGAGGGCAGGTGCTTGGCTAGGAGGGTTTTACCCGAACCAGGCGGGCCGACGAGCAGCACATTGTGCCCGCCAGCCGCGGCTATTTCTAGAGCCCGCTTGGCCTGCTCTTGTCCGGCAATGTCGCAAAAGTCGACAGTCGGCTCGGGTTGCGTATTAGGAGGGATACTCACCTCAGTTCCCTGTCTACCCCCGCGTAATATGACCACCAACTCGCCGAGAGAGTCTACCGCCAGAACGTCTATCGACTCTACTAACCGCGCTTCTAAAGCATTGGCCCTTGGCAAGACGAGCCGCTTGCCGGCCTGCTGGCAGCTGATGGCCATGGGGAGTACCCCATGCACGGGGCGAAGCATGCCGTCAAGAGACAATTCGCCGACAAAGACCGCGTCACTGATAGAGGGGAGCGACAAGTGCTCAGATGCCGCGAGCAATGCTACGGCAATAGATAGATCAAAGCCCGAGCCTTCTTTGCGCAAATCCGCCGGTGCTAGGTTGACGGTAATGCGGCGTGTAGGGATAGAGAAGCCGCAATTTTTTACCGCAGCCCGCACTCTCTCCTTTGCCTCACGCACAGCCAGGTCGGGTAGGCCGACGATGTCAAAGCTTGGCAGTCCCAGCGCGACATCGACTTCCACCTCCACCAAGTAGCCATCTAGGCCATAGACGGTAGCACCCAAAACCCGAGCTAACAATAAAGCACCCCCATGAGCTACAGCTCTTCTCTGAACATTTGTTCGCCAAAAAGCAAAAAAGTCCTGCCTGTGACAGAACTTTTTCTACGACGCCCCTAGAAGTAATTCTCCCAAGGAGCCATGGCAACCACACAGGCCACAAAGACTATGCCATCGATAATCGTGGGGCGGACGAGTAAGCGCACCCCCTGCACGCCGACGACGACAGCCAGCGCATAATAATGAAGATCATACCCCTCTGCTTTCCATGGTCTCGCTTGACGGGAACGGCAGTAGTGTCTGGCCTTCATGCCCATTCCTCCTTTGCCTGCTCTAGCCTATGCGGGAGAGAAGGAATGTGTAACACCCTACGGCCCGAGGATGTCGGGGAAGATTTCGAAAACGGGCTCGGAGCCCGGCAGATGGATGATGCAGAGGGCATCAATCTTGATCGGCCGAAAATCTGCCCTTTCAGAGTCAAGAAGATACTGGGCAATGGCCGCACGAAGATTTTGCAGTTTGCGTTTCGTAATTGCCTCTGCCGGATGCCCCTGATCAAGATCCGTGCGGTACTTCACTTCAATAAAAATAAGCACCCCGTCTTTTCGGGCGACCAGGTCGATTTCACCACGCGGGGTACGAAAGTTACTGGTTATAATTTGGTAACCCTGCTTAATAAGATACTGCCGAGCCAGGGCCTCGCCTCGATCCCCCAACTGCTTGTTATGCATAAGTGTTATCCAGAAAGCCAAGGAAAGAGCTTCTGTGCAGGGCACAGGCCCCATGTTGCCTTAAAGCCTGGCGATGCTGTGCCGTACCGTAACCCTTGTTGGCGGCAAACCCGTAATGCCTGTACTCATCGTCTACCAAGGTCATAAAATTGTCCCTATATACTTTGGCCACAATGCTGGCCGCAGCGATGGTGAAGGATTTGCTGTCTCCACGCACGATTGCCGTTTGCGGAAGATGCGCCTCAGGCAAAGCAAACGCATCTAGCAGGAGATAGTCAGGGGAAAGTTTGGGTATAATCTCCATCTGGCAACTCTTGACTGCGGCAACTATCCCCCACTGATCGATATAATCTTGGTCCCTACTTGCCAAGGCAAAACTGATAGCTGCTGACCGAATGACGCCATCGGCTTGAGAACGCCTCGTGGCGCTCTGCGCTTTCGAGTCTCTGATGCCAGGCAGATGTGTGCCCGGAGAGAAGATAACGCCGGCTACCGTCACCGGCCCTGCGAGAGCGCCCCGCCCCACCTCGTCCATACCGAGGAGCCGGCGGTAGCCTTCTGCCCAAAGGGCATCTTCCAGCACCCGCATCCGTAGGTCCTGCTCTGCTCTGTGCGAGTCGCTAGGCATGGTCAGCCACATTATCCAGAGTAAAACGACCAATCGTGCCCTCGCGGAATTCACGGAGCAGTATTTCGGCGGCACGGTTTAGGTTGACCCTGCCACCCGCCTCTAAGCAGCCTCTCTGCTTACCGAGCGCTAGCAAAGCTTCTTCTGCCGAAAAGGGCAAGGCAAGGTGTAAACGAAAATGCTTTTCTAAGGCTGCGGGAAAATGTGTGGCCATAAAAAGCGTGAGCTTCATGGCAAGGTCCATGACATCAAAGCCCGCTTCCCCCACTGCGCCTGTTACGGCCAACCTAAAAGCCACCTCAGGGTCGTCAAGCCGTGGCCAAAGGAGTCCGGGGGTGTCAAGCACCTGGGTGCCATCCGGCAGGTTAATCCACTGCTTGGCCTGGGTCACACCGGGCAGGGCGCCCGTACGAGCGGCTGCCTTGCCGCAGAGGGCGTTAATAAGTGTAGATTTCCCCACATTGGGTATACCGGCAACCATGATGCGCGCACCGCGCAAAGCTTGCCCACCCGCCTTGTCGCGTGGCAACAGCGGAGTCGCGAGGGTCTTGACCTGCTTAAGCAACTCCTTGGTGCCACGGTTTTCGCGCGGATTTACTTTCACCGCCACTATGCCTAGGCGAGCAAAGTGAGCCACAATTCGTTCAGTGGCTTGCTCGGAGGCGAGGTCGGGCTTGGTAAGCGCAATCACCCGCAGTTTATTGCCAATGATGGTTGCTAACAGCGGATTTGCGCTGGACAGAGGCACTCGGGCATCCCTCAGTTCAATAACCGCATCTACGAGGGCCACGTTTTCCTCGAGGAGACGCCGAGCCTTGGCCATATGGCCGGGATACCAGTGTATGGACATTGGGACCTCCTCTAGTGCCGCATTAGCCTTAAAGCCGCAAGAGGCCAAAAAACGCCCATCGCTTTTCCTTTGACATTGCCAAGCGGCACAAAACCTACGGAAACATCACGCGAATCAAGGCTGAAATTGCGGTTGTCACCCATGACGAAGACCGTCCCTTCGGGCACGACCTCGGGACCAAATACCCCGTGCGTGGGTGATTGCAAGTATGGTTCGTCGAGGGCTTGGCCGTTAACAAAAACTTTACCCTCACGCACCTCGACAGTCTGCCCTTCCACAGCTACTATGCGCTTAATGAAATCTCGCCATGGCTCTTTGGGATAGCGAAAGACAATCACATCTAAGGAGCTGGGCTCAGCTATACGGTAGGTAAACTTATTCACCAGAACTCTCTCTTCATGCAGGAGGGTCGGTTGCATCGAGTGCCCGTCTACTACATAGACCTCGACTAAAAACATCCGTATAACTAACGCTAAGATTACAGCGAGGGCAAATGCCTTGCCCCATTCAAATAATTCTGATTTCCATGTCTTGGGCATGTCTTCCCTCCTAGCTGCCTAGTGAAAAAGGGACCACCTTGGTCCCCCATGTTCTACTTGCGCAAATCGCGTATGCGGGCAGCCTTGCCGGTGAGATTCTTCAGGTAGTACAATTTGGCACGGCGCACACGACCGCGACGCATGACTTCGATGCGCTCAATGCGTGGCGAATGTACGGGGAAAATTCTTTCTACACCGACGCCATATGATATGCGACGAACGGTAAAAGTTTCACGCACACTGCCCCCATGGCGGGAGATAACCATGCCCTCGAATATCTGGACGCGTTCCTTGCCGCCTTCGACGACCTTGACATGCACCTTGACGGTGTCCCCCGCTCTAAAATTTGGGATATCTTGGCGCAGTTGCATCATTTCTATGCTCTTGAGAATTTCCATTGTTAGTCCTCCTTTCCGTCTTCACTCATGACGGTACATAAACACTTTTTATCATCTAGACTTAAGTTGGCGGTGATGAGATCAGGACGCCGCGCTTGGGTTCGCTTGATAGATTGCCCTCGCCGCCATCTGGCAATTCGTGCATGATCACCTGACAGCAAAACCTCGGGCACAAGTCTACCGCGAAACTCCCTAGGGCGCGTGTAGTGCGGATACTCAAGCCAACCATCACCGGCGAAAGTCTCATCCCTAGCGGACAATTCGCTCCCTAAGACGCCAGGCAACAGACGCGCCACGCAGTCTATCACTACCATGGCGGGCAATTCTCCCCCAGTCAACACATAGTCGCCGATAGATAACTCTTCATCGACAACAAGGTCTACCACGCGCTGATCGATGCCTTCGTAGTGTCCACAGATGAGTACAAGGTGCCGCAAATTGGCGAGCTCCACCGCCTTAGCCTGGCTAAAGATCTTTCCTGCCGGGGTCATCAAGATAACTCGGCGCTGGGTTGGCTCCATAGGGCCGCCCTCGGCCAAAGCATTTTCAACCGCGATAACCAATGGCTCCGGCTTCATGACCATACCTGCTCCGCCACCAAAGGGTGTATCATCCACGACCCGATGCTTGGAATATGCAAAATCTCGAATATTGCTGATGCTGACTGTCAATAAGCCCTTTTCAGCAGCAATCTTCAACATACTGGCGCCGATCACCGGCACGAACATTTCCGGGAAAAGGGTGAGGACATCCACTCTCACTCTGCGTCCACCAAGCCTGGGGGCAGCGTAACATGCATTTCCTTTTTTTCTACATCGATAGTGCGAACCACACTCTTTAGAGCCGGAATCAAAATGTCACCTTTTTCGGCACCCACTACATAGGCATCATTGCTACCAAGATGCAGCACGTCGCGCACGGTACCAAGCAGCAGGCCGTTCTCGTCGATGACGCGCATCCCCATAAGTTGGTAGGTGTAGTAGCTTCCAGGCGGCAGGGGCAGGACCTCACTCTCGGGCACGAGCAACTCACCGCCGACAAATTCCTGCGCCTTTTCGCGCAATGTTACCCCCTGCAAGGTCAAGACAAAAAAGCGCCCAATTGTTTTGACTGCCACGACAGTGATGGGCCTAGTAGCACCATCCTTGCGCCAGAGTAGGCTACTCCCAGGCAGGCGTGCGAATCTTTCGGGGTGATCCGAAAAAGATTTCACTTTCACTTCGCCTTTGATGCCGTGCACGCCCGTAACTAGGGCGATGCAGATGAGCCGAGGTTCCATTTTCTCACCTAATTCCGTAACTTATTAGCTGATTTCGAGAAAAATCTTTTCGTCACTATGATGGGCGGCTTTGAGCACCGTACGCATGGCTTTAGCTATACGCCCTTGCTTGCCAATAACTTTGCCCACGTCCTCGGGTGCGACGGTTAGCCGCAAAACAAGACCTTCTTCGTTACGTTCTTCGGACACAGTCACTTGATCCTGATGCACCACAAGGCTTTTCGCCAGGAACAAAACCAACTCTCGCATTTTTGTCACCCCCTGCCTCTAGGACTTCTCCAGTAGGCCTGCTTTGTAAAAAATGCTGCGCACGGTGTCAGACATTTGAACCCCCTGCTTCATCCAGTAGTCCGCCCTTTCGCGATCTATCTCTACGGCAGCGGGATTGAGGGTTGGGTTGTAGTAGCCTATTTCTTCCACAAAACGCCCGTCCCTCGGTGCGCGGGAGTCTGCTACCACTAAACGGTAGAAGGGAGATTTTTTGGCGCCCATTCTCTTTAACCTGATCTTTGTTGACATATGTGTCACCTCCTTTCATGTCTCTTACATCAAGGGGAATTTCATTTTACCCCCGTGCCTACCCTTGTCAGTAAGGCTTTTGACAAGCTTTTTGGCATGTTCGAATTCTTTGAGCATGCGATTGACTTCCTGCACCGAAGTACCACTGCCTTTGGCGATGCGTCTGCGCCTGCTGCCATCAAGGAGCTCTGGTTTTCGGCGCTCCTTTATCGTCATGGAACAAATTATCGCCTCTATACTTTTGAGCTTCTTTTCGCCTAACTCAATGTCCTTAACCTGCTTAGCGGCCGAAAAACCAGGTATCATACCCATTAATTGCTCGAGTGAACCAATTTTCTTGACCTGTTGCATTTGGTCAAGATAATCCTCAAGATTAAAGGACTGCGTGCGCATTTTGCGCTCCATTTCTTCGGCCTTCTTCTGGTCAAAGGCTTGCTCCGCCTTTTCGATGAGGGACAATACGTCGCCCATGCCGAGGATGCGGGAAGCCATGCGATCAGGGTGAAACACCTCTAAAGCGTCCAACTTCTCCCCCACGCCGATGAACTTAATCGGTTTGCCTGTTACCGCTTTCACAGACAAGGCCGCCCCACCCCGAGTATCGCCGTCTAACTTGGTCATGATTATGCCGTCAATGCCCAGGGCGCTGTTAAAGCTGTTGGCTACCTGTACCGCATCCTGCCCGGTCATGCCATCCACGACAAGTAGCACTTCGTGAGGCAAAACTGCCTTTTGCACATCTTTTAGCTCCTGCATCAGCAACTCATCAATGTGCAGCCTACCGGCAGTGTCAATAATAACTAAGTCTCGGCCCTGACGCATGGCCGATTCCTTGCCTTGTCGGGCAATTTCGGCGACATTCATCTCTCCGGGCAGAGAGAAGACGGGAATATCAAGTTTTTTGCCGAGGGTCTCAAGTTGCAGAATAGCCGCCGGGCGATAGACATCACAGGCGACAAGCAGAGGAAACTTCCCCTGTTTACGCAGTAGCTGGGCCAGCTTTCCGGCCTGAGTGGTCTTGCCAGCCCCTTGCAACCCCACCAACAACAGCACCGTAGGTGGTTTAGAAGCCATGTTAAGGCGATTCGTGGTGCCACCGAGGAGCTTGACCAATTCCTCGTGGACAATTTTAACGATTTGTTGACCGGGAGTGAGGCTTTCTAAGACTTCTCCGCCAACAGCTCGCTCCTTTATCGCACTAATAAAATCCCTGACGACCTGCAGGTTGACATCCGCAGCGAGGAGGGCCATGCGTACCTCGCGCAGGGCCAGAGAAATATCCTTTTCCGTAAGCTTTCCCTTGCCGCGCAATAATTTTAAGGCAGCTTGCAGCTTTTCACCTAACCCCGCAAACATGTCCGACCTCCTAAAGAATGAGTCTTTCCAAGAGAGGCACCATTTCATCTAGGCGACGACTCTCCAAAAGTGCCCTCAGGCGCTTTAGCTCTTGTTGCTGCTCGAGAAAGCGAGCCACTAAGAGTAACTTGCTTTCATAAAGCTCAAGCTGCATCTGGGCACGACGCACCGTGTCATGCACACCCTGGCGAGTGACATTGAGCTCCGCGGCAATTTCGCCAAGCGATAAGTTTTCCTCAAAGTACAAACGACAGGACAGGAGCTGACGCGGGGTGAGCAGCGCCCCATAAAAATCTAGCAACAAGTTCATCCACACAAAATGCTCCATTTGCGTCCCACCTCAAGCACTTGACCTGCTCAAGGATACCAAGCTGTGAGGTCCTTGTCAAGCAAAAATACTTGACAAGAACAAGTGTTGGAAAGAGGGTTGAGGGGAAGGGAGGAGGTTTTTCTGCTGGAAGTGGACGGAAGATTGGGTGAAGAGGGACGAAGAAGTTTTTTTGCTCGAAGTGGGCCGTAGATGGCGCGCAGTGGGACGAAGAGGAAGGCCTTTTGCTACAGCAATACAGTATGTATCGTTCAAAAACTATTGCCATCCTCTCCTCCCTCTCCGCTTCGCCCTCTTCTCCTCGCTTCGGACCACTTCGAGCCCGTCTTCCTTCCTCTCTCCCTCTCCGCTTCGCCCTCTTCTCCTCGCTTCGGCCCACTTCGAGCCCGTATTCCTTCCTCTCGTCCCTCCTCGCTCCTGTCATCCCTCGTCTACTCCGCGAACAATGCCGCTGCGAATTCCTGCGGGTCAAAATCACGCAGATCAGCCAACTTCTCCCCGATGCCAATCAGCTTGATAGGGATTTTCTGTTCCTTGGCAATCGCGAGGACTATGCCCCCTTTAGCTGTGCCGTCGAGCTTCGTGAGCACAATGCCGCTCACGGGTACAATTTGCGCAAACTCCTGCGCTTGCACGAGGGCGTTTTGCCCAGTCGTGGCATCAATCACTAAAAGAATCTCTTGCAGGGCGTTCGGCGCTTCACGGTCGATGATCCGCTTAATCTTTCCTAACTCCTGCATGAGGTTAGATTTATTGTGCAATCTCCCGGCTGTGTCTATGATGAGGAGGTCTATGTGGCGAGAACGAGCGGCATGCAGGGCGTCGAAGACCACGGCGGCAGGGTCAGCCCCATCGGCATGACTAACCAAAGCAACCCCCGCCCTAGTGGCCCAAATCTGCAATTGCGAAGAAGCAGCAGCACGGAACGTATCGCCCGCTGCCACCATGACCTTTGACCCACCCTTTTTAAAGCGCTCGGCAAGCTTACCAATGGTGGTTGTCTTCCCCACCCCGTTCACCCCAACTACCAAGTAAACATTGAGTGTGTCCTCTTGGTAGCGCAGAGGTTGCTTACTCCCCAGGGTTTTACCAGCTATTTCCTGCAACAAGTGACGAAGTTCGTCGCTTGTTGCTATTTTACGCTCTTTAACTTGCTTCTTGAGCTCAGCGATCAAGTAGGCAGTCGCCTCCACTCCCACATCATGCAAGAGGAGCAATTCCTCTAGCTCTTCATATAGGCTGTCGTCAAATTTGCGACCGGTGATGACCTCAGTCAGCTTAGCCATAAACCCTTGGCGCGTCCGCTCCAGACCCTCTTTCATGCGCTGTAGAAAGTTCATACTTTCACTCCTTGCAAACTGTATGGTTAACAAAAAACTATACGGGGCGAAAAGGGAGTTTGTCTGCTCTAAGTGGACGGAAGATTGGGTGAAGGGGGACGAAGAGGAAGGCCTTCAAAAACTATTGCATCCTCTCCTCCCTCTCCGCTTCGCCCTCTACTCCTCGCTGCGGACCACTTCGAGCCCGTTTTCCTTCCTCTCTCCCTCTCCGCTTCGCCCTCTTCTCCTCGCTTCGGACCACTTCGAGCCCGTCTTCCTTCCTCTCCTCCTCTCCTCCCCTACACCTATCCTGTTGCGATGTCGGATATTCTCACTGTAAGAATTTTTGAAACCCCTTGCTCTGGCATCGTGACGCCATAGAGCACATCCGAGGCCATCATAGTACCCTTGGTGTGGGTAATAAGTAAGAACTGAGTTAGGGAACTTAGATCCCTGAGAACTGCAATGAGTCTTTCGACATTAGCATCATCCAGGGGGGCATCTATCTCATCTAGTACGCAAAATGGGGTAGGTTTGACCTTGAGAACGGCGCAGACGAGTGCTATAGCGACTAACGCTCTTTCCCCACCAGAGAGCAAAGCAATATTTTGCAATCTTTTACCTACCGGCTGCACATCAATCTCGATTCCCGATTCCAGCGGCTTGTCCTTATCGATTAAGAACAGGCGCGAAGTGGCACCTCCGAAAAGTCGGCCCACCATCTCCTGAAAAGCAGTCTTGACCTCATTGAAACCAGCGAGGAATCTCTCACCCATGATGGCATCGAGATTGGCCAGTACCTCTTTGAGCCTCCCCGATGCGCTCTCGAGGTCTTCCTGCTCTTTAGTTAGGAAGGCCACTCGCTCAGAGATCCGGGCATGCTCATCGATGGCCGAAACCCTAATGGCTCCGAGCTCCAATATCTGGGCATCAAGGGTAGCGATTGCCGACTCCGCCTCGCTACGATTATTGATGTTAATCACATTACGCCGAGTATCCTCGCTAATTTCACCTAACTTGGCCTGTAGGTACTCGGCTTCGACCTTGAGACGCTCGAGGCGGATTGCTAAGTTATGTAGTTTTTGCCGATTTAAGTTCGAGTCCTGAAGGTTTTTGTCCAGAGCAGCCACTATTTCCTGCTGCTCCTTTTGCAAAGCTAGTCTCTCTCCTTGCTCTACGCCATGCGCCTCTGCCATTACGGCTACCCTCTGCTCGAGAAACAGAACATCTTGTTCGACTTGAGCGAGGCTAGCCACCAATGTATCTTGCTCATCTTGATTATGCAAAAGTTCTCGCAAGACTTCGGCCGCCCTACTGCCGGCCTCATTATAAAGCGCTTCCTGCTCAGTAAGGCGCATGGCATAAGTGCCGAGCATGGTCTCATACCTAGCTTTTGCGACTTGCAATTCGACTCTGCGCTCCGCATTCGTTTCGGCTAGACTAAGTGCCTCGGTACAGAGCGCGGTCAGTGCCAATTCATCTTGCGAAGAGGCAGACTGTGCTAGTTCCACAACCTGCCTAAGAACTGCCTGCTCTTTCTCTAGGGCCGCGATGCTCTCGCTAAGAGCCTTACTTTCCATGTCATTTTGCTCGAGCAAAGACCTATGCTTGGTCCACTGCAAGTCGTAGGCCAACAAGGACCGCTTGCTTTGTTCTATCGCCAAACGCTGTCTCTCTTCTGTTGCTAACGCGGAGGTAACCGAGGTTTGAGTAGCTGTGTAAGACTTATCTAGCTCCTTGACTTCCTCTCGCAGGCGGGAAATTTCCTTTTCGGCATCTTCAATTTCTCGCTTTCTCACCAAAAGCCACGCCTGCCGCTCTGGCCGGCTGCCTCCGGTCAGTGAACCGCTAGGTTGGCGGATGTCGCCATCAAGGGTCACTATACGCCAAGCATTGCCCGTCTCCTTGGCAACCAACGTGACCGCATCAATACTGTCCACCACTAGCACATTGCCGAGCAATTGCAGGACGACCGGTCGAACCTGAGGCTGGCTGCTCACCAGGTCGACGGCCCTCCCAAGGAAATTCGGCATAGCCTTGACGATTGCCGGCACGTCCCTCGCTGTACGGGGACGCATGGCATCCAGTGGAAAGAATGTGGCCCTGCCCTGTTCCTTGTCCTTAAGTAATTTAACGGCGCTCTTAGCTTGCCCCTCGGTGACGGTAACGATATCGCTGACCGCTCCACCGAGCGCAACCTCTATGGCCGTTTCTAGGCCTGCCGGGGTGGAAATGAGCTCGCCAATTACACCGAGAATGCCTGGCAAACCACTTCGCAAAACATACTTGACCCCACGGCTCAGTCCTTCCATTTGTTCCTCGCTGGACTTTAAGGCACGATATCGATTTTCCGTGCGAAAAAGCTGGGCTTGCTGCTTGTTGAGATTATCACTTTGCTGTTTTTGTTCTTGGCGTAACTCCGATATGCGAACTGTGAGTCGGCGTTCTTCTCCTTCTAGCGCGGCAAGATTAATTTTTTCTGCTGCTATTTTTACATCTAGCTCCGCGAGGCCAGCGGCATACTCGGTGTGGTTGGCGAATAGTGGTAGATGCAGCTTGGTCTTCTGAGTCAGCTGTTCTTCTAATCGAACAATCTGCTTTTCGTTGGCGATTCTCTCCCTATTCTCTTGGAACAGTCGCTCCTCAATCACTGCGATTTCCCGTTTTAAATCTAACTCACGCTTCGCGGCAGGCGTATCGCCCCAAGCCTCAATGATCTCTAGTTCGGCACTATTTTGGGCCAAGTTGCGCCGTTCCTCGGTCTCATCTAATCGTAGCCTTGATATCTGCTGAGCGATTTTTTGTTGTTCGTCTTGGTACTGGGTGAGGCGCTTAGCGAGAATGGCTCTTTGTCCATGCGCTTTTTCTAGAGCCGCGGCGATTTCTAATTGGCGTTCGCTTTTTTGCCGTAAAAGCAGCTTGTTTTCATAAATGCTCCTTTCTCTATCCTGAATCTTGATATGAATCTCGCTATCTAAGAGCAAAGTGGTCGTCTGCTTGGTCAGCAAAGTACTGCGCGAAATATCAAGGCTTAAATGCTCGTCATTGATGCGCTCTGTTTGTTGGGTCAGGCTCTGTGTCAATCGTTCATTTAACCCTAGCTCGTAACTGAGAAGAGCCTGTTCCCAATTCTCCCGCCGTGCACTCAGTTCAAGATATTCTCTGGCCTTCTGGGCTTCTTCACCGAGTGGATCAAGTTGATTGCCAAGCTCAGCGGAGACATCGCGCACGCGACAGAGATTGGCTGCTGTCTCGGTCAGTCGAACTTCGGTCTCGCGCTTGCGGAGCTTGTAACGCGAGATGCCGGCGGCCTCCTCGAATATCACTCGCCGATTGCGAGGATCTGCACTGATAATTTCCTCGATTCTCCCTTGACCCACAAATGAATATGAGTCCCGCCCAATCCCAGTATCGAGAAAGAGCTCCGTAATATCTTTCAGCCGACACGGACGGCGGTTAATTAAGTACTCACTCTCTTGGTTACGAAATACACGCCGGGTGATCATGACTTCAATCGCGTCTAAGGGCAAGCGTTTGGAGGAATTATCGAAGACCACGGTCACTTCAGCGAACCCGATGCTCTTGCGCTTGGCTGTTCCGCCAAAGATAATGTCCTCCATGCGACTTCCTCGGAGGACACGAGGAGACTGTTCCCCTAAAACCCATTTCACGGCATCCGCAATATTGCTCTTGCCGCTGCCATTAGGACCGACAATGGCCGTCAGACCTTCCCCAAGCTCAATTTCCGTTCTGTCCGCAAACGACTTAAAACCATACACTTCAACACGCCTTATTTTCATAACTCACATCCTTTAACGCTGCTATTGTAACACAAAGAAAAAAAATCCGCCCTGAGCATCGGTTTGACCGAGGACTCCGGGCGGTATTGCTAAGGTCATGAAAGACTCCTTTATCGTGGGTTAACGATGAAACGTATGGCGGTGCGCAAAACTCCATCGATGTAAATGTCTGCAAAAGCCGGAATAGTCACTAGGTTGACCCCATTAGAGGCCACATAACCCCTGCAAATGGCTATGGCCTTGACGGCTTGATTGACCGCCCCCGCCCCGACAGCCTGCAACTCAGCCGTCCCTCGCTCGCGCAACACTGCTGCTAATGCGCCCGCAACTGATTTTGGATTTGAATTGGCCGAAACCCTTAGTATTTCCAAGTTCCACCCCTCCCACGCAAGCTATCCCTAATTAGTATGCGGAGGTATGGCCCAAGTTGTTATTTATTGCTACGCAAATTCCTAAGCGCTACGAGCGCCGCAGCCTGCTCAGCCTGCTTTTTGCTCTTCCCTTCTCCTACACCCTGGGAAAACCCTTTGACGAAGACTTCTGTCCGGTAACTGCGGTCATGATCCGGACCGCTGGCCTCTAGCAGGGCATATCTAACGGACTCTGGGGCTAGTTCCTGGAGGGCACTTTTGGCATCCGCTTCTGCCCACAGCTCCGTTGCTTCAGCCAGATGTTCGTGGTAAAGCAAAACAAATAGTTGACGGGCTCGGAGCACGCCGCCACAAAGGAAGGCCGCTCCGAGAAGCGCCTCCACACAACCGGCGAGAATTCGTGGCCTTTCATGGCCACCACTGCCGGCAGCGCTCTTGCCAAGACGCATATAAAGAGCAATGTTAAAGCGTTTGGCAATCAAGGCGAGGGTCGCTTCTCGCACTAAGTAGGCGCGCAACCGGCTGAGCTGCCCTTCATTCAGGGCAGGGAACATCGTATAGAGGGTTTCACTACACAAGAGGGCCAGTACCGCGTCCCCTAAAAACTCTAAACGCTCATTGTCGCACTCACCGACATGGGTGTTTATATAAGACGAATGCGTCAAGGCCTGTAAAACCAGGACCTCGTGCTCTAAGGAGAAACCCAACGTTGTCGTCAGTTCGTTGATTTGTGACAAGCGCACCTCTCCTATGTTCGTCTTAATATATAGCTGACCGCAGCGTCAACAGTAGTGATATTGGCCACTTCTTCATCTTCGAGGGTAATGTCGAATTCCTGCTCGATCGCCATGGCAATCTCGACTAAGTTGATTGAATCTGCGCCCAGGTCTTGCTTAAAACGCGAATCAGGCCGAACCCGCGACTCCTCAACACGCAAAATGCGCGCCACAATACGGCTGACTTGGTCAAAAACATCTTGCATAAAGAGCCTCCTTCCTATGATAGTGGAACGACAACCAACCCAATCGCCCCAGGGCCTACATGGACCCCTATTACCGGGCCAATTTGATTGATGGTGAATTCATCAATTTGATACTTGTCCGCAACTAAGGTCCTTAGCTCCTCCGCCCTACTTTGACAATTACCATGCATAATGCCCACGCTAACACGAGAACTGTAGGGCACAAATTCCCCTGCTGCCTCTACGAGGCTCTTGAGTACCTTGCTCATGTTTCCCCGCACCTTGCTATGGGCCACAATAGCGCCGTCTTTAAGTCGCAAAATGGGGTGCACGTTGAGAATTGACCCCAGGAGTGAGCTGGCCTTCCCTATGCGACCGTTCTTCTCTAGCCAAACCAAGTTCTCCACCGAAAGCACAAATACCTGGTTCTTTGACACTGCTTTAACACGGGTAATAATCTCGCCTGTCTTAGCCCCAGCGTTACGCGCCCGAGCCGCCTCCATCACTGCCAAACCGAGCCCCAGTGAAGCACCCTGACTATCGACCACGGTAATCTTGCCGCCGTCCACCATCTCGCTCGCTAAAACCGCTGATTGATAGGTGCCCGACAAATGAGAGGAGATATGTATGGATACTATTTCTTTGTACTCACTGAGCAGCTTCGTGTAGACCTCACTAAACTCCCCCGGAGAGGGCTGTGAAGTGCGGGGATGCACCTTGGATGTGGGGAGGATCTCGAAAAAACCCTGGCTGGAGATGTCGATGCCATCTTTGAAATTATTTTCCCCAAAGATGACATTGAGAGGGACGACGACAATCCCCAGTTCCTCCACTAAAGACAAAGGCAGGTCGGCAGTGCTATCCGTGACAATGGCGATTTCTTTCTGTAGCATATCCATCATCCTTTCTTGCGTTATGAGTTACTGACTTTTGTGGAATCCGTGATTTTCTTAATCACCTCCTGCGAGATGAATTTTTCCGCCTGGTAGATGCCATTTTTGATGGCCAAGGCTCGCGACGACCCATGACACTTGACAAAAACACCATTTATGCCCAGAAGGGGCGCACCACCGTGTTCTGCATAATCAAAACGACGCTTGAGCTTACGCAGTGACGGTTTTAACATCACCGCCCCGAGTTTACTTCGTAGATCACTCGTAAAACTCTCCCGCAACAATTCAAAAAGCGTAGCTGTTACGCCCTCCATCATTTTTAGAAGAACATTGCCGGTAAACCCGTCGCATACCGCAACATCAACTTCCCCGCTTAGTAGCATGCGTGCTTCCATATTGCCTAAGAAGTTGATGTCCGCGCCCTTGAGTAAAGCGAAGGCCTCTTTGGTCGCTTGGTTGCCTTTTCCTTCTTCGGTGCCCACGTTGAGTAACGCCACTTTTGGACGCGTTCTCCCGAGCACTTTTTCGGCATATATTGACCCCATGATGCCATACTGGGCTAAGTGCTCTCCTTTAGCGTCCATGTTAGCACCCACATCAAGTAAGACTACACCCTTGCCGTCTAGCGTAGGCAGCAAAGGGGCGAGGGCTGGCCGCTCGATATTGGCAATCCGCCCGGCGATAAAAAGTCCCGCAGCCATAAAAGCCCCGGTATTCCCAGCCGTGACGAAAGCATCAGCCTGCTTGTTTTTAATTAAATGCGCCCCCACCACCAGGGTAGCATTCGGTTTCCGGCGCAAGGCGAGGGCAGGAGCCTCATCATTATCGATTACATCTTCAGCCGGAACTACTTCGATGTGGGTGGCCATGCCTTCCTGCTTCAGCATACCCTCCAGCACAATGCCTGGACCAACTAGGGCCACCTTGAGTCCTCTTTCCCTTACCGCCGCGACTGCACCTGCCACAATCTCGCTTGGGGCATGGTCGCCGCCGAGGGCATCCACCAGAATCCGCATACTTACACCTCTACACATGCTATATTCTATCCTCAGTATACTTCATTCCCAGAATATTGAGCAACTACTTTCGTATACATCTTGTGCACCAAACACAAGGAAGGCGGATGTTCCGCCTTCCTTGTGTTGTAGTTGCTACTTTACAACGATAACAGCTCTGTTTTTGTAATACCCGCACGCGGTACACACACGATGAGGGAGCTTAGCCTCATGACACTGGGGGCAGGATACCAACCCGGGAGAGGTCAGTTTCCAATTGGCGCGCCTCTTATCGCGGCGAGCCTTTGAAGTTTTTCTTTTTGGTAGTGCCATCTAACACACCTCCTTTGTCATTCAGCAGACGCCCCAATACAGCCAACCGCGGATCGACATCACGCATAGCGCAGTTGCATTCGGCTTCATTCAAATTTTTGCCACAGAATGCGCACATACCTTGGCAATCAGGAGAACACCAGGCCCGCATTGGCAAATGCGCCAGAACCATCTCTGTGGCATATAATTCCAAGTTGATCATCCGGCGAGAACTATCCACGAATGCAGAAACTAAGAAATCTCCGCTCTCCTCACCCTGCCCGAAAGGCCACCAAGCGTCCGCATAATCGCAATTTAGCGCAAATTCGGTCGGGGACAAACAACGAGCACAAGAGACCACCCCCCGACCTTGAATACGACCAAGTATGTCGATCTTCTCCCCCGAACGCACGAGCACAAAGTCGACCTGGGTAGGCACGGTGGGGATGAAGGCATCGCCTTGCGTCGTGAGCGGCAAAGGAGGCAAAATCACAGTATATTCTCTCGCCCCATTTAAGTTACCGAGCTCATCTAGCGGTAGCCACATCATTTGATCACCTCATAGATTATACACAGGGGCATAGGTGCTGTCAAACCGAGCCAACGATGAATTTCGTATCCCTGGCAATGACGAGCTCCTCATTGGTGGGGATAAGCAGAACTCGTACCTTGGCGCTCGCGGTGCTGAGGTCCACCTCTTTGCCCCGCACTCTATTTTTAGCAGGATCAATTTCCACACCCATAAAGCCTAGGTGTTTGCAAACTTCGTCCCGCACTTCAGGCGAGTTCTCACCGAGACCAGCGGTAAAGACTATGGCATCAACCCCCCCAAGCGCAGCGGCATAGGCACCCACATACTTGCGCACTCGATAGTAGTACATGTCCAGTGCTAGCTTGGACTTATGATCTCCCTGAGCGGCAGCATCCTCAATGACGCGGAAATCACTGCTCACTTCAGAGAGAGCATTCATACCACAGCTCTTGTTGAGAAAGTTGTTAACCTGTTCCGGGGACATTTGTTCCTTCTCCATGATAAAAGGAACTATGGCCGGGTCGAGGTCGCCGGAGCGCGTGCCCATGATGAGGCCCTCTAGGGGAGTAAAGCCCATACTGGTATCCATGGACTTACCGCCGCTAATAGCAGCCACTGAAGCGCCGTTACCGAGATGACAAGTAATGAGTTTTAACTCGTCAGCTGCTTTCCCGAGCAATACCGCGGCCCTCTCGGTGACATAGCGATGCGATGTCCCGTGGAAACCGTACCGACGTATGCCGTACTTCTCATAATAGGTTTGCGGTAAGGCATAACGATAAGCGTATTCCGGCATGGTCTGGTGAAAGGCCGTGTCAAATACCGCAACGTGTTTTGCCGCCGGCATGAACCTGCTGCAGACTTCAATGCCCATGATATTGGGCGGATTGTGCAGTGGGGCGAGAGCGATGCATTCACGGAGAGCCTGCATAACCTCGGGCGTAATCAAGACGGAAGTCGCATACTTCTCGCCGGCGTGGACGACCCGGTGCCCCACCGCTTCAATTTCGGACATGTCCTTCACCACACCGTGCTCGCCACTGGTAAGCGCATCGATGACCAAGGTAATAGCTACCTCATGGTTCGCGATCGGAGCTTCCACCAAATGGTTGCTTTCTTCTCCCCGCCTATGTTTAAGAAAACTCCCCGGCAAACCTATTTTCTCCACCAGACCCTTAGCAAGCACATCCTCCTTGGCCATATCGAATACCTGGTACTTGAGAGACGAACTACCGCAATTTATGACCAGAATTTTCACTGACAAAACCTCCTCGTGGCATAATGACCCTATTCATTATATCTCCCACACACCTACCTCACAAGGTGGAGGCTATCGATGGCCAGAATAGCCATGGTGGGTACGCATATACTGTAGAAACGCGCGTGACCATGTAAGGGAGCGATGCTTGATGAAACAAAGAATGAGGCGAGGCCCTTGGGGGTCTCTAGCTATGGCCTTCCTAGCAGTATCCCTAACCATAGGAATGGTCATTTTTCCCGAAGACACTTTTTCATCAGCCTTAGTGGGACTTCGGGTCTGGTGGGAGATAGTCTTTCCTGCGCTTCTGCCGTTCTTTGTTTTCTCAGAAATTCTCATGGGACTTGGCGTGGTCAACGCCATGGGTGTACTCCTAGAACCTCTGATGCGGCCACTATTTAATGTGCCGGG
This sequence comes from Peptococcaceae bacterium, assembly GCA_018334055.1. GTDB lineage: Bacteria > Bacillota > UBA994 > UBA994 > UBA994 > BS524. Next base: position 25,275 of record JAGXSS010000052.1, read on the forward strand.
AGTTGGGTCTTTTGTCATGGCCATGGGTCTAGCATCGGGTTACCCGTTAGGCGCAATTCTCACGAGCAAATTGCGTCGTCAAAATGCCTGTAGCCAGGTAGAAGCGGAACGTCTGATATCCTTCACCAACACTGCCGACCCCTTATTTATGTTTGGGGCGGTGGCCGTAGGAATGTTTGGCGATGCCACGGTAGGAACCATCCTAGCCTTGTCACATTATCTGGCAAGCTTATTGGTCGGCTTATGCATGGCTTTTTACTGCCGTAACGCGCCTCAGACGTCCGACCACGTGGTCCGTGGGAATATCCTCATCAAATCCTTAGTAGAACTTCATCGAGCGAGGAAAAGGGACGGCAGACCCCTCGGACAGTTGATGGGCGATGCCATTCGCAACTCTGTGCAGAGCCTGCTCACCATCGGTGGATTCATAATTATCTTCTCCGTCTTGACACGGCTAGCGACCATCGTGGGGATTGTTGACCTGATTGGCGCAATGGTAGCCCTGATGTTGGCACCACTTGGCATTGCCACCACCCTCGCTCCTTCAGTCGTCTCGGGCTTCTTCGAAATTACCCTCGGAACACAAGTATGCGCTGCTGCTATGGCCCCCTTAACGCAGAGAGTGGCTATGGCTGGAGCGATTATTGCTTGGAGTGGACTTTCGGTGCATGGCCAAGTAGCAAGCGTTATCAATGGCACAGACATACGCATGACCCCTTACCTTCTCTCGCGTCTATTGCACGCCGTGTTAGCTTTTGTGCTGACCATAGTTCTTTGGAACACCTTTTCTGTGTTTAATATCACCTTGGATATTCCGGTATTTCTGACCACAATCCCGAGCTCAAACCCTTCTTTCATCCTATATCGCCTGTGGTTTACAGGACTGAGAGCTGCCACATTCCTAGGTATAGCCGTACTATTTTCTGCGTTAGTTGTCGGGTTAACGAGAATAAAAATTAGTTTTTGGCGCGTGAAAGCCTAATTTCCACCGCCTCTGCCACCACTGCGGGGACCAACTCGTCAATAGGTCCCCCTAAGCGCGCCACCTCCTTGACTAGGGACGACGATAAATAAGAGAACCTATTGTTAGTCATCATGAACAAGGTCTCAATGGAACTATCGAGGGTGCGATTCATCAGCGCCATTTGAAATTCGTATTCAAAATCAGAAATAGCACGCAGGCCTTTAATCACGACCGAGGCTTTAAGTTGATGCATATAGTCTGTCAAAAGGCCTTCAAAATGATCAACAGTTACGTTTGGCAGGTGGGCGGTGACATGCTTTAGCAAACGCATACGTTCCCCGACAGAGAACATGGCGTCTTTGGAGGGGTTTTTTACTACAGCGACAACCACGGCATCGAAAGTGCGGGAGGCCCTTTCAATGATGTCGAGGTGCCCGTTAGTTACCGGGTCGAAACTCCCGGGGTACACTGTTTTTATCAAGAACTATCCCTCCTAGTAAAAAGTACGAATCAGGAGGACGGGCGCTAACCTTCCCTCACTTCGCACCCCCTGGCTCTTTTGGCTGGTCTAGGATGAAGAAGGACATTTGTGTTTGCCCATATTTTTTTGTCCTGGTTAGCCGTAGACTGCCCGGTGCTGCCAGCACCTGCTCCTTCGTAAAATGTTCGATGACCAAGTGCCCACCTGGTGCAAGCAAGGAATATAGTTCAACTAAGATAAGAATCTCGCTTGGGTAGCCCTTCCCGTAAGGGGGGTCGGCAAAAATAATATCGAAGCTTTCTCCCGCCATACGAGGAAGTATTTTGCTAAATTCCCCTACTATCACGTCAAACGAGGCTCCTGTCGTCCCGAGCGCCTGTCGATTGGCCCTAATAAGATGCGCAGCCTCCTGGGAACGCTCGATGGCCTTCACCAAAAGTGCGCCGCGCGAGAGAGCCTCTAAACCCATCGCCCCTGTCCCTGCGCATATGTCAAGAAACCTAGCCCCGTCAATATGAGGGGCGAGGCTAGAGAATACCGCACCACGGGCCTTATCTGAGGTGGGCCTGATTGGCAACTTGCCGTTCATTTGAATAGCGCGCCCACCGAAAATGCCCGAAATTATGCGCATAGTCTCATCTTGCTCCAATCGCCCTGTGAAATAATTCTTGCCCCTTTGAGTATACGAGAACTCGACAGGCAACACAATATTTATGAACAAGGAGCTAATAAAAGAAAGCGGACCTTCGTCCGCTTTCTTAAAATATGGCGAGATGTCTACTAGCGATTAGTGCCACGGCCAGCGAGAGAACGCTCAGCCATTTCAATCATTTTGCGAACCATATGGCCGCCGATGGCACCGGTGTCACGTGTGGTCATGGTTCCCCAATACCCATCGTTTGGGGGCTGAATGCCGAGTTCAGAAGCAACTTCGTACTTGAATTGCTCCATAGCATTTTTAGCCTGGGGTACAACAATTTGGTTGCTGGAATCGCTACCTTTTGCCATCTTGATTCACCTCCTTTGGTTATATTGTGCAGGAAACGTTACATCATCCTGCTGATTGTAGTATGCGACAACCGCGTGGGTCTATGCCTAGTATTGTTTTCCTGCTATCAGTCTAGGTAATTTTTCCTTCTATTCCACCGCTAAGAGATAGTAATAAAATGGCTGACCACCTTGAAAGAAGTCTAATTGACAATTAGGGTACTGCTCCTTGATGGTCTCGGCGAGGGCGCGAGCACTTGTCTCTTCAACATCAGCTCCATAAAATAGCGAAATAACCCCATCATCCTCTGTGACCGTTTTCGCGAGTATCTCGAGCGCTACTTGGGTTGGGTCTTGACCAACGGCAGCTATACCTACGTCGTTTAAGCCAATGATATCGCCTTCTTTGATCGGTCCGATATCCCCATTATAAGATTTGACCGCATAGGTCACTTGGCAAGTCTTGACTGCTTGCATGCGCCGCGCCATGGACAGAGCAACTCGCTCTAGGTCTTCCGAAGAGTCCTCATAGCTCAGCATGGCCGCGAGTCCTTGGGGGATGGTACGACTTCCGACCACCCTGATTTCCTTGTTGGTAAGCTCTCTCACCTGCTCCGCCGCCATGATGATGTTCTTGTTGTTTGGCAACAAGATAACCTTATCGCAAACGAGACTATTGGCCGCGGCAGCTAAATCTTCCGTGCTAGGGTTCATGGTCTGCCCACCCTCTACGATGACGTCCACACCCAAGCTTCTCATCACCGCGGCGATTCCGACCCCAGCAGCCACTGCCACCACGCCAATCTCCTTGCCTTCGCCGGGGAGAACTACGGGCGTTGCTTCTACTACCCATTGCGTCTCGGCATGCTGTTCCTTCATGTTTTCTATCTTAATACCACTGAGTTCCCCATGTAGCAGGGCAATTTCCATCGCCCGACCCGGGTTGTTGGTGTGGAGGTGTACCTTAATGACCGAACTGTCACCGACGACCAGCAAAGAATCACCCAGTGTTTCAAAGTGTGGGCGCAATGCATCCTCGTCAATATCAGGTTTCATGATGAGGAATTCGGTGCAATAGAGAAAATCGATGACGTCTGAAACAACCGGTTGAGCCACAAATCCAGGTTTTGGAGCTGCCGGCAGCAGGTTCGTTGCATCGAGCTCCACTGTCTGTCCGAGCAGTGCTAAGAGAAACCCTCGGTAGATGAACACCAATCCCTGCCCGCCGGCATCTACTACACCAGCCCTCTTTAATACCGGCAGCAAGTCTGGGGTTTTAGCCAAGGTTTTCTCGGCTTGTTCAATAATTGAGCGCATTAACTTGGCTAGGTCCGCCTCTTGGCGGGCCTTAAGCTGCGCAACCTTCGCTGCCTCCTTGGCGACAGTGAGGATGGTGCCTTCAACCGGCCGCCCTACCGCTTTGTAGGCCGTGTCTACGCCGGCAGCTAAGGCCATGGCAAAGTCCTGGCCACTAATGACATCCTTGCGTTCTAATGACTTGGCAAAACCTCGGAATAGCTGGGACAAGATTACGCCGGAGTTGCCCCTCGCCCCCATGAGAGAGCCCGAAGCCACGGCTTGAGCGACTTGGCCGCAAGTAGTTAGGCCGGGTTTGTCAATTGCCTTGAGCACCGCCTGCAAGGTAAGATTCATATTTGTGCCGGTATCACCGTCGGGAACTGGAAATACATTAAGCGCATCCACTTGTTCTCTGTTTCTTTCTAAGTTCCTCGTACCAGAAATAAACATTTGCCTGAGGAGCGCGGCATCTATATGCTTAGCTGTCAACTACTTTCCTCCTCTACTTGCTGTCGTTAACGCGCACACCCTGGACATTCACGTTAACGTGCTCGACAGGCATACCAACCGTTGTTTCGACAACATACTTAACTTTTTCCATGATATTCTGCGCTACTTCCGAAATTTTGGTGCCGTAACCCACGATGACAAATAAATCTATGATGACCGACCCGCCCTTGATGTGCACTTCTACTCCTCGCGATAAATTTTCCTTTTTAAGCAACTCAATAAACCCATCACGAATACGGCTACGCGAACACATTCCGACTAGGCCATAACACTCAAGGGCTGCTACACCCGCGACTATAGAGACCGCTTCTTCGGAAATGATGACTTTGCCGTACTCGGTTAGAATTGTCTGGCTCACGAGTCTTCCTCCTTTTGTCCACGTACAACTATTTATTATTCGACTGACTTTCGTTTATTCCTGCCGGTTAAGTCCTGTTTAACTATGGTTACGACCTTGCCAGTCGCTCTAATCCTGTGGTAGAATTACTTGCGTGAAAAGGAGGTGCGGTCAAATGCATAGATGCGAGGTTTGTAACAAAAACAAGTCCTCTGGCAATAAATTGAGCTACAAGGGTTCTCAGCTCACAAAGCGCAGCAAACGCACACGATTCCCCAATGTGCAACGAGTCAGAGTAGTAGTGAACGGAACCCCAATGCGCCAAAACGTGTGTACAACATGTCTTAAGTCAAATCGTGTCACTCGCGCCATATAGAAAAAAAGCTGACTCACCAACATGAGTTAGCTTTTTTTATTGGGCGGCCTAGCATTATTCGAGCCCTCTAGGGCGGTCCTGTTGCAAGGCTCGTGCAAAAACCGCACGGTCAGGGCTCTGGAAAAAGGAAGCGCCCGCCACTAAGTGTGTAGCTCCCTCCCTTACTGCCGCGCGACCCGACTCTAGCGTGATGCCGCCGTCAACCTGGATGCTGAGCGGTCGATTTCTGGAAACGGCCATCTCACTTATGGCAGCAATTTTTGGCAACATCGTACTGATAAACTGCTGCCCGCCAAAACCGGGGTTGACCGTCATAACTAACACCATATCCAAGTCTGGCATGACATATTTTAGCACCTCGGGAGAAGTGGCTGGGTTTATGGACACACCAGCCTGACACCCCAATTCCTTGATGCGATAAATTAGGCGATGCAGGTGATTTGTAGCCTCATAATGCACGGTGATAAACTCTGGCTTCATGAGCGCCAGGTCGACTATATAACGCTCCGGCTCTGTCACCATAAGATGACAGTCGAACTTAAGCTGTCCATAGCGTTTGACCGCGTGGACCATGTTCAGCCCATAAGAAAGATTGGGCACAAAGTGTCCGTCCATAATATCTAGATGCACAGAGTCTAGCCCAGCTTGCACCACAGATTCAAATTCCTCGTGTAGAAACAATAGGTCGGCTGCCAGGACCGAAGGGGAGACTACTATCACTTGTACTGACTCCTCTCGCGCTCAATCAACTCATTGATTAATATAGTATAGCTTTGATAACGCTCCTGAGAAATATGCCCGCGCCCAACCTCTTGTTTCACCCGGCAGTCCGGCTCCCCGAGATGGCGGCAGCTATGGCCAAACTTACAGTGGTCTCTTTGCCCTCGCATCTCAAGAAAACATTCGGCCAATGTTAAAATGGGCAATCCCTCGGGCAGTTCAAGCTTGCTAAAGCCGGGCGTATCGACAATGTAAGCGTCCAGTTCGGGAACGAAAATTAACTCAACATGACGCGTGGTATGCCTACCATACCCCTTGCGTAGGTTAACCTCCCCTACGCCAACCTCCCTTCCCGGACAGAGATGCTTAATAACGCTTGATTTCCCGACACCAGACTGCCCTGCGAGGACAGAGGTGTGGCCACGCAGGGATGCCCATAGGGAGGCAATGTTTACGTCGGCGGACAGCGAAACCTCTACCACAGGGTAACCGGCTGGCCGATAAACCGAGGAAACAGCTACCCCAGAACCTAAATCGCACTTATTGACGACCACAACCGCAGAAAGCCCCAGTAACTCTGTCGCCACTAAGATTCTATCTATCAGCGCAAAGTTGGGGTGAGGGGCTAGAGCCGAACAAACTATGAGTACTTGCGTAATGTTGGCGACAGTGGGCCTCTCCAAAAGGTTTTTACGGGGCAAGATCTTGGTGAGGACACCCTCGCCGTCATCTAGGACCTCTACTTCCACAAAGTCACCCACACAAGGACTTTCATTGTGTAGCCGCATCTTGCCTCTGGCTCGGCATCTGATTTCTCTATCCTCCAACTGAACAAAGTAATACCCTGCCAGCAACCTGATTATGCGTCCCTGCAAGCGTCAAATGCCCCCTTAATCGATAACTTCTTCCCGGTCTATCCTGCCGTTAATGCGCACCAAAAGACGCATTGGGGCGAAGCCTGTAACCGGTATATGCAAATCACCATCAGCTCGGCTATGGGTGTCTTGATAGACCACTCGCCGTCCTTCGCGGTCATCGACAATTATTTCGACACGGGTGTTGTCGTTTAATCGATCTGCGGGTATGACCACAGTAACCCGCGCCTGCTTCCCACGACTGACTACAATAGCAACCTCTCCACCCATAGCTATCGCGGCCCCTGGCAGTGGTAGTTGCGATATGACCTTTCCAAATGGCACCGTGGCATGGAACTCTTGATTTATCGGCATCTTTACCGTCAGACCCGCCTCGCGCAGGGCGACAATGACCTCACTTTCAGTCAATCCAACAAGTAAAGGGGTCTGCACCTCGGTGATAGCTCTCCCTAGACTAACCACAATATCGATAGGAACGCCCCGCTCAGTGAGAAAGCCCGGACGAGGATTTTGCGCAATGATCTGCTCGACAGGGGCAGTTTCATGATTTTCGGTAGTTTGCTGGCCAATGGTGAACCCTCGCGCCGCGAGGGCCAGTTGAGCCTCCAAAAGAGAGAGTCCAACTAGTTGCGGCACTTCCAAGAGCTCAGGACCCCGACTCGGGATAAGTTCAACCAAACGCCCGGCTCTGACAGTGCGCCCGGCTGGAGGCTGCTGCCGAATTACGACATTCGGCGGTACTTCTGCATTAAATTCAGCCTCACGAATAGTGGGATTAAGTCCATCGCGACGAAGCAATCGCTCCGCTTCAGCTAAGGACTGACCAACAACATTCGGCACTACGACCTCAGGACGAGGCCAAAAGACATACAGTAAGGCACCACCAACAAGGAGCATGGCCAAGAACATAGTAAGTGACACCATAGCTAGCCAGGGCAATTTCTTTCTTTGTTTCGGGCTCATGTTATCCACCTTCAAACTCGGAATATAAGTGTCCTCAAGCTCTCTTGGGACATCAACGTGCTCCTTACCCCGTCGCCCCCCCTTGCTTGGCTCTATCGGCAGTCCGCCTATCCCTGATAGATGACCTAGATCGAGGATCACCTCGGTAATCGACTGATAGCGCTTGCTCTGCTCTTTGAGCATTGCTTTGGTCACGATATGCTCGAGGTGAGGGGCAATACTTGGGGTTAATTCCCGGAGCGGCCGCGGATTCTCCTGCAAGTGCTTAAGTCCAATGGAAACAACATTATCTCCCGTAAAAGGCACGACCCCGGTAAGCATCTCATACATCACAACCCCTAAAGAGTAGATGTCGGAGCGCTCATTTGTGTAGCCGCCCCGCGCCTGTTCCGGGGACATGTAGTGCACCGAGCCCATGAGAGAACCGCTTTGGGTCAAAGTCGAAGTTGTCGTCGCCCGCGCGAGACCAAAATCTGTTACCTTGGCTTGTCCATCGCGCGTAATTAGGATGTTGTGTGGTTTTATATCGCGGTGAATCACACCATGCTGATGGGCGTGGCGGAGGGCTTCGGCAATCTGCATGGCAATATCAACTACTAATTCCGGCGAGATTGGTCCATGTTGAGCAATGAATTCTTTAAGTGTTTTTCCTTCTACATACTCCATGACGATATAGTATATATCATCGTCTTGACCAACATCATAGATGCCGACTATGTATGGATTGGAAAGACTGGCGGCAGCTTGGGCTTCGCGACGAAATTTAGCAATAAACTCACCGTCAGCAGTCAGTTGGGTATTAAGGACCTTAATGGCCACTGTACGATTAAGCAGCGAATCTCTTCCTTTGTAGACAAAGGCAGTTCCTCCGCCACCTAGCCTTTCCCCCAAGACGTACCGACCACCAAGTACTCTCACGTTCACTTACTGCACCCCCTGGCGAGCAACTAGGAGAGCGGTAACATTATCAGGGGCCCCTCGGTCCAGAGCGATTTCCATTAAGTGCGGCAAGACTTTTTCGGCCGGATGAACCTGCTCTAGGATGGTCGCGATTTCATGCTCCGACAGGAGTTTGGTCAGACCATCGGTGCAAAACAAGAACAAATCAATGTTGTCGTAGTCTACCTTCTGGCAGTCCACCTCTAAGTCTGCCTGCACGCCAAGGGCGCGTGTTAACACATTCCTTTGCGGATGTCTTGCGGCATCGCCCGGGGTCAACTCCCCTTTGCGCAGGAGCTCCTCAACATAAGAATGGTCGTCAGTTAAACGCTTCAGTCTGCCCTTGCCGAAAGCATAAGCTCTACTATCCCCCACATGACAAACATACACCACCGTGGGAAAAAAAAGGGCGGCAGTTAACGTAGTACCCATCCCGGAACAATTAACGTCAGCCAAAGATTCCTTAAGCACTTTCCCGTTGGCACGGGAAACGGCAACGGGCAATACCTCCTCTGGCTCTAACACGCTAATAATTTCGGCGACCCCTCGGGACAGCTCCTCCACAGCAAGGCGAGAGGCAATGTCTCCAGCCAAGTGTCCGCCCATCCCATCTGCCACAGCACAAAGAAATACCTCGCCCCCAAAAAGGATAATTTTCTCGCCAATGAGGGCATCTTGGTTCTTTTGGCGGACCTTTCCCTTGTTGGTCTCACTGAAAACTTGCCACAACTTAATACACCCCACTCGCTATTGCAGAATGTTTCCTCCCAATTGGCCACAAGCGGCACCGATTTCGCTACCGAGTTCACGACGGATAGTTGCAGTAATGCCCGCCGCCGTCAGAATCTGCTGAAATTTCCTGGTGCGTGCCGGCGAGGGCCTCTCTAAGGCAGACCCAAGAAAAGGGTTTAATGGAATCAAATTGACATGAAACTTGCTGCCCTTGATTTTGCTGACTAACTCGTCGGCATCCCTTTCCCGATCATTAACGCCTTTAATCAGCGTGTACTCTATGGTCACCCGCCGACCGGTACTTTCGGCATAGTAATGCATAGTGGCCAAAATTTTGTTCAAGGCGTAGGTCTTCCCTGTAGGCATAAGCGTGGAGCGCAATTCATCGTTGGGGGCATGTAAGCTAACGCTCAGGTTGATTGGCAGGTCCTCATGGGCGAGGCGCTCCATTTGGGGCACTAACCCACAGGTGGAGACCGTAATGCGGCGCGGGCTTATGCCGAACAGTGGACTACAGGTGAGCCTGATAAACCCAATTGTTTCATCAAAATTATCAAGAGGTTCGCCCATACCCATCATCACTATGTGAGATATCTTTCCACCTTTAGCGCGCAGCAAATTGTTAGCCAGAAGTAACTGGGACACCATTTCATGGCGCGTTAAGTTGCGCCTAAAACCAGTGGTGCCAGTCGCGCAAAAGGAACAGGCCATCTTGCATCCTACTTGGGAAGAAACACACAGTGAAATGCCATGATGGTACTGCATGACTACCGCCTCGATGGCCTGGCCGTCACCGAGGAGAATGGCTAACTTTGTCGTAGTCGCATCATGATGCTCAGCTACCACGCGTGAAAAAGTTACCGGAACGCCGGAAGACTCGAGGTCCTCCCGCAAGGATTTAGGCAGGTTAGCCATGTCGGCATAATTGACCACACCATGAGTAAAGACCCATTCCTCGATTTGTTTGAGTCTGAACTTAGGCTGACCGAGGGTTTCCAGCCACGATATACGCATTTCTTGAGTCATGGAAACAAAATCTATTGACAAGTACCCTCATCTCCGTTCAATTTACTTTACGCTCGAGTGCAACGATGAAAAACCCGTCGATATTATGACGGTGGGGCCAGAAGTACCGTCCCCAAAGGGAATTAAGTGGGCTAAATTCCTCCCGCATGGCGAGCAAGTAATCCACTATTTCCTCGGTTTCCTCAGGCTCCGTAGTACAGACACTATACACCAAAATACCGCCCGGCGCGACCAAATCCGCTGCGCCAATAATTAAGTTGCGCTGCAAGTCCCGCATGGCGAAAATGTCCTGTTCCTGGCGATTAAGACGAATGTCGGGTTTGTGGCGCAACACCCCAAAACCCGTGCACGGAGCATCAAGGAGGACGCGATCGGCATCCGACACTACTTCATGTGCGCGCAGAGCGGGCAGCGCATGGGTAGTAATACAAGAAAGTCCAAGCCGTCGGGCATTCTCATCCACGAGTCGAAGCCGTTTCGAGTTTTGGTCAAAGGCCAGCACCTCTCCCTGATTGCCCATCAGTGTCGCCAGATGCGTTGTCTTCCCCCCCGGAGCGGCACAGAGATCCACCACCTTCTGACGAGGTTCCACACGCATGTAGTGCCCACACATCGCCGAGGCCTCCCCCTGCACTTGGTAGTGCCCCTCTAGAAAGAGGTCGCCCTGAAAGGACGGCGTGGGCAGAGGGTAGAGGACTTCGGGGACAAATTCGCCTTTATTGCTGGTGATACCCAGCAGAGAAAAATTGTCCCGCAATACGGCCACTGAGGTTTTCAAGGTGTTAACCCTAATGCAAAAACGGGGAGGCTCATTATTAATCGTTAGGAGCTGCTCGGTTTCATGACGACCGAGCCTGGCAAGATAGCGCCTCACCAAGAAAAGGGGGTGAGCGTGACGCATCGCCAAGTATAGCGCCTCGTCTTCCCTCTCATCCGGCCAGGACAATGCATTTTTTTGGGCGGCAAGGCGACGGAGTACGGCATTTACCAAACCGGCAGTGCCACGATGGCCAAATGCGCGGGCGAGATTGACTGCCTCATCCACGGCGGCGCGGTCGGGCACACGGCTGAGGTACAAGATTTGATATGCGCCGAGCCGGAGAATGTTGCGTATACTGACAGGTAGTGTCGCTAGGGGGTGCTTCAAAAGAGTACCAAGCTGGTAATCTAAGGCCAATTGGTGACTGAGAGCACCATAAACAAGTTGAGTAAGCAGTGCCTTATCGGCACCGCTTACGGTCTCATAACCCTTGTCACCGACCAGAGCTAAGTTAGCGTAGGCCTTGTCTACCTCTACCGACATAAGCACACGCAAAGCTAACATGCGCGCATTTGCCACTTTAATCCCTTCTGCTCCCACGCAACAACACTAGCCGCAAAAGATTCGCCAAGGCCACCGCAGTAGCGGCCAGGTAGGTATAGCCCGCCGCCCTGAGCATGTTTTTCACGGGTTCCTCCTCCTCGCGGGTCACATAGCCTCCTGCGCTGAGCAATTCCACCGCACGGGTGCTGGCATTGAACTCCACGGGCAAGGTAACAATTTGAAAGAGCACGGCACCGGCAAAGAGCAGTATCCCAATATCCATGAACAACACATTGTTAAAAAACAACCCCGCAATAAACAGGGGGAAGGCCGCGCTGGAGCCAAACCCCGCCAGTGGTAGGATTGCACTGCGGAGAGCGAGAGGGGCATAGCCTTCTTGGTGCTGTAAAGCATGCCCAGTTTCATGGGCTGCTACTCCTAGGGCTGCCACACTAGAGCCAGAGTAGACCTCCCTAGAAAGACGCACTGTGCGCGTGCGAGGGTCATAATGGTCCGTGAGAGTCCCAGCAACCTCCTCAACACGTACATCGGAAATCCCAGCATGGCTCAACAGCTCCCGCGCGACATCCGCACCGGTGCGACCTGAGCGCACGCGCATGGCTCGATACTTCTGATAGGCACCTTGCATTTTGAGTTGAGACCCAAACGCCAAAAGCATCGCCAACACCATCAGTGCCATCCCAATCGGGGTATTTATCCAAAACATTACAACTACCTCCTTAGGAAAATTGAGAACTCCTCACGCCACCCTTAAGGTAGCCGCGGGCAAATTCGATACCCGTCATGACGCGCTTGCCGGCTGGCTGCACCTCCAGCAACTCCAAGAGCCCCTTCCCCGTGCCCACAAGCAGGGCGCGGCCCGCTGCCCTCACCTCCCCTGGACCAAGCGACATGGCATCTGTGACCATTCTAGAGCGTAAAATTCTTACATACTGCCCCGCACAAGAAGTATAGGCCAAGGGCCAAGGATTCAGACCACGGATGAGATTATGAATGGCTGCGGACTCTAGGTGCCATGGAAGCTTCCCATCTTCTTTACAGATGTTCCGCGCATAGGTCGCCAAGGCGTGCTGCTGGGGGGCGCGCAGACTTTCCCCCCTGTCCGGCATCGCTAAAACATCTAAAATCAGTTTGGCACCCAGTGAGGACAAAAGGGCCGTAATGTCGCCGGTAGTGGCCTCACTCTCAATCGGTAGTTTTTCCTGTAGCAGGATATCGCCCGTGTCTAGCCCGCTGGCCATGTGCATGATGGTCACGCCGGTTTCATGCTCGCCGTTCATGATTGCCCAATGCACCGGTGCACCACCCCGATAACGCGGCAACAAGGAGGCATGGATATTGAGACAGCCGTTAGCAGGAATGCGGAGCACTCTCGGTGGCAGTAACTGGGCGTAGGCGGCGACGACAATAATTTCCGGCTGAAGACTCTGCAGGTGCTCTTGAACTGACTTGTCGCGGAGAGTCAGGGGCTGCACTATGGGCAGACACAATCGCTCTGCCGCTACTTTGACCGGCGGCGGTGAGAGCACTCGCCCACGACCAGCCGGCCTATCCGGCTGGGTAAACACGGCCGAAATGAGGTAGCCTGCCTCCACCAAAGCTAAAAGAGGTCCGACGGCAAAATCCGGACTTCCCATGTAGACGAGATTTTTACTCATTGCCGGGAGGCACTGACGGATCTTTTTCGAGCATACGGGTGGCGATGTCGCAAAAGAGAACCCCGTTAAGATGATCGATCTCATGTTGCAGACACCGAGCCAAAAGCCCTTCTGCTGCTACTTCAATGGCTTCGCCATGAATATTCTGCGCCTTAACTCTAATCGATGCTCGGCGCTTGACTTCACCGAAGTTACCGGGCCAGCTCAAACATCCCTCTACGTCCGATTCTTCACCACTGGCCCAGATAATTTCGGGGTTGACCAAAGCTAACTTTTGTTCGTCAACTTCGACCACTATAATGCGCTTGGCAATACCCACTTGCGGTGCCGCCAAGCCAATGCCGTGGTGGTGATACATTGTTTCAAACATATCATGAACGAGTCGCTGCAAGGTGCTGTCAAACCGAGTGACCGTCTTGGCACTAGACTGCAGTATCTCGTCGCCCCGTTCTCTCATCAAGCGAACTGCCACTCTATCACCCCTTCAATTAATAATAATATACCAGTGGGCGAGCGTTGAACAGAGGACCTCTATCTCCGCCTTTTTTTTTCTTAAAATTTCTTGCAGAAACTTTCTGCTCCTACCTTTAACCCCAATTTGGTGTCTGTAGACATCGCGCACTTTTTCTGGGGACTCCGCCACCGGGCCGAGAATCGTCAGATGCGGGTCTTGAGCTAGGAGCTTAGCCACTTGGGTCGTAGCCTCCCGCATTTTCAAGAGGTCTCTACTGCGAAAGCAGAGCGTCGCTAGGCCGCCATATGGTGGGTAGCTGAGCTTGCGGCGGAGTTTGCTTTCGAGCTTGAAAAAGGATAAAAAGTCGTGTTCCCGCGCGAAGCGCAAGCAGTAATGGTCGGGGTTAAATGCTTGTATGAAGACCATGCCCTTGTGCTGTCCGCGCCCGGAGCGTCCGGCCACCTGCATCAATAGGTGGAAGCTATCCTCCACGGCGCGAAAATCCGGGAAAAACAATCCGCTGTCGGCATCAATTACGCCGACTACGGTGACACTCGGAAAGTCAAGCCCCTTGGCAATCATGCGTGTGCCAAGGAGAATTTGCGAACTATGGCTCCCAAACTCAGTGAGCAGGCGCTGATGAGAGCCTTTCTTGCTGGTGGTATCTCGATCTAAGCGAGTGATGCGGTAATCAGGAAAGAGCTCACCGACTTCTTGCTCGAGCTTCTCTGTTCCAGCTCCCCTGCTATGCATATTCCTGCCTCCACATTTTGGACACGAAGGTTCGTTTCCCTTGGTAAAACCACAATAATGACATTTTAATATGCTCGAACCGTGGTGTAAGCGCAGGCTGACATCACAATGCGGGCAAGTCGGGATGTGCCCACAGTCATGGCACAGAGATAGTTGGGCGTAGCCACGGCGATTGAAAAGCAATAATGCCTGCTCCCCATGCGCCAGTCTTTCGGCCATCATGAGGCGAAGAGGAGCAGAGATCAACCCCTTAATACCGGAGCGTAATTCTTCACGCATATCGACTATTTTCACTTCGGGCAGCAGACTGCCGCCGGGGCGACTAGGAAGATTAAGCAAGGTGGTCTGCCCCCGCAAAGCGGAGGCGTAAACTTCAAGAGATGGTGTGGCACTCCCTAAGAGCAAGAAGCCCCCTGCTCTGCGCACCCGAAGCTGAGCCACAACGCGGGCGTGAAAATTGAGGCCGCCCTCATGCCGATAGCTAGCCTCATGCTCCTCGTCGATGATGATCAAACCGAGATTAGGCACCGGGGCAAAGACAGCTGAACGTGCCCCCACCACTATCTCGACTTTCCCCTGCGCAATGTTTTGCCATGTTCTCGCTCGCTCGCCCGGCGAACGCGAGCTGTGTACTACAGCTACTTTATTGCCAAACCGTGACACCACTGCCGCGATGGCTTGTGGCGTTAGCGAAATTTCTGGGACTAGGTAGATGACCTGTTTTCCTTTGGCGATAACCAGCGATAAGGCCCGCAAATAGACTTCTGTCTTGCCACTGCCTGTTACGCCATGTAACAAGTAAGGCTTGGTCTCGGCTCCATCTAGCGCAGCTTTAATGGCCTGAATCGCCAAGGCCTGGTCCTCGGTCAACTCCACTGGTGGCTGACGAATCAGATGCGTTGCCAGCTCTTCTGGTTCTTCCTTGGGGGGCCGCTTTAAGCCGCCTACCTCTTTAGAGGCGAAAGGAACGGGGAGCATCAGGGAGAGGACTGCGCCTAAGGAACAGAGGTAGTAGTCGGCGATGACCTGCGCCAGGTCCAGCAGGTCCCTAGATAACCATGGATACCCCGCATATAGCGAGCCATGTATTTCTTTCACCGTACCAGGGTCAAGCTCAGTCTGGGCGCTGTGGCCAATGACGATGGCCGTGGCTTTCCGCCCGCCAACCTCTACTTTAACTAGGCTGCCAAGCTCCGCCTCACCACGATACGTGAGGCCACGCCCAAAGAGAGCCCCGACATTACATATAACTTGCAGGTACATTCGACATGCTACTTTGCTCCCTGATTTGACCGCTGATAAGTAATAGTCCCTTGATCAATCTCTTGCAGAGCCACGGTTACAGGTTTACTCACCGCGCTCTTAGGGTTCTGCGCTAGTTCACGCGCCCTTTTCGATGCGGCGATTACCAAGGTGTACTTACTATCCACTCTTTTTAAAAGCTTATCGACAGATGGCCAAATCATCATCTTGCCATACCCCCTATTCGTCTAATTCCGTTTTCTCTGCCTTTTCCTCCGGATCCGCTTCAAATTTACTGTCTTTCACTACTAGGCGATGGGCAACAGTCTCCGGCTGGATTGCAGAAAGGATGACGTGACCGCTATCGGTAATTATCACGGCCCGAGTGCGCCTGCCGTAAGTTGCATCAACCAGCATGGCGCGGTCCCTGGCCTCTTGGATGACCCTTTTAATCGGGGCAGATTCCGGGCTGACAATCGCTACCATACGATTAGCAGCGACAATATTGCCAAAGCCAATGTTCACCAGTCGCATCTCCATAAATTTCAAGACCCCTCTTCCCCTGTATTATTCTAAATTTTGCACTTGTTCCCGCACTTTCTCAAGTTCACCCTTAATTTCCACCACGAGCTGACTAATGGTCGCATCCTGCGATTTGCTACCGATGGTGTTGACCTCTCGGTTCATTTCTTGTATGTAAAAGTCCATTTTACGCCCGATGGCCTGGGTTGATTGCAAAAAGTTGCCGAAATTATCAAGGTGCGCTCTCAAGCGCACAACTTCCTCGACGATACTGGCGCGATCAGCAAAAATCGCCACTTCCACTTCTAGCCTGCCAGGATCAACCATCAAGTCATTCGTCAGGACCTTAATGTTGTCCTGCAATCTTTGCCGATACATTTCTATAGAAATGGAAGCTCTTTCATTAATGCGGTCAACCCACTGCTTGATGAGCCCCATCCGCATGAATATATCTGCTTTTAATCGCTCCCCCTCGACAAGGCGCGACTCAATTAAGGCCTGTGTAGCTTGTCTGACGATAATCCGCAGTTCCTCGATGATCTCGCCGTTATCAGAGAGAGGCTCTGGCTCAAGCACCACTCCCGGCAAAGCCAAGAGCTGCTCCATGGTCACTTCAGGCCTTAGCGCCAAGCGTTCGGCAATAGCCAATAATCTATCGCGATACTCGGTCGCTTGTTCAATGCTGAACTCCGCTCCCCTGTGTTTTTGCGTCCTCGCTGCCAGCTTTATCGAAACTTCGATTCTTCCACGCGCCACATGCTCGCGGAGAGAGGCCTTTACATCCTCCTCTAAGTATAGCAGGTCTCTAGTTATACGCATCGCAAAATCCAAGTAGCGGTGGTTAACACTCTTCAGCTCAACACTCACCTGTCCCACACTGGTGCTTCCACTGGACCTACCAAAGCCTGTCATACTCCGCATAGCCATCTCCCCCGTCCGACAATTCACGCCTGCATCTTGGGTATAGTATACCTTCTCTGCCCAGAATATCAAGGGCGGCGCCTGCGCCTCATATGCAGTACAAGTCTATTCAGGCCGACCAAGAGTGTCGGGAGACCGGCGGCCATTAACACAATAACCCACTCCCTACTATGGAGGGGTGCGCTTCCTAGGGCCGCGCGGAGAGGGGGGAAGTATATGGATAAAAGCAAGAGCCAGAGCGAAACCAGCACCGAGATGAGCAAGAAGGGGTTCGTTACTAAACCTTTTTCAGCTATACCAAGCACCTCCGAGCGGCAGTCAAAGACATGTAGCAACTGACACATGACCAATGTCGCGAAGGCCATCGTCCGGGCGACCTTTAGATCACGGGTTAGGGTGAGACCTATGACAAAAACCAACATGGTCGAAAGACCAATCAAGAAACCCCGTGCTACTACCTTGCGGCCCAAACCCCGACTAAATATTCCTTCATCCCGAGGGCGAGGCCGGCGCTGCATAATGTTCTTGTCCGTAGTATCCACTCCGAGGGCTAAAGCGGGCAGGCCGTCGGTCACTAGATTCACCCAGAGAATTTGCATCGGCTGCAGCGGCAAGGGAAGACCCACCGCCATCGTGACCACAACAGATACCAGCTCCCCAACATTACAGGCCAACAGGTAGCGAACGAATTTGCGAATGTTATCGTAAATTCCACGTCCCTCGCGGATGGCCCGGACTATGGTGGCAAAGTTGTCATCCTGCAGCACAAGCTGGGAGGCCTCGCGAGCAACCTCTGTGCCACACAGACCCATGCTGATGCCAATGTCCGACTCCCTTAGGGCAGGAGCGTCATTGATGCCGTCCCCTGTCATGGCTACCACATGGCCCTGTCTTTGCAGGGTCCTGACGATGCGCAATTTATGGAGCGGTGAAACCCGAGCGTAGATGTTCGCCACAGCTATTTTGTCCCAAAGTTCTGCGTCCGTCATGGTTTCAATCTGTGTCCC
The DNA here is from genome assembly GCA_018334055.1 of Peptococcaceae bacterium. Classification (GTDB taxonomy): domain Bacteria; phylum Bacillota; class UBA994; order UBA994; family UBA994; genus BS524. The sequence goes on from JAGXSS010000052.1 coordinate 43,365, forward strand.
TACTACTACTTCGCCTGGGCCACTGACCAACCCAATTTCCTGGGCTATCGAAAGTGCGGTCAAGGCATGGTCGCCGGTTATCATGATGACTCTAATGCCGGCCAGACGGCATTGTTTGAGTGCATCCCTGACTTCGGGACGTGGGGGGTCGTGCATGGCGATGAGGCCGGCAAAGGTGAGGTTGCTCTCTAATTCGTCGACGTTTTCGTTGTCGTTTGCGCCACTATATTCTCTAAACGCCACCCCCAGAACCCGGAGCCCCCGTGCTGCAAACTCGGCGTTTTTGCGCTCTAGGCTCTGTTTATAGGCGGGAGATATGCTGATTGTCCTTTCGTGAGCGAGAACATTTTTACATTTCGCCAAGACGCTTTCCGGTGCGCCCTTAGTGTACACCCACCGTTTTCCCATTTGGTCGCTAACTAATACGCTCATGGTCTTGCGCACCGAACAAAAGGGAATGGTAAAAAAAACCTTGTCCGTTACTGTCATTTTGACCCTTGCCAACGCCAAGAGGAGTGCGCCTTCAGTCGGATCGCCCACTACTGTGGGAGGCTCAATAGTCAGCAACTTGGCGGTCCCACAGGTAGCCCCCACCTTGAGGGCTAGTGTTGTGGCGTCACTAAGCTTAGGCGGAAGCAATGATGCTTCCCTGACGAGATGGAAGGATTCTCCCCCCGCATAAACGTCTGTCACCGACATCTGGTTCATCGTGAGAGTACCCGTCTTGTCAGAACATATCACCGTCGCGCTGCCCAAGGTCTCAACCGCCGGCAAACGGCGCACTAGGGCCTTCACTTTAGAGATTCGATGGACACCTAGAGCCAAGACGATGGTCACCATCGTCGACAACCCTTCAGGAATAGCTGCCACGGCCAGACTCACCCCTGCTAGGAACATGCGGTGCAGTGGCTCCTCGCGTAGATAGCCCAACACCACCACGACCGTACAGACTGCCAGGCAGGCCACGACCAGGTAAGTACCTAATTGTCGAAACTTGTTCTGGAGCGGGGTTGGCTTTTCTTCAACTTCAAGGTGCGAGGCAATACTACCCACCTCGGTGTTCATCCCAGTGGCTGTGACAACTCCTACCGCATACCCTTTGGTCACCAAGGTGCCAAAGTAGACCATCGAATGACGTTCCGACAAAGGTGCCTCTAAACAGACTGGTGTCACCACCTTCCGCAAAGGCACGGATTCCCCAGTCAGTGAAGCCTCGTCTACTTCGCAAGAGTACGCCTGGCCTAAACGAATGTCGGCCGGTACTCTATCGCCTGCCTGCAGCACGACGATATCGCCCGGCACTAGGCGCATACTCTCCAAAGCATACTCCTTCCCACCCCGCCGCACGGTAGACCTAGGTACTTCTAGTTTTTTTAGGGCTTGCATGGCTCTTTCCGCCCTAAGCTCATGGAACAATCCTAACGCCGAGTTAAGGATAACAATGGCGATAATCGTTAACGCATCGGCATATTCCCCTAACAGGCCGGAGATAAGTGTGGCCATAAGCAAAATGACGGTCATGAGATCTTTGAACTGGGCAATAAACATGACTAAGACACTTGGCCCCTTCTTGGCAACCAGAAGGTTCATCCCATAGGAGGCAAGTCTTTTATCGGCCTCGCGTTCTTCTAGCCCTCCTAGGCGCGAGCAGAGCAGACCCAAAACCTCACCATATTCCAAACAATGAAAACTAGACTGGCGAGTCAAATAAAACACCCCCCTACCTCCTAACTCTATTCACCTTGTGCGGAGAAAATGAACAGGTTAAGATAGGAGAAGCGAGAGGAGTTGCTTCACTTGAGCCTTGATGGTTTTATGCTTACTGCCCTAGCAGGTGAACTACACCGAGATTATGCCGGCTTACGGGTAGTCAAAGTGCATCAGCCACAACCCCACACCCTGACTTTGCTGCTAGGCGAGACCAAGAAAAAACAGCGCTTGGTGCTTTCAATAGACCCTAGCTTCCCGGGGCTCTATGTCACTGCCGATCAATTTGAAAACCCGTCTAGTCCTCCCCTTTTTTGCCTGATGCTCCGCAAGCACGTGGAGGGCAGCCGTTTAGAGTCCATAAGCATTTCGGAGTTTGAGCGCGTGGTCCTCTTCTCGTTTTTGGGGAGGGATGAATTGGGGGAACCAAAGAAATATAAACTTGCGGTAGAGCTGACAGGAAGACATAGCAACATTGTACTAGTTGCCAACGATACAATCATCGACGCCATGAAGCGTTTCTCCTGGGGACCGGAGGTCGCCCGGCCGATACTGCCTGGACTAAAGTATGAGGCACCCCCCACGCAGGGTAAGATTTCACCTCTAAGCATTGCGGCAGAGAACATCCACAGTGCCGGTACTAGCTGCGGGAAAAAAACGCCAGAAATGTTGTGCGACCTCGTCAATGGCCTGTCCCTCCTATTAGCCAAGGAATTCGCCTTTCGGCTCTCTCTAGTCAATTCCCTTGGGAAAGACCTCACCCCAGACAATTGTCAGGACCTTGCCCTGCAGATCGATCTTTTAGCCACTCACTGTCAGAGGGGCGAATATCAAACAGGGTATCTCTATCTTGGCGAAAAGACTCGCTTTCACATCCATCCCCTCACGCACCTCGGTAGCACGGGCGAAAAAATCTCGGGCGTGAACAATCTCCTAATTAAAGCCCTCTCTGTCAGCGGACACCGGGATCAGTTGCAAAGCTTGCGCCAAAGAGCGAACAAATTAGTGAGCTCTCATCGCGCTAAACTACTGCGTCGCCAAGAGGCGATACGGAAGGATATCGCCGCAAGCCGCGAACGAGCGTCCTACCAGCGATTTGGTCAATTGCTGTATGCTAATATAGCGCATTATCGCCAAGAGGGTGAATTGGCCATCGTCACAGATTACTTTAGCCCCGACCTCAGCGAGGCGTCTGTTCCCATCGACGTGCGTCTGTCCCTCGTTGACAATGCCAGGTTGTATTTTAAGCGCTTCAATCGCGCCGAAGGCACAGAAAGACACAGCCTAGAACGCTTAGCGCAATGCGAACAAGAAATCGCGTACGTCGACACCCTGATCTCCGCTATTTTCCTAGCAGATGACTTAGCAACACTCCGAGACATTGAGAAAGAGCTGCAATACCTAGGTTTGATGCCTGAGAGTCGCCAAAAAACAAAGCAGTCCGCACAGACTAGCGGACCACTGAAAATTGTCACCACGGATGGGAGCACCATCTGGGTGGGACGCAACAACCTGCAAAACGATGCCTTAGTGAGGAATGCCTCCGCAAAAGATATCTGGCTGCATGTACAGAAGGCCCCAGGCAGCCATGTCTTAATACCATATACGCCGAACTTAAGCGATGCTACGCTACTCTATGCCGCCAACCTCGCCGCCTACTATAGCAGCCAGCGCCTTTCGGCCAATGTTCCGGTGGATTATACGGAGAAGCGCCACGTCAAGCGCCCTGCGGGCGCCAGACCCGGGTATGTCACCTATGATAACCAACGCACCCTCATTGTTCGCACTCCGCATCTCCCTGTTCAAGGATGAGCACCTGATTCTGCCCGTCATACTCAGTTACCAGAACCGCCACCATCTCTCGCCGTGAGGTAGGCGCGTTCTTTCCCACATAATCGGCTCGTATGGGCAACTCGCGATGCCCTCTATCCACCAACACAGCAAGTTGCACGCTGCTAGGGCGTCCTAGGTCAATAATGGCATCTAGTGCCGCCCTCACTGTCCGACCGGTAAAAAGAACATCGTCAACTAGCACTACAGTCTTCCCCTTCACTACCGGGAATGTGCCGCCTTTGATCTTCGGTTTTTCCAGTGGGTTCAACAGGTCGTCGCGATACAAAGATATATCTATCACCCCAGATTCCACCTTAGACCCTTCTATGCGCCAGATGGCCTCTCCTAGGCGATTAGCTAGTATCGCCCCCCTGCGCATGACACCGAGCAGCACTACCCCCTCGACTCCCTTATTGCGTTCGATAATTTCATGGGCAATGCGAGTAATAGCCCTCTCCATGGCTTTCTCATCCATGAGTTGGGCCTTGATCTTGTTCACACTACTGCACCTCTCTCGCCATTCCGTGGCATTTTTCATCTTCACTCGCTGTCCTCTGTGCTTAGGTTAGGCCTTGTCGGTTGATTGGTCCTTAACTTCGTGAGTATGCCGGCAAAAAGCAGCGGCAACTCACTGGTAAACTCCATCGGTTCTTTACTCCTTGGGTGCCACAAAGTCAGTTTTATCGCATGTAACAGTTGACCACAGCGGCCGAAGGCTCCTTGCCGAGGGCCATAGACAGGGTCACCCACGATGGGGTGAGCTACATGGTTCATGTGCACGCGAATTTGGTGCGTGCGACCGGTATCTAACTTGCACCTGACGAGCGTATAGGACATAAAGCGTTCGAGCACGGCAAAATGTGTTCTGGCTGGGCGTCCATCTTGGCGCACAGCCATTTCCTTGCGATGCACGGGATGTCGGCCAATAGGAATATCTATAGTCCCCATCTCCTGGCGAATAACACCATGGACGAGGGCTAGGTACTCCCGTCCCATAGCGCGAGATGCCAATTGCCGAGTCAATTCCAGGTGGCTAAAGTCATTTTTTGCAACTACCAACAGACCCGACGTATCCTTGTCTAGGCGATGCACGATACCCGGGCGCACCTCACCACCAATACCCGAGAGGCCCTCAATGTGGTAAAGGAGGGCATTAACCAAGGTGCCATGCCAATTGCCGGCGGCAGGGTGGACCACCAGCCCGGCTGGCTTATTGACGACGACGATGTCGCTATCCTCATACACCACCACCAGCGGTATGTTCTCGGGGACAGTTTCGGTGGCCACCGGGTGGGGAACCACTACCCCCAGCCGTTGACCAACCTTGAGGCGGTAATTGTTCTTCTCGGGCCTATCATCGACCGTCACGAGGCGCATCTCAATAAGGCGTTGCGCCTGACTACGAGTTAAATCCGGAAACAAACGACTGACCGCGACATCCAGTCGTTGGCCTGCTTCCTCTGCAGCGACGGTATGCAGGCGGTCGCTCATTGCAACTCTGACCTTATAGTAAGTAGAACCAGCGAAACAGCACCGATGACAATGGCAGAATCAGCTATGTTGAACACCGGCCACCACCCCACCTCAATGAAGTCAACCACATACCCAAGCCGGACACGGTCTACTAAGTTGCCCAATGCGCCACCCATTAATAGTCCGCCTCCGTGCATGGCCACGGGACCAGCCTGAAAAAAATCTTTGCGCCATATTATGAGGACAACCACAATCACCAGCACCGCCAAAATGAAGACCATGCGCTGCCCGGCGAAAAGACCAAACGCGGCACCGAAATTGTGCACATAGGTGATGGCGACAATGTTGAACAATATCGGAATAGATTCCCCATACGCTAAGTTAGTTACCACGAGGAACTTGGTCACTTGATCAAAGAGCAAGACTAGAGTCATTATCAATATCGACACGGTCAACACGCGAACCCTCCGCTTTTCTCAACTAGTCCTTGTCGTTCTAGCAACCTTGATTCCACTTTGGCGAACCGGTCATTGGCCTACGTAACTAGCTAACGGTCGAGTTCTATGCGCACTAAACGCACTATCTCAGCAATGACATCGCTTATTAGGGGGAGGTTCAAGATGGCAATCTGGCTGAGGAGGTAGAGTAAAGCCGCCGCTAGCAGGCTTCCGCCGAAGGCAAAGCCCAAACCACGCCCCATCCCTGCCAAGAAATTAACCCAAAAAAGGCGCCATGGGTTGTTCATGAGCGCTACATATTCAGCGAGCTTCATGCGCTCAAATTGATAAATTAGCGTCCTCAGCCTTTCTTCCACGGCCTGTCGCAGATCATTCCCCATCTCTACCCCCCTAATGTTCAGTTAGGGATAACTTACCCAAGAGACGGGGTAGTCATGATGACCCTTGACCTGCTCCACCACTGCTTGCGCTAGAATCTCCATCGGGTCAAAAACAGTGGTCAGTGCCACGAGCCTAGTGGCAACCATGGACAATTCAGTGCAACCGACCAAGATAGCCGCTGCCCCTCTCTGGCACATGGCAGCCGCGACGCGCCTGAATCGCTCTTCATTGGCACGCCCCAAGTAGCCGGCTTTGACGCCTCTTTGGCCGTAGATAATGTCCATCACCACGGCCTGCTCGCTCGGCGAGGGCACAACCGGCAGAAGGCCCCCGGAGAGCATTACCCTTTGGTAGAGGCCACTTGCCAATGTGCCGTCAGTTGCGGCAATGCCGATTTTGCATCCTTGCGGCAGATGCGCCTGTACTCTATTGACCGCCGTAGCTACCATATCGAAGATTGGCACCGTGGGGACAGCCTGTTGCACCTTTGGTAAAAAGTAATGGGCTGTATTGCACGGGACGGCAATGCAAGTTGCGCCCCCTAGGCAGAGTCTTTCCGCCCCACTAACCAGGCGCGCGGTGGGGTCCTCCCCTGTACCCAAAATGGCCGCAGTGCGGTCAGGCACCTGGGGATCTGACCAAAGGAGAACCTGCAAGTGCTCCTGATCTCTGGCGGCCTTCGTATTATCAAGAATGCGCTGGTAGAAATCGATGGTTGCCTGGGGCCCCATGCCCCCTAAAATGCCTACAATGCCCCTGTTCATCTCTTAGTGTGAAAGCTTATCCCAATCGGTAGAGCCAATCATCTCTAGCTGGGCTTGCAGCAAGGCACGAAGCCTGCCTCGGAAAATTTCCGCCTGTTTCTGCACCTCGGTATACTCTGTAGCCATTTTGCGTGCTTTGGAGATGGCTTCCTCAACTAATCTCTCGGCGCGCACCTCAGCCTCCTTGACTATGAGTTGCGACTCTTTACGGGCCGAGTTCTTGACCTCCTCGGCTGTTTCTTGAGCCACCATCAGGGCGCCGTGCAAGGTCTGTTCGAGTTTGTAGTAGTGACTGAGCTTATCCTCTACTTTTTGGACCTGCTCACGCTGCAAAGCGAGCTCGCGCACATTAGCCTCGTAATCGCGCGTCAATTGTTCGAGAAAAACATCCACTTCTTCAACATTGTAACCACGAAGCGTCCTCTTAAATTCTTTGTTACTGATATCTTGTGGTTTTAATGGCATAAGTACACCCCCTAATTGATTTACAAAATCCCCCGTAGTAAATTTAGCAGAAATAGTACAACCAGCGGTGAGAGATCGACATATGCATCCCCTAGGCGGACGACACCAATGAGCTTACGCACCGGAGAGAGGAGTGGTTCTGTTACATCATGAGCAAACTTCAGGACCGGGTTGTTCTGTAGTCCGGGCAGGAAGGAGCTAACCGCACGCAAAACAATGAGCCAAAAGACGATGTTGTATAGGAGGGAGAGAACGTCTCTCATTTCATGCTGCCTTGCTCAGTCTTAAACGACTTGGGTCCCATCTCGTCCTCATAAATCTCACCCGTGATGTTATCAATCTGCACGGTAGAAGGTGCGGAGAGGAAGATAGATTCGCTGATTTTTTGCATGCGCCCCCCGCTGCCGTACGTAGCCCCAGACATAAAGTCGAGGATGCGTTGGCGGCCCTTCAGATCGCATATATCGAGATTAATAATGACCGGACGTCTTGCCTTCACATGCTCTACAATATTTGGCACATCATCAAAGCTCCTCGGTTGGACAACTATAACCCTCATCTGTTGCCGCTTTGAGATATCAACAATTTGTTGGGGGCGGTGTTTGGCCTGATACTCGGTGTGCTGTTCATCGGGGAGCAATGCTTCCCTCCTCACCTCATCCTCCTCCTCGTCATCGGTATCAAAACCGAAAAAATCTAATGCTTTCTTCCAAAGGGATTTTGCTTTCATAGTTATATTCCTCCTCTTCGTTAGAGATGAGCAAAGACCGCGGTGCCAATCCGCACCATGTTCGAACCGGCGGCGAGCGCTAGCTGATAATCAGCACTCATGCCCATGGAGAGATAGCGCATCTCCACCGCTGGCAAGGGAAACCTGCTTAATTCATCATAGAGATCTCTAACCTGCCGAAAACCCTTGCTAATGAGCGCTTTATCAGTTGTGTTAGGGCCGATGGTCATGAGCCCCTGCACCGAGATGCCCGGGAGTCCACTCACATATTGCATGAATGGCCAGACCTCATCCGGGGACAGTCCTTGCTTCGTTGCTTCTTCCGCATTGTCAACCTGGACAAGAAAAGAAACTACTTTCCTTTCGGCCTGCGCAACCTTGCTGACCTCCTCCGCTAACTGCTTGCTACACAGGGAGTGTACAAGAGAAAATTTATCAAGAACTTTACGCACCTTGTTCGTCTGCAGCCTGCCAACGAAGTGCCAGGCGATGGGGAGATCGCATTGTGACATTTTCAGAAGCGCATCCTGCACCCGATTTTCCCCAAAATGCCTGATTCCACAGTGATAGGCGCGTTCGATTTTCTCCGGCCCTACGGCCTTACTGATCGCGACTAAGGTTACATCCGGGTAAGCATAAATACTAGCCATTAGTTCTCTAAGTTTCTCACTCATGGGGGACTACCTAGAAGGAGCAAGGGCGGTCGGATTAACTACCACCAACTCCTCGGGAAGGAGCCCGGTTACCACGGCCCTCTGCCCTATCCTCTCCACTATGTTTACCGGGCGGGATTCGTGTTTACCGCCCTCCTTTTGCACATAAACCAAGTCTCTCTCCCCCGATACAATCGCGCTATATGGAATGCTACGTAAAACCACCCCGTGAGGACGCACCTCAATTTTTATGTCTCGGCTTTCCAATATCACAAAGGCCGGCCTATCCAAGCGTAAGGCAAACATTGCAGTATCTTCCACGCCAGTCAGCATGCGCTCGAGGACTCTCGCCTTGTGGGTGGACTCCCCAAAGGCAATATCTACATAGTCAGGAAGAACCACATTGGCAGGCAATTCTATCATGAGAATGGCCACCGCTGGGTCGATTATGACCGAGACCACCTGCCCGGCGGGCACATCTTCGCCATTTTGTTTCTTTACGGCAATCCTTCGCGCAGCCCGGAGCTCTGCTAGGGTCATAGAGGAGTACTCGGAGGCTCGCAAAGTGCCCGGTGAGTTCCCCGGAGCAAAGCTCAAAAACCCTGTAGTCGGCGCACGCACTGTGTAGATAGCCCGCTGGCGTTGCGCCAGAAGTTCGGTGCGACGCTCCTCCTCATTTGCCTCAGTGCGCGTCGCAAAAGCATGCGCCTCTTCGCGCCGCTCTACGTTCTGCTGCGCGCGAGTCAATTCTCGCCAGGCTCGCTCTGCCTTGGCAGCATCGCGCACGCGGATACCCGCTGCTAGTTCAGCGGATAAGGCGCGCACTGCATTCAAGGCATCCACTAGCTCCTGGCGTCTGGCAACGAGGATATCCTCACCCACGACCAACTGTGTCTGCTTTACCGAAAGAGCGGTCAATTGTCTCTCTATCGAGGACAGCAAATCCGTATCCACTAATTCAAAGAGACTTTGCCCCGAGCGAACCAGCTGACCGTGTTCAATGAGGGTGTTTAGAATTCCCGCCCGAGGAGCGACTAGTGCCAACTCATCTTTCAGCACCAAGGCAGAGCCGGTAAAGAGAGCACTATCAACACCCCTAGACTGCTCATAACGCACAGCCGGAAAGCTGGCCCATCGATAAACCATGTTCCCAATACCGAAAAGCCCATATATAAGAATAGCGGCAACCCCTAGTAGAAGAAAACGCTTAGCAACTCGCAAGCGACGACGCGATCGTCTCTTCTTGCTTTGTATCCTATCCAAGAGGTGTCCCCCCTCCCTGCTATAATTCGACAGTCTTAGACTTCAATCCTCCCCGATGTTCTGAAAAGTTCTGCCGTCGCCAACGATCTCACCTAGCCCGACATCACCAAACGCGACTTTCCTCCTTGCCGTTGAGCCGCATCGCGGGCAGGGTCCTATGGCAGCTACAAAAAGGTGGCAATTGGCGCAGCGCATGTCATCAGGGGAAAAACGCAAGAAGCTAATTCCCTTCTCGCTGGCCTCGAGGAGTTGATTATAAAGATCATCCGGCGTTTGGTGCGCTCCTGTACTTAACCACAGGCAGTGTCCCCCTGGTAAGTACTGCTCCATACTAGCTACCAAAGCCGATATTCCATGTTGCCTTGGTACCACCGGCACTGTTTGGGCAAAAGGAACCCTCTCACCTGTTGATGCCAGCACAAAATTCAGGTTAAACATGTCCCGCAATTTCTCCACACATCCACCGAGAAAGTCCATGGTCTCAAACAGGGCGTGCGACACAGGGTATGAGTTCAGCCCCGACAAGTTTATGATGAGAGGGACCCCTCGCTCCGCCTCGGTGCCATTTGTGACCGCAATGAACTCTAGATGCGTGGCCAGTAACCTGGCGGCGACATCTAGTGCCTCTTGTAGCCCCGAAAGCCCATAGGATAGTGCCCTTGGCACGTTGACTGATACTTTTCCGCCAACAATCTGGTCGCGCGTGCCCTGATAAAAATCAAGTAACGCAGGCTCTAATCGCAAACCTTGGTGCGTAAAAGCTAACAGACCCATGAGGCCCCTGTTCTGAGGGGAATCCATGAGCGCAAAAGAAATATTAGGTCTTGTCCTGGCCATATCTAGCGCTTGGTACAACACTTTAAAACCGCTACTCCCTCGTTCCAGATTCACCCCCTGACGGACGCGCAGGACAATCTGGGGCTCAAGAAAGGTAGCCCCCTGATCTAAAACGTGCAGGGTGGTTGCCGCTAGAGTTAAGGCATCATCCCCCAGATCATCACCAAAGTTCAGCGAAATCCGACATCGAGGTTCTAACGACCAAAGAGAGAAGAGCTGCCCTAAAACATCCGCTAGGCGGTGAGAGCCATAGCGCTGCAACAATGGCAGCCCTACATCTGGAGCATAGTAAGGCAAACATAGCTCGGTGGCTTCGGCTGACCTAGCTTTCAGGGCATGTACGAGCCCGAGCATGAAAGAGGTATCGTCATGTGCCGGTACATGACGCAATTCAGGAACCAAGAGGGTAGCGCGAAAATCAGGGGTCAGAGTGTGTACGTAGACTAAGCCTTGACGCACAGCCTCGCGCCAAGGCGTAGCCATGACACTCTCCAAGATAAGCTCCTGCATTCTGCCGGCGAGCAATGCGTTGGATAAGCCCTTCATTGGGAGCGCACCTTGAACAACTTCTCCAGTTCGAAAAGAAAATTGTTTATGTCGGTGAACTGGCGATAGACGGAGGCAAACCGGACATAGGCCACCTCATCAATCCCTCGCAATCGTTCCATGACGAGTTCTCCAATACGGGCGGAAGGAACTTCGGAGCGCACTTCATTCATCAATTTTGACTCAATCTCGAGCACTGCGTCCTCCAAGACTTCGAGAGAAACGGGGCGCTTTTCGCAGGCCTTAAGCAGGCCCGCCAGAATTTTGCTCCGGCTGAACAATTCTCTGCTGCCGTCCTTTTTTATCACCACCAGAGGTTGTTCCTCTGCCCTCTCATAGGTGGTGAACCGTCTAAAACAATTAGGGCACTCTCTACGCCGGCGTATGGCGCTTTCTTCGGCCGTAGGCCTGCTATCGACAACCCGACTGTCCGTACAATCACAATGGGGACACTTCAACCTCAACACCCCAATCCATAGCTACCAATTACCTCTATGGTACTACATCTTGGGTCCGGAAGACAAATCATCTTCGATGTACGGCAGTTCTGAATCAGGAAGATCCACCAAGATAATGTCCATGCCTATTTTTACTATTTTTGCCCAGGGGATGGAGACATCATTATCTCGCCCAAACAGGCCGAGCATCCGCCCTTGCCCAATCACAATTAGCGCCCGGATACGACCCTCCTCAATGTCCACATCCAAGTCCCCGATAAAACCGATCCGCTGTCCATTTCTGATATTGACAATTTCCTTCTCCCGCAACTCATGCACCCTCAACACAAAAATACCCCCTCTCGTTCATATGGTTATATGAACGAGAGGGGCATTATGTGCATATTTCAGGGGCGAAACCGCCGCCAAACATTCCTAAGAATATTTGCTAGGGCCGACTCAAATCGTCTTGGTCCGTTCCTGTTGACCACCCCGTCCACTAAGCATAGGGGGGGATACATCACGCACCACCAATTTTTTCCATGACCATCCCCGATGTGGATATTAAGGGCTCTGTAGCGGCCTGCAGGCAAGGCCAGTCTGCCATACACCCGGCTGGGAAAGAGGAATATCCCAAAGCCGAGCTGACCATCATGTTTTGACCCTTCTCTCTGTAGGGTGTCTCGGAGAGTGATTTTTAGGCTCGGCAATGCTCGCTCGACGCGACTTGAGGCTTCGGCAATAGTCGTAGCGTCAACCACAAGTTCCCTGACTGCGCGCAACATTTCGTCTCTGACTAGCAGTTTGATGCGTTGCTCTTCTTCGGTGTCGCTGTGAGCGTGGACATGCAGACGAATAATATCCACGCTTCTCCCTGCTGCCGCGGCGCATGGCGCATTGAAGAACAACAAGGCTGCGAGGGTGAGACCCAAGATGCCGCGCATCATTTGTCGCCCCGATCGGATATGAGCTTCTTCATGTGGGTAAGGGCGGCTTTTTCGAGGCGTGAAACTTGTGCCTGCGAGATGCCTATTTCTTCGGCCACTTCCATCTGGGTCTTCCCTGCGAAAAATCGCAAATTGACGATGTGCCTTTCTCGATCATTGAGTCGATGCAGGGCTTCTTTGATGGCAATGCCCTCTAGCCAGTAGGCGTCATTATCTTTCTCACTCTTAATCTGGTCCATGATGTAAATCGGATCGCCGCCCTCTTGGAAAATGGGGTCAAACAGCGATACTGGTTCTTGAATGGCGTCCAGCGCAAAGACGACCTCTTCGCGAGGAATATGCAGTTCCTCAGCAATCTCGCTCACCGTAGGTTCCCGACTATTCCTAGTGACCAGGGCATCCCTAGTCTGCAGGGCCTTATAGGCAATATCCCGCAGCGACCTACTGACGCGAATGGGGTTATTGTCTCGCAAGTAGCGACGTATCTCTCCGATAATCATCGGCACAGCGTAGGTGGAAAACTTTACATTGTGGCTTAAATCAAAATTATCTATAGCCTTCATTAGACCAATGCACCCAACTTGAAAGAGGTCATCTACTAGCTCGCCGCGATTGTTGAAACGCTGTATGACGCTGAGGACGAGGCGCAAGTTGCCCATAATTAGCTTTTCGCGCGACAGTTCGTCACCTTGCTGCATGGCCACGAACAATTCTCGCATCTTGGCACTATTTAAGACCTGTAACTTAGAAGTGTTGACTCCACAAATCTCCACCCGGTTCATTGCTCTTCCCCCCTCCTTGGCCCTCCATGAAGAATTATCACCAACTTCATGGCCCCTTTATACCAAAGAGGATGAAAAAACACAATTATTCCATTCTTTTGAACTCACGCTTCAGTTTGGTGAGAATGCGCTTTTCCAAGCGAGAAATGTAAGATTGCGAGATGGACAGTATGTCTGCCACTTCTTTCTGGGTTCTTTCCCTGCCGTCATGCAGGCCAAACCGCAATTGCATGATATGCTGCTCGCGCCTGTTTAACTTGCCAATAGCAGTCTCTAGCATGGTGCGATCTACTTCCGCCTCTAGCCCCCGGTAAACTTCGCTATTTTCCACAGGAATCACGTCCGAAAGCAACAATTCGTTGCCATCCCAATCTACATTGAGAGGTTCATCAAGTGACACCTCGACCTTGTTTTTCTGATTGCGCCTAAGGTACATGAGGATTTCATTCTCGATGCAGCGCGAGGCATAGGTCGCCAGCTTAATGTTGCGAGTAGGGTTAAAGGTGTTAACTGCTTTAATGAGTCCGATGGAACCGATGGACACCAAGTCCTCGATCAGCAGTCCTGTGTTTTCAAACTTGCGCGCGATGTAGACCACAAGGCGCAAATTACGTTCTACTAATACTGACTTCACTGCTAGGTCTCCGCCCTTAAGCCTTTCAATGAGATAGTGCTCTTCCTCCTCGCTAAGAGGTGGAGGTAAGGCTTCCGAACTGCCCACGAAGTGGACGGCTCGCGGCAACCAAGGTACGCCGAAGAAGTGCAGGAGTCTCAACCAAGCGAGCCAAGATCGCAATCGGAGCAGGTTCAAGTTTTTCACCAACATTCCCCCTTCTTAAACTACTGGCCATAACGTAGCGGGCAGCAGGGCCAGTCTCTCTCCACCCGCGTACTCTCTAGGTGAGAAACCCACCACGGCATCGACACATCGCCAGGCGCCATGCATTAGAATTGAACACGAATCTGGTCGTATGCCCACCATCAAGCCTCCCCCCGCCACTGCGGTGAATGGGATCAAAGTAAGCCTGGTTGCCAGGGCGTCAGGGATAAAGTGTAGGGATTTCTCACTCAATTCGTCCCACTGCGCGAGCAAGGTCATTAGTCCCAAAGGCAGCGAATCTTTGACCGATTGGGCGTCTACCACGACCACTGGGCGATAGGTGATGGGCTCCACCAACACATTGCCTGTGTCGAGTATCCCGAAAAGTTCGACTACAGCACCCTGCAACACAAACCTGAACTTAGCGCTTTGCTCTGCTCGGCGAAGGTATCCCCCGACGCTTGACCACAGCCTTTGCATGACCATGGTCATGAGCAGCGGCCCTCCCAAGACGATTAACCAACTTACCTCGGGCCAGCTTTCCGGAAGGCCCCTCGACGTTAATAGGGCGAGGGCTAGGGAAACCCCGGCACAGATTGTGGAGATGAGCATGAATAGTAGAGTGATCTCTACGGTCTGCCAGACCCCCTTGGGCAAGAAAGTATAGCGCACCATAATGATGGCTACTAGCATCTTGAGGAAAGGCTCTACCCAGAGTGGGATTGTTATGAGGAGCCAAACCAGGGACACTACGGCTCCACCCCCCGCCACGAGCATAATCCACTCGAGTGATACTCGCCGACGTAACGCCTTTGCGGTGGCCCACAACAACCACCAGTTCATCCCCCAGTTCAATAGCCAGAGGAAGTCAAGATAGACGACCATGACAAACACCCCCACTCATCATGATTATAATGAGTGGGGGTGTTGAATAATGTCGCAATGGCTGAAGTTTATCTGTCAAAACTGCGTTTTTTCCGCACAAAGGTCGGGATGTCTAACCTTTCCTCATCGAAGGGTGAAATAGTTATACCGTCAACCACATGCTCCCTCTGTTTCCGTCCTTCAAAACCTGTGGCAATTACGGTCACTCTTACTTCCTCGCCTAACGATTCGTCAATGACGGCACCGAAGATAAAGTTCACCTCAGGATCTGAGGCCGCGGAAACAATGCTCGCCGCCTCGTTAATTTCACGTAAGTTTAGTTTTGGTCCACCGGTAATGCTGAGCAAGACACCCTTAGCGCCGTCAATCGAGGTCTCAAGGAGCGGGCTTGATATGGCGGCCTTGGTGGCCGCAACGCACCTACCCTCACCTGTGGCCGAGCCAACACCCATAAGGGCAGAACCCGCGTTGGACATGACGGACTTAACATCGGCAAAATCTACATTGATGAGACCAGGCACCATGATTACATCTGAAATGCCCTGCACGCCTTGCCTGAGCACATCGTCAGCCATGCGAAAGGCTTCTAGGAAAGTAATGTCCTTGTCGCCAAGCTGCAGGAGTCTATCGTTAGGGATAACAATGATGGCATCGACCTTTTCCCGCAGGGCGGCAATGCCGCGCTCAGCCTGAGCCATGCGACGACGATTTTCAAAACCAAAGGGCTTAGTGACCACTCCAACAGTCAAGGCCCCTAATTCCCGGGCGACCTCGGCAACCAACGGTGCAGCTCCTGTACCGGTGCCTCCACCCATGCCTGCCGTAATAAACACCATGTCGGCACCCTTAATGGCCTTACTCACGAGATCACGGCTCTCCTCAGCAGCCTTAGCTCCTACCTCGGGATTCGCTCCCGCCCCAAGTCCCCGTGTAAGCTTTTCGCCTATCTGCAGTTTGTGGGTAGCCTTAGAAGTGCTGAGGGCCTGAGCATCAGTATTGATGGCTATGAACTCTGCCCCTGTTAAGCCCACTTCAATCATGCGGTTAAGACCGTTGCTACCCCCACCGCCAACACCGATTACTTTAATTTTTGCCCCCTGAACATATCCGATATCCCATTCTATCACTATCTCCGGCCCCCCTCAGAACTACTCCCAAAAATCATTGAAGAATCCCTTTACTGTTGCGAAGAGCCCCCGACTGTTCTTGGGCTGTTTCTTGGTGCCGGCTGCTCTTCCTCGCCTAGCCAATGTATAGGTGAGCAGGGCCACCGCCACATTGTAGCCCGGGTCATCAACTGCCCCGTATGTATCTAGATTAACTCGCACGCGATTTCCGATTATGCGCCTAACCATGGGCAAAAATGATTTATGCTTCCCCGTCCCCCCGGTGAGAACATAACCCCCATTGGGCACATCTTTGCCACTCATCTCCCGGCACTGTTGACGAACAAGGCTAAGCATCTCCTCGTATCGTGGCTCCATTATCTCGATGACCTCTCTGGCAGTGACACGCCTTGCTTCTAAATGGCCAAAGCTTGCTACATCCACTGCTTTGTCCTCGGGCTGAGAAAACCAATCGACTTCAGTCTTTAAACGTTCCGCTGTTTTTGTACTCACTCTAAGCCCCACCGCTAGATCGCTCGTAACGTAGGCACCACCCACCGGAACAGCTCCAATGGCCCGCAGGGTTCCCTCTTCAAAATAGGCCGTCTCAGTCACCGCGGCGCCGACATCAACGAGTTGGACGCCTAATTCCCTTTCATCCTCACTGAGCAGCAGTTCCCCTAGGGCCAAGGGTTTGAGGACGAAACCAGCCACAGTGTACCCAGCACGCTCCACACTTCTCCTGAGACTAGACAGGGCAGTCAAATTGCCCACAACCAGGAGAGCATCAAGCTCAAGGCGCATACCAATCATGCTGGTCGGATCTTTGAGCCCACCGTACCCATCGACAATGTATTGCCGCACTACCATATCTACTATTTCTCTGTTGGGCGGCAGGCTACTGACTCGCGTTGCTTGCATAACTCTGGCGATATCTTCTTGACTAACTTCGTGACCTTCGCCTAACACGGCTACCATGCCTTTCGATGTTTGTAACACGGCATGCAGCGGCGACAAGGCAACATAAAGGGAAGAGATACTTCCACCGGCCATGCGCTCGGCACTTGCAACCACTTCCCTCACGCAAGCGGCACTGGCCTCCACATCCACAATCAATTCTTTGCGCATACCCATAGATGGACGGCAGCACATGCCGAGAATCTGCACATCTCCGCGCTGATCAACTGCAGCGACCGCGCAGCGAACATTCGCAGTGCCCACATCGAGACTCGCGATTATTTCCTTCTTCACTTGTCCACCCCCTTCCCAGTAACAGTGATAGGCTTACAGCCGCTCAAGGATCATCCGGCGAATAATGGCTAGATTCTGAAAAATACGCACGCCGAAGGCCACAATGGCGGATAAATACAGGTTGATGCCAATTCTATCCCCGACAAAAGCCAGTAAGGCTGCCAATAGGGCATTACTGACTAGACCTGTTACAAAAATCGCATCGTCAAAAGTACCCGAGAGCGCCGCTCGCAAACCACCTAGCAGGGAGTCTGCGGCAGCTAGTAGTGCTACCGCCGTATACGGAGCCAAATGGGCCGGTATCCTCACACTACCAATGAACCCGAGGAGCAAACCCATCAGCAAACCAGCAAAAGCTAAAGACATGGCTCTATCTCCCCTGCCCAGGCCTAAGCCATTCGAACCTCAATGGTCGCGTGAACCCAGGCACCATAACTTTATCATATCTCTTCACATCTATTTCGAGACCGAAAAAACCGAGGGCTTCTATTACGCCCCCACGCATCCGTAAGGCGCTTTCCAGGCCCACGTTATCACCAATGGCAGTAATTACAAAAGGGGCAGCAATGCGAACATTGTTAATAGAAACCGAAGGTCCGGCGCAATGGATTTCGCTCGTCGCTAAGAGGCGTTGGCCGTTTATCGAGATGGCCTCTGCTCCCGAGGCCCGCAGGACATTCGTTATCTTCAGAATATCCTCATCATGCACGATAAATAGGGCAGGGTCCTCGGTTGCCTGGGCCGACCTCTTGCTATCATTGATAGTCACTGTCAAGCCCCGGCCCTCGACCGCCGTGATGCCTGCGAGCAGTCGAGCATTTTCTAATTCGCGATGCAAACGCTCAAGTGTGCCTTCTCCTTTAGTAGCCGCTGTTTCAACAGCTCTCAGTTCGTCCCGCAAGGCGTCTAGTTCCTGTTGGAGTTCTTGTTTCTGTCGCAGAGCATCCATGAGGAGGACACGCATCTCGGAGGTGCGCAAGTCCGGAACCACCGCCGTGAAGTCGCCGGTACTTCTTATCTGCAGCGCCAGAAGCCACCCCAGGAGGATACAGACCGCGGTTAGAGCAATGTGGAAGCGTCCTTTCATATATTACCGTCCTTTATATACGGGGACTTCGCCTGTCATATCTATATAAGCTATGTTAGAACGAGACATCCCCCTCTCCTCATAAGCATAAAGCACAGCGGGGAGCAAAGCAAGACGTATATGGGAATGCAGAACATTGCCAAGCCGAATTTGTACCCCGTTCACAGTAATAAGGGAGATATCGCCGCTTAGGGCTACGTTAATTTCGGATATGCTCGGACGGACGCTACTTGGCATGTTAACAGCTACCAAGCGGGCCGCTGCGATGTTTGACCCCTCAAGTTCCCGGCCCAAAACAGCGTCAACTATGGAAACCCCGGTTATGATAGGTAGGTTGACGCGGCTGAAATCATGTACGATCGAAATTACTCTCCCTAAGCGATCAATTTCGACAAAGCTGTCATGATAAGGAACTACCGCAAAACCTATGTTTTCGGTAATTGAAATTAATAATTTATTTGGCCACAAGCGCCGCAAGGTAGCAGAGGTGATTTGTGGGCTAGACAGCAGCCTATCCGCCGTCTTCCCGAGGTCTATGCGCAGCAAGTGTTCACCTCTCCATACCCCAGCGAGCTCTTCCACCTGCTTCGCACTCATCGTCTCGTTGCCCTGCACTTCCACCTTATCCAAACTGAAAAACCATGGGGCTTGGACAATTTGCCAGCAAAAAAGGAGCAGGAGGAAGATAAGAATTACCCCTCGCATCATACTCCCCCCCCTTTTTTTTATCTCTTTCTTACCACTCGCCCGCCGAGACGGGTCAGGCTTTGATCCAAGGCGACATAGCCACGATCGATATGGTAGACATCTTCGACCACTGTAGTGCCGGATGCCGCCAGCCCTGCCAGAGTGAGTGCCGCCCCAGCCCTGAGATCTGTCGCGCGAACAGTAGCTCCGGAAAATCTTTCAATTCCGCTAATGATGGCCTTACGGCCTTCCACCGCGATCTGAGCACCCATGCGTTTTAGTTCTTCGACATGTTTGAAGCGGCTCTCGAACATAGTTTCGGTGAGCACACTCTTCCCCTCTGCGAGACAAAGTGCTGCCAACATGGGGGCCTGCAAGTCAGTAGGAAAACCTGGGTGGGGCATGGTCCGTACCTCCTCTACTGCGCGAGGCCTGCCCCGCATGGAGAGGGTAACGGCATTATCGGCGACAGCGATGTCCGCACCCATGTCACTCATTCTCGAGAGTAGGGGACGCAGGTCTTCGGCGATAACGGATGTCAGGGTGATCCGCCCCTCGGTCATGAGAGCTGCTAGGAGGTATGTACCAGCTACAATCCGATCAGAAATTATCGTATACTCTGCCCCTTTTAGAGCACTGACCCCGGCAATATGTATAGTGTTCTGCCCTGCTCCACTTACTTTTGCGCCCAAAGCATTGAGAAAGTTTTGCAGGTCAAGCACTTCGGGCTCTCTGGCGGCGTTTTCGATTAGTGTCTCTCCCTCGGCCAAACACGCAGCCATCATGATGTTCTCGGTTGCTCCAACACTTGGCGTCTCTAAATGTACTCTCGCGCCTCGTAGCTTGCTGGCGGAAAATGTAAGGCATCCACCACCCTCATCTACGACCTTGGCCCCTAGGGCACAAAGCCCTTTGATGTGCAAATCAATCGGTCGTTCCCCTATCGCGCATCCTCCGGGATAGGATGCACTGACTCTGCCGTACCGTGCCAGTAGGGGCCCTACGATGATCACTGACGAGCGCATCTCCTGCATAAGGCTTTCTGGAATGACATGACTGTTGACCACATTGGGGTGGATGCGAAGTTCGCCCGCCTGCCACTCGCTATTAACTCCTAGACTATGTAAAATAGCTTGCATAACGCCGATGTCGCTAAGCGGTGGAATATTCCGCAGCAACACTGCCTGGTCCGTAAGCAGACAAGCGGCCACGATGGGAAGTGCGGCGTTCTTCGCCCCGTGAATGTCAATGACGCCACAGATCGGTGTTCGGCCATTAATTACATAACGATCCAAACTGCTTTCACTCCTTTCGGACAGAGGTACAATCAATGTCATTGCACCATCCTATGCCGCGGAGCTTGGCGTTGTTACTTTGATAGCGTGAGCAGCAGCCCTTCCAACAGGTCACACAAATCCTCGCCCGCCCTCGGCAAGGCCAGCGCTGTCGCCTGCAGAGACATGGAGGAAAGTCTCTTAGGGTCAAAGAGCACCTCACTCGCTAGAGCAACGAGCCTTTCCGGCGTTAAGTCTTGCTGCTCGAGCAAAATGGCGGCACCAGCCTCTGAAAACACTCGAGCATTGTGGTGCTGGTGATTCTCGGCTGCGGAGGGGAACGGAATGAGGATAGCGGGCTTACCCAAGTATGCCAATTCTGCCGTTGTTGAACCCGGGCGAGACACCACCAAGTCAGCGGCGGCCAGCAAACTAGGCAAATCAGTGGCGTAGTCGATCAATTCGAGTTGCGGGCCGAGATAAGGGGCGGCGATACGTTTCAAAAACTCAAAATCTCGCTTGCCCGTGACATGAAATACTCGGACCTGCCTCCTGGCGAACTCGCCGTAGCATTTACTTAGGGTCTCATTGAGAACCGTAGCGCCACCGCTCCCCCCAACCACGACCAGTACCTTTTCTTCTTGGGAAATGCCAAGTTTGTAGCGAGCACTTTTGCCATCTGCAGACAAAACTTCTGGGCGCAGAGGATTTCCGGTGACAGTCACTTTCCGGCTAGGGAAAAAGGGCATGGCTGCCCTATGGCTGACCGCAATTTTATCAACAAAACGAGCCAGCAAGCGATTGGTCAGGCTAGGGAAGGCATTCTGCTCATGGATTAGGGTGGGGTAATCATAGAGTGCGGCTACCAGTAGCATGGGCCCCGCCGCGTATCCGCCTGTGCCAACGACGACATCCGGGCGATACTCGCAGAGTATCCGCCTTGCTTCCACAAGAGCCCAGAAGGCACGGCTTGCAGTTCGCAACTGTTCAATTGATAGTCGCCGTGGGAAAGAGGTGATTTCCAAGGTGGTCAGCCTAAAGCCCTCGCCGGGAACGATCTGATTTTCTAAGCCGCGCTTAGCCCCAACAAATAATGTGTCGGCCGTAGGATGGCGTTTAATAAGTTCCCTCGCTAAAGCGATCGCGGGATACACATGCCCACCTGTACCGCCACCGGCAAATAAGACTTTGATCATTTTCGTCCCTCACTCACGGCTATATTTCGAGATGTTTAATAAGATGCCCAAGCTACCCATGACAATGACCAAGGAGCTACCACCGGAACTGATTAAGGGCAAGGTGATACCGGTAACCGGCACCGAGCCTGTGACCACGGCAATGTTCATGAAGGCCTGAGCAACAATCATCGCAGTTATGCCGGTGGCCAAGAAGCCACCAAATTTGTCCGGAGAGCGGATAGCGATTCTAAGTCCGCGCACCGCCAGCAGAGCGAAGAGGGCAATGAGAACCGCCCCACCAAAAAAACCAAACTCTTCGCTGGTGACGGCAAAAATAAAGTCATTGTGCGGTTCGGGGAGAAAGAAGTGTTTTTGGATACTGGCCCCAAGCCCCCGGCCAAAGACGCCACCTAGCCCGATGGCGTAGAGGGACTGGATAATCTGGTACCCTGCGTCTGTTGGGTCCTTCCAAGGATCAAGAAATGTCATGAACCTCGCTAAGCGATACTCTGCACTGATTATACCTAGGTACAACGCTGATACCCCCAGGCCCAAGAGGAGCGCTATCTGACCCCAAGGCAGTCCACCTGCAAACAAGACAAATCCTGCGCTGAGGACGAGGACCACCGCGGTACTCAAATCTGGTTGGCGCAAGACAAGACCGGCCATAATTCCGGTGAGCGAAATAATTGGGAGCGTCCCCCGCCAAAAATTGAGCAATGTTCCTTCCTTCTGGGCTAACCGAGCGGCAACCCACAGCACCAGAGCAATTTTGGCCACTTCCGAGGGCTGCATATTAAAAAACCCAAGGTCTATCCAGCGCGTTGAACCTTGCACGGTCACACCAATCCCAGGGACAAAGACCAAAAGGAGGAGGAGCAATGTGATTGCCAGAAGCACATTAGATAGCTGTTGCCACTTCCAATAGTTTATGCGACTCGCAACTATCATGGCGATAATGCCAAACAAAGCCCATAGCAACTGCCTGCTGACGAAATGCCATTGGTGGTCAAAGCGCAACAAAGAGAGTGGGAAACTGGCGCTATAGACCATCACCACCCCGATGGTCACCAGCATGAGGATGACGACAAGCAAAATGTAGTCTGGGTGTTCGCTCCTAGTGCGCATAGATCACCCTCCCATTCGCGCCAGCCCGACAATACCTAGGGCGGCAACAACCGCGCTGACAAGGTAGTACGTTAGAACCACTTTTCTTTCTGACCACCCCCGCAGTTCCAAGGCGTGGTGAAATGGCGCCATGCGAAAAAAACGCTTCCCCTTGGTTAATCGAAAATAGACAACCTGCACTACCACCGAAAGCGTACTCCAGACATAGACCGCCCCAATTATGGGGAGCAACAGTTCGGTGCGGGTCAGTGTGCCCATCGACACCAAGGCCCCGCCAAGACCCAAGGACCCAACATCACCCATAAATACTCGAGCCGGGTGGCGATTGTAAAAGAGAAATGCCAGCAAGCCCCCCGCCAATGCCAGGGCAAAAAACACTACCTCAGGGACACCCGTGACTAAACCCACCACCACATAGGCCAGGGAGGCGATGAGCATTGTTCCCCCCGCTAAAGCATCTATGCCATCCGTGAGGTTTACAGCATTGCTAAACCCTATGCCTATGAAGACCAAGAATGGCCAGTAGAGGTGACCTATGTCATATCTCCACCCCAGGTATGGCATGACGAGGACGGTGCTATGACCTGTGTAATACAGCACGAGGGAGGCCCCGGCCGAGAGCAACCCTAACCAGTACAGCTTCTGGCGCGCGAGCAGACCGAGACTTCGACGGAAGACCGTTTTCAAGGCATCGTCGGCGAGTCCGACTAAGGCAAATCCCAACGTCAGCACGGTGGTGACTACCAGAGAAGAAAATTGAAAACCAAGAGTAATCCCCCATAGCCAGGTGACGAGCAAGGCGGGTACTAAAAAAATAACTCCTCCCATTGTGGGTGTTCCCTTTTTCTTGGCATGGGTGGCCGGCCCGTCGCTGCGCACTACTTGCCCGAACTTTAAAAGCCTGAGCAACGGGATAGCGACCTTCCCCAAAATCAAGGCCAGGAAGAAAGTCATGGCAAAGGAATACCAATAATAGTACGGCATTTAATCATCTCCTTTGCGCAAAACAGCGGTTATGCGTTCCATTTGCATGCCACGCGATCCCTTTACTAAGATGACATCCCCGCTTCTAAGTTCCGTGCGTAGCACCGCCAAGACCTGTTCTGGCTCGTCGCACTCTACTGTCTTAATGCCCTTGGCACGAGTTGCTTTAGCTATGCCTTGGGCCTCTTTTCCGAGAGTAACCACTAGGTCACAGCGCTCCCCTGCCACCTCTCCCACCTCTTGATGAGCGGCCTGAGAGCGCTCCCCAAGCTCAAACATACTGCCAAGCACGCTTACTCTGCGCCTACCTTTGGCAATATGGTCCAAGGTATGCAAGGCTGCCACCACTGAAGTTGGGCTAGCATTGTAGGTATCATCAATCAAGGTGTAACCTTGGGGTAAATTAACAACTTCGAGCCTCTGACTCTTGACGGCACATCTTTGTATCCCCGCGATTGCCTGGGCAATGTCTACCCCTAGGACTACTGCAGCGGCGATGGCCAGAGAAGAATTTAGCGCATTGTGCCGCCCGGGCCAGGGTACATACACGGGGAAACTCTCGGCGCCACTCTGGAGCATGTAGTGACAGCATCCGTCTTCGTCAAGCACCGACTGTGACAGCCTGAGATCAGCATCAGGGTGGTAACCAACTGATAAAACGGGACCGCGCGTCAAATGACGGTGAAAGTCATAGAAGTCATCGTCGCGACAGAGAATGGCCGTACCCCCTGCCTTCATACCGAGCAAAATCTCTCCCTTGGCTTGCGATATGTTTTCCCGCGTGCCCAAGAGTTCGATGTGGGCCTCCCCGACATTGGTAATTATGGCGATATCAGGAGGGGCCACTAAAGCTAAGGCGGCAATTTGACCGAGCCCGCGCATGCCCATCTCTAAGACTAACACGTCCTCATCGCCATGGTTGAGGACGCTCAGGGGAAGGCCTACTTCCGTGTTAAAATTCCCCGGACTACGATAAACCTTCATCACGCCCTTGAGGGCCGCGGCCGTCATTTCTTTGACACTGGTCTTCCCCACACTGCCGGTTATAGCCACCACCTTGGCACTGCTACCAACCAAGCGCGCTGTGGCTATTTTAATGAGAGCCTTCTTGGTGTCCGGCACCAGCACCACTGAGCAGGGATACTCCCCCTGACGCGAGACAACCGCCCCCACCGCACCATTCGCCACCGCTTGGGCGACATAATCGTGCCCATCCTGACGGGCGCCGGGCAGAGCAAAGAACAGATTCCCCGGGGTCACTTGTCGATGGTCCGCCGCCGCTCCACAAATGTCAATGTCCGGCCCGAGAAGTTCCCCATCAACTAGGCGTGATAGCATGGCGAGAGATTGATTATACATTTTGACGTTCCTCCACGGCCCGCATAGCTTCTTCGCGGTCATCAAAGTGAATCGTCTGGTCATAAAAAATCTGATAGTTCTCATGCCCTTTGCCGGCCACAATTATGACGTCCCCTGCTTCGGCCATGGCGACAGCCCTTTTAATGGCTTGTTTGCGATCGGCTTCGACGATGGTCCTTTCTATGGCGGATGCCTCGGTTATTCCGGATAGGACCCCCTCGATAATGTGCGCTGGGTTCTCGGAACGCGGATTATCTGAAGTAATAATGGACACATCAGCGAGGCGCGCGGCAATCTCTCCCATAATAGGGCGCTTGCCCTTGTCGCGGTCTCCCCCACAACCGAAGACGACGATGAGCCTGCCACGGGTAAAACTTCTCGCCGCCTTGAGGACGTTCAGAAGACCGTCAGGGGTATGGGCATAGTCTACAAAGACATCAAAGCCCTGCCCTGCTTGCACCTTTTCCATGCGGCCGGGAACACCTGGCATGTTGAGTCCTTCTGCAATGGCACCAAGGCTGGCCCCCTCGGCAAGCGCCGCTCCTGCGGCCGCTAAGGCGTTGTAGATGCTGTGTCTGCCCGGGGTGCATATTTCTACCTCGCACGGTCCCACCGGTGTTTCTAGCCGAAAGGATGCCCCCGACACACCGGAGCGGATATCTCTGGCCACAAAGTCAGCATCACGATCTATGGCGAAGGTCAATACAGCCCCACCGGTCATGCCAACTAATCGCTGTCCATACTCATCATCTATGTTGATAATGGCGGTTTTGCCACTTTTTGAGGCATTTTTACCCAAACAAGTGAATAGGTGCGCCTTAGCCTGAAAATACGCCTCCATGGTGTGGTGTAGGTCGAGGTGATCTTGGGTCAAATTGAGAAAGACCGCCGTGTCAAATTCGACAGCATCCACCCGGTCTAGCACCAAAGAATGAGAAGAGACCTCCATGACGGCGTGGGTCAGGGCATTTTCGGTCATGCGCGACAAGGCTCCGTATAGCAGTGGGGCATCTGGAGTGGTCAAGGTAGAGGATTCTATGCTCCGTCCGGTGTCAATGTGGACGGTGCCCATTAACCCTACTCTAAACCCCGCGGCGCGCAGTATGGACTGAATGAGAAAAGCCGTCGTCGTCTTGCCGTTAGTGCCGGTAATGCCTATAACGCGCAGCCTCTGTGATGGCGACCCGTGATACACCGATAGCATATGGGCGAACGCCGCCCTTGTGTTCCCTACGAGGGCATAGGCTATGCCAACGGGGAGGGGCACACGTTCTGTTGTCACCACCGCCACCGCACCACGGCGCAGGGCCTCGGCTATTAGCCCATGCCCGTCGACCCTTGCTCCCTTGATAGCCACAAAGACGAACCCTGGTTGCACAAGGTGAGCTATGTCGGTCACCCCAGAAATCTCGGCGTTGCCCCCTTGCGCCAGAAGAACCCATCCTGATAAAATATCCTTAAATTGCACCTTGTCCACTCCTTCACTCACGGACGGAACACCACTCTTACTGCGGTAGCTACATCCACAAACTCACCGGGCAAAGGGTCCTGCGAAACGGCAAGGCCCGTTCCGGTGGCGATAATGCGCAGTCCGATGTTAGCGAGCTCTAGACTGGCAACCCTCATCGCAAGCCCTCGCACATCGGGCACAGCGACCTTCCCCTCGATCGGACCTGGCTGCCCCAGCTCGACCATCACTGTAGTTCCCACAGAGACCATGGCCCCCGGCAGGGGTGTCTGCAGGACAACACGATTGCCGTTTTGCTCCATGCGTAAGTTTAACCCAAGGTCCCTTAGATGGGCAAGCGCTGCAGTGGTAGTCAATCCCCTTAGTTCCGGCACCGCAACCAGCGCCGGCCGTGCTAACCCTATAGCTTCACTCTTGGGCTCGACGTTTAAGTAACGCAAGATATCCTCCATCATGGCCCGAAAAGTGGGAGCCGCTACTTGGCTGCCAAAATACCCGTACGGACCTTTTGGCTCCCTTACGATGACAAGGAGCACTATGGAAGGATCATCGGCGGGAGCCATCCCGATAAAGGAAGCAATGTACCGATCGGCATAATACCCTCCACCTGCCCTAGGCACCTGCGCGGTACCGGTCTTCCCCCCAATTCTCTGGCCTTCAATGAAAGCATTCCTCCCTGAACCAGAAACGACGGCTCCCTCCAGAAGGCTACGTACCCTCGCGGAGGTTTCGGCTGTTATAGCTTGCCCTAATGCCTCGGGAAGAAATGTTTCTACGATTCCACCTTGTTGGTCTCTCACTTCCTTGACAAGGCGCGGACGGAATAAGGTTCCACCATTGACTGCTGCGGATATGGCGGCCACTTGCTGTATCGCCGTTACCGCAGGCCCCTGGCCAAAACTCGTGGTGGCCAGCTCAACCGGTCCCATCCGTCTAAACATGACGCCCCTCGCTTCTCCGGGGAGATCAATCCCGGTGCGACGCCCAAAACCAAATGCATCGATGTAACGCGAAAGCGTCTCTCTGCCAAGCTTTGTGCCGATATTGACGAAACTAGGGTTGCAGGATTGCCAAAACACTTCCGCAAAGTTCAGATTGCCATGACCTCTCGCCCTCCAGCAGGCCAACCTCACCCCAGCGACGAGGGTATAGCCAGTGCAAGTGAACCTATCATTCTCGGTAACCAACCCCTCATTCAAAGCTGCCGCTGCCGTCACCACTTTAAAAGTGGACCCCGGCTCAAAGCTATCGGAGACCGAGGTATTGCGCCACAGCCTCTCAGGAAAACGCCTATAGTCGTTAGGATCAAAATCGGGCCGGTTAGCCATGCCCAGTATTTCTCCGGTTTTAGGGTTCATCGCCACTGCCAGGGCTTCTGACGCCTGGTGACGAGTCATGGCTACATCAAGTTCGCGCTCCAAAATGTGCTGCACCACTTCATCAATGGTCAGCACTATGCTTTGCCCGTGTGTAGGCGGGGTATATTCGGGGCTCACTCTCGGCCAAGGAGTGTTCCTGCCATCTGCAGGGCTTCTTACCTCACCGGGCTTCCCCTGGAGGACGCGATCATAGGTTAACTCTATCCCCCCTAACCCCTGATTATCTACCCCGACGAAACCGAGAATATGACTGGCTAATCTACGATTAGGGTAAGCGCGACTTGTTTCTATTTTAAAATCAATGCCCGGCAAATTGAGCGCACGCAATGCTTGCGCCTGCTCCGCGGGGATTTTCCTGGCTAAGTATACCAGATTTAGATTTCGCACCAGGCGCCCATAGATTGTTTCCGGAGAAATGCCAAGAACTGTGGCCAACTTAGCAGCAGTCTCTTGAGGGTTTACTATTCGTCTGGGAATGGCGACCACGGTGTCGGCGGTAGCACTAACGGCTAACTCACGCATGTGGCGATCATAGATTACACCACGCTTTGGCGACACGGAAACGTCCCGCGTCCACTGCGCCAATGCCCACCTGCTGAGTTCGGGTCCCCTAATGACCTGCAGGTACCCTAGGCGCAGGATCAAACTCGCGCTACCCAGGAGAAAAATTACGAGCAGGAACCGCATTCTGAGTTTCATACTCATCGGGATAGCCATGAACTGTCCCCCCCTGTCTAGTTGCCGCCTTGCACCCCTACCCGGAGGATTTGAGGCTCTTTGGGATTGGTCATTCCCAATTCTTGCCGAGCAACTCGCTCAATGCGCGGCAATGAGGATAGCTCAAGCGCAACAACCTGAAGTCTGGCTTTTTGAATTTCCAGCTCGGAGATTTCCGCTACCAGGCGGGCCACTCTATGCTCCCCTACCGCAATTTGGGCATGGCGATGCACTACCGCTCCGGCCAACAACCCGACCACGCCAAGCAACAGCACCGCTCGCTTCACTAAGTTAAGAACTCTCCTGGGTCTGTTCTTCTTAGCAGTTTTCCTGTTCCTCTCCTGGGCGGGCAGCGACGGAAGGGGAAGAGTCTTCCTTACTGGTATCACAGCTATTCACTCCCTCATCTTAGTAGAACACCGGCAATTTTTCTGCCACCCTCAAGTGGGCACTGCGGCTACGAGGATTTTCTGCCAATTCCTGTGGAGATGGACCCAAGGGTTTTTTTGTGACAATCCTAAGAGTAGCATGATGCCCACATACGCACTGTGGCAAGCCACTTATACAAATACACCCTCGCGCATGCTTCATGTAAAATTGCTTGACGATGCGATCCTCAAGCGAATGAAAGGTGATACACCCCATCCTGCCACCCACTTTAAGTGCCCCGAGGGCTTTTTCTAGGCCCTCTCGGAGTGCGCCAAGTTCATCATTGACGGCTATGCGGAGGGCCTGAAAAGTTCGGCGGGCGGGGTGCTGGTCTTCTGCTTGCCTAACCTCACGCGGAATGGCGGCCTTAATGATCTCGACCAGCTCGGCAGTGGTCTCTATGGATGACCTAGCCCTCGCGGCCACGATGAACGCCGCGATGCGTCTGGCCCAACGCTCCTCGCCGTACTCCCATAAGATTTTTTCGAGCTCGGCCTCACTGGCCCGAGCTAACAATGTCCTGGCACTAGTCGTTGCCAGTGGGTCGAGGCGCATGTCGAGGACAGCGTCAAATTTATACGAAAAGCCGCGTTCGGCCTCGTCAAGTTGCGGGCTGGACACTCCAAGGTCGAAAAATACTTTGTCTACTACCGGCAAGGAAAGGTTGCGCAGAGCCACATCTAAATGGCGGAAATTTTGCCGTACAAACCGGAAATTCGGCGCACAAATTTCTTGGGCGGCTTCTGCCGCAGCCACATCCACATCCATTGCCACTACCAACCCCTGCGGTCCCACTGCTTGAAGGAATCGCCTGGTGTGACCCCCGCGACCAAAGGTGCCATCGAGAACCACGTCTCCCTCGCCCACGCCGAGGACGCCCACCGCTTCCTCGAGCAACACCGGCACATGCCGCTTGATGTCCGCCACCCCACCCATTACAGTCTAATTCCCATTTCTTCGGCCATTTGCTCATAATTTTGGAGAGCATTGTTGGAATATTCTTGCCAAATTGCCGTGCTCCATACTTCGATCTTGCGACCGACGCCGATAATCACGGCATCCTTGGTGAGCTTAGCATGTTGTCTGAGCGGCTCGGGGATGTTAATCCGCCCCTGCTTATCGAACTCTAGCTCAACCGCCCATGCTAAAAATTGACGCTCGAAGGCACGAGCATCTCCACGCGAGGTTGTGGCTTCTTGTAAGCGCTGTGCGGTTGCCTCCCACTCGGGCAAGGGGTAGACAGAGAGGGAGTTATCGAGGCCCCTAGTGACTACAAAAGGCGTCCCTAAGCGCTCGCGAAACTTCGCCGGCATGAACAACCTGCCTTTTTCGTCAAGACTGTGCTCATGTTGCCCTAGAAACATCGCCCTTGCTCCCCTTTCCCCACTATACACCACTCTTCCCCACTAGTATTCTCGGACGGGGCAAGAGTTCCTGCAGGTTCAGAAAAAATAAATAAAAAAAAGCGTAAACCAATGGTCTACGCTCGAGAAACGAATGGGCAGGGGATTTATTGCGGCAGGCGGCCACAGTCGGTGTTCTGCCCCTGCATTACTTCATAGGCATGCGGCAGGACGGGGAGGAGCACTCTCAGGCACTCGAGGGCGCCCTTCTTACTACCAGGCAAGTTAATGATCAAGGTTTTCTTCCTTGTGCCCGCTACGGCCCGGCTGAGCATGGCGGCCTGAGTTACCTTGAGACTTTGCGCGCGCATGTTCTCGGCAATGCCCGGCACTACCCTCTCTATTACAGCAAGCGTGGCTTCCGGAGTTACATCACGCGGGGAGAGGCCGGTTCCTCCTGTCGTCAGTACAATGTCCGCCGCATTTTGGTCGCAGGTTTCTGTCAAACGCTCTACGAGAGCGTCATAGTCATCAGCGAGGATGACAGTCGCGACCCTGGCGCCGGTCAGGGCAAGCTCCGCAGCCAAGGCCGGACCGCTTTCGTCTACCGTCTCTTGGCGAGAGCAGCGATCGCTCAAAGTAATGACCAGGATCCTGAGCTTGGGCCAGACTAGCACCTCATCACCGGCCTTAACTTGCCCGCCCCGCAAGACCCTCGCAAATACGCCCTCACGCGGCATAACACAATCGCCGGCTTGATAGTAGATAGCGCATCGTTCATGGCACTCTTTACCTAACTGCGTTATTTCGAGCATGACCCCCTCACCCAGGGATAGGTGTGTACCGACCGCAACTTTGGCCAGGTCAACCCCCTGGAGAGTGATATTCTCCGCAAAATCACCCGGATGCACGTCTATTCCTAAGGCCTGCATTTTTTTAATGCTCTCTAGGGCCAATAAACTCACCTGCCTATGCCCCACCCCACCATGGGCGTCCCCCGCGAGCCCATGTTCCAAGACGATATCCACAAAGGGTTGCGGAGACTTGCGCATGCCCTTGTCCTTACTGATGGATACTGCATTGACCGCACCTCTCATCTTTCATCCCCCCACACGAAGTCCCCACTCATCCCACCAGACTTAGATAATAGATGGATATCCTTAATCATGAGACCTTTATCAACCGCTTTGCACATATCAACAACTGTTAGGGCGGACACTGTCACCGCCGTGAGCGCCTCCATCTCCACCCCGGTGCTATCGAAGGCGACCACTTCGGAGATTATTTCCAGCTCTCGGTCCGACAATACTCTCGAGTCCAGCGTCACCCTAGTCAGGTGCAGGGGATGGCAGAGAAAAATAAGTTCCGCGGTCTTCTTCGCCGCCATAATCCCCGCTAAGCGCATGGCCGCCAGCACATCCCCCTTAGGAATATCTTGCGCAGTGATGAGCTCCATCGTCTGCGCCTGCATCCACACCAGGGCACGGGCCTTGGCCACGCGCCGCGTGGGTGTCTTGTGTGAAACGTCGACCATAGATGCTTTCCCACTGGCGTCTAAATGAGTTAACACAACTATCCCCCAATCTCTGCCATACGGCGATTATCAATGCTGAGCTCTCGCCTAGGTTTATTGGCTACCGCGAGCTGCAAGGCCGACTGAAGTGCCCCAAATTGACGGGTGACGATCAGCTCCGCCACATCTACCTCGACATCCGCAAAGAGGCATGGGCGCACACAGCCCTGGGCAGTGACCCGCAAGCGATTACATCCGCTACAAAAATATTCACTGGTCCCGCTGATAAAACCTATGGTGCCGCGTGCCCCCGGCAGGCGAAAGACTTTGGCTGGACCCGCACTCTCTTGAACGGCGGCCTCAAGCGGCCCCAGGGTATCCATTAACTCCCGCATAGTTACCAAGGCTGTAGCAGGAAAGTTAGTCCCCTCGCCAAAAGACATGAGTTCAATGAAACGGACGGCCACATCTTGATGGCGAGTTAATCCGGCAAAGGCCTCTACCTCGTCATCATTAAACCCGCGAATTACTACACAATTCAATTTAACCGGGTAGAGCCCGGCGTCAAGCGCAGCAGAAACACCGGCCATGACCCGGTGGAGCTCACCACCTCTGGTCATATAGGCGTAACGCTCTGGATTGAGCGAATCCAGACTAATGTTGACGCGCTTAAGTCCCTTTCGCCAAAGGGGCAGAGCCAGGCCAGCTAAAAGGGTCCCATTGGTCGTCAAGGCAATGTCTTGTATGCCCGGAACCCCGGCCAATTCGCCTATAAAATCTACTATGCCCGGTTTAAGAAGCGGCTCGCCGCCGGTAAGACGCACTCTAGAAATGCCTAGGGAAGCAGCAACTTGCACGAAAAAGAGAAAGTCCGCCAAATCTAGCTCCGAGATTTTTACTGACCTTGCCTCTGGCTGACAATAACGGCAACGCAAATCGCACTTTGCGGTCAGAGACAAGCGAAGATAGTCAATAGAGCGCCCTACCTGGTCACGCATTTCCCGACCACACCACCTCGCCGCTCTTGTTTGTCGCGTAGCCACCGAGTTCCCCCACGCGGGAGGCAAACTCCGCCGAGCGGATAATTGACAGCAGCGCCTGTATTCTAGGGTCAAGCAGCGTAGCACGTCGCATGACTATATCAAACTGCTCCAGACAAATGGGCACAAAGTCTAACCCAAAAGCATTCGCCGCCGAAAGGATGCCAAGCCCCACCTCAGCACTGCCATTGGCCACCGCACAGGCCACCGCAAGATGGGTGGTTTCTTCGCGTAGATAGCCATTGATGGCCGAAGACTCTATTCCATACTTGTGCAGGTGGTAATCGAGCAGTGCGCGCGTGCCTGAACCGCGCTGTCGGTTGATGAAACGCACCGCGCGCAAATCCTGCCAGTTTTTAACGCCGGTCCCCGCACGGCACATGAAACCCTGCCAGCGCTCTACTAGGTTGATGGCGACCATATCTTCACCGGGGAACATGCGCTTAATGAAGGCTGTGTTGTACTCTCCGGTCTCCTCATCGAGGAGATGGGTCGTGCACAGGTGGGCGAACTTGCGCTTGAGCGACAAGAGCCCCCCCATGCTACCCACGTGACTGGCCTGCAGGCAGAGGTCGTAGCGAAGGCGCATAAAATCGGCTAGTACATCCAGCACGAGGTCATGACTGCCGATGCAAACCAATGAACCGGAGATTTCTGCTAAGGGCTTCCGCAGGAGCACGCGCACCGATGCACCCTCGGCGAAACCCTCCGCGGATTGTGGCACTATTACTGTGCCGTCGGAGCGCATAAGTGAGGAGACAATGCCTGCACCTCGCGCTAGGGGCGTCACCACTACCTGCCCCTCTACCTGGCCCACTGCCACCCGCACAAATTCCTCTACCCCAAAGGGCGAGACGAGACGCCGCGTCAAAAGGCCATCCACCATTTCTGTTTTCGGCAGAGGCCGGTGGTTAAACGCATAGAGCAAGGGCTTAACAAAGGTCTCGAGGCAATGATGCGCCGATACCGGGTAGCCCGGTAGCCCCACTACCGGGACAAGACCTGCCTTCGCCAGCATCACCGGCTTTCCCGGGCGCATGGCCACCCCATGCACCAAGATCTCGCCAACCTGCTCCACTACATCGGCAGTGTAGTCACCGCGGCCCGTCGATGAGCCGGCGATAATCAGCACCATGTCGCTGGCACGGATCGCCTGTTCTACTACTCGCTGGAGCACCCCGGCATCATCCGATACCGGGGCATGAACCAGGGGCTCGCCGCCCCAGAGGGATATCTCCGCGGCAATTATCGCCGAGTTAAATTCAACAATATCTCCTCGCTTGAGAGGAGTGCCGGGTAACACCAGTTCATCCCCGGTCGGGATGATAGTCACGCGCGGCTTAGCTAAGACAGCGATGGAGTGCACTCCCGCTGCCAAGAGCGCACCTAAATCTACCGGGGCAAGACAGTGGTAGCGGGGCAACAAAATCTCACCGGCGATGATATCTTCGCCCACCGGACGCACGTTCTGCCAAGGGGCGACCCCTTGCTCGATATCGCAGGAAGAACCGACCAGAACTACATTCTCAATCATAATCACGGCGTCAGTACCGGGAGGCAAAGGGTCACCGGTGTCAACGGCGAAACAATTCGATTGTAGCTCTAGTCTACATGGACGCCCGGGGGCTACCCCGATGGTATCCTTGGCCTCTACTGCTATCCCATCCATAGCGGATGCGGCATAATGGGGCGACGACTCCCTCGCGACAACAGGAGTAGCCGTAAGCCTCCCGAGCGTCCGCGACACAGGCAAGACCTCTGTAGCAGCTTCTCGCCCCGAAAAGGCCGCCAGCCACAAGCGAAGAGCGTCATCCTTAGCGATGCTGTGTAAGAAATGTTGTTTCACATTGACCTCCACATTTGCACCACAACCTCGCGGCCAGCGTTGTAGCCCTCACAGTCCTCGGGTACGACCAACAACCCATCCGATTGGGCGAGCAACTGTATCGCCGCGGATTTAGCCAGCAAGGGAATCGCTTGCCGACCTTCCAGTCTGATTGGAACAAAGTCCCTGCGCCCGGGGGCACTGACTAAAGAGCGCGAGAGCTCGGCCACTTGAAGCCTAGGTTGTGGCAAAATGGCACCCGCAGCATGACGCAAAAGTGGCAATGCCACCATCTCGGCCATAATCGCGCAAGATAAGGGATGCCCCGGCAACCCCACCACCGCCTTGCCCTCCACCACCCCAAGCACAGTTGGCTTACCGGGCTTCACCGCCAGCCCATGCACCAAAACCCCCGGCGAGCCAACCTGATTAAGCACTCGCTCCGTATAATCTGCCGCGCCCGCCGAACTTCCTCCAGAGAGCACCACGGCATCATAGTTCTTTAGTGCTCCCTGCAGTGCAGAGGTCAAAGCATCCGGATCATCAGGGACAATCCCGCAGTTTTGCACCATAAAACCGGCCTCGCGGCAAAGGCTAGTCAACAGATGCGAATTGATGTCTCGCATCTGCCCCACCTCAGGCCGAGTGGAGGCTGGAACTACTTCATTCCCCGTAGATATTATGGCCACTCTAAAATCCCTGACCTTGACAGCAGTAACCCCCTGTGCCGCCAATAGTCCGACTTGACGGGGCGATATGTACACCCCACGCCGCAATATGAGGCTACCGGCTGAGATATCTTCCCCTTCCTCCATGATGTTCTCGCCCCCTGCTACCGGGCGACTTACCAATAAGGTGCCGTCACTGAGTTCTTCCACATATTCGAGCATAACCACCGCATCGTAAGCCGAGGGAATAGGGTCTCCTGTAAGCACCCTCGCCCACGAGGCGGGAGCGAGGTCGCAGAGACTGAGCATGGCGGGCATTGTTTCACTCGCGCCATGGGTGTAACGAGCGACGACAGCATACCCATCCATGGTTGAACGCCTAAAGTGAGGTACGGGACAGCTCGCGTAAAAATCTTCTGCCACAATCTTGCCGACAGATTCGACCAAGGCAACGCTCATATGCCGCTCCAGGGCAACAATCGACCCTCTTACGACATCTAGAGCTTCGTCTATGCGCCAGATCGCTTTTAGAATGCTCATCCACTCCTTTTACCGGACAGTATCATACTTCCACAACTAAGGAAGAAATCCTGCTGTCGACACCGCCTCTATTTGTCACTCAAAAAAAGAACCGCCCCCTTGTTGGGACGGTTCTCCCTGCCTAGCGTTTGCTGCTCATTAGCTGTTCTGCCTTGGCGATAGCAAGTCTGACCATTTCACCAGTGTCTCGTGTCGACACCGCACCCCATCCGCGTGAGCGAACGGTTTCGGCAAACCCAAGCTCTTGAGCTAGTTGCATCTTCAGCTGTTCTGACATGATTTTGCGTCCACGTGCCACTACTCCTATCACCCCTTTGCCGCAGTCAAACGCCGGCATTTATAACTTTCGTCAATTTGACGCTTGCTATGTAAGGATTGTAGATGCAAAATATAGGAGGCAAGGAGATGATGATAATGACTAAAGCTGCAATTTTCGATCTTGATGGAACACTATGGGATGCCACACAGGTCGCGCTACCTGCCTTCCGCGAAGTATTCGCTGCCCTCTGTCTCCCCATTCCTACCGACTCCGTCCTATCCGAGACATTGGGATATCCCCTGCATGAAATATGGCCAATGATTCTCCCTAAGGACAGGCTCAACCTCATGCCCCAAGCGAACGAAATGATGGCGGAAAAAGAACTTCGCATTTTGCACGAAACCAACCCGCGTCCCTTCCCGGGAGTGGAAGACACCTTGAAGTACATTCGCGCCCTAGGGTACAAGACCTACATCTGCTCTAATTGCGACGCAGATTACCTCAAGTTCGTACCCGACCACCTAGGACTTAGCGCTCTTTTCGATGCTCGATACTGTGCAGGGCAGTTTCACAACTTAACAAAGACAGAAATTGTGGCGATTATTAAAACTCGCCATGGCATTACCGAGGGCTATATGATCGGAGACCGGTTCCACGACATGCAGGCCGGAAAGGCCAATTCCTTGTTCTCCATCGGCTGTACTTTTGGCACCGGTCGACCCGAGGAACTACAGGGCGCAAATTATGTCATAACCTCCTTTCCTGCCCTAGTCGACATTTTTGCGCTGGACGGTCAAGTTCCGACAGACAAATAATTTTCATGGCTATACTTGCCGCAACGATCACCCCAGTAGGCCTGCACACGACCGTTGATACTAAAGCCAACTACCTCACAGCGATTACCACATCCATCACAGTCCTCGCCCTTAACCTGACAATTAGCGGCAACTACCCCGAAGCCACGAAAACGAGTCTGGCCCGCAATTGGCTGGGCCAGATACGCCACCCCTAAGGCCCCCATGACGTCATAATGTTCGGGGACGATGACCGGCAGAGCCAAGGCGCTTTCAAAAGCTCTGAGTATACCCACATTCGCAGCCACCCCACCTTGAAATGAAACCGGCCCAACAATTGTCTTGCCCTTGGCCACATTGCTCAGGTAATTGCGCACTAGGGCCTCGCACAGCCCAGCCACGATGTCACTCAGACTGTGCCCGGTCTGTTGCTTGTGAATCATGTCTGACTCGGCAAATACCGCACAGCGACCGGCAATGCGGGTGGGTGATGTGGCTTGTAACGCTAGTTCGCCGAGCGCGGTGATCGGCACACCCAGACGATGCGCTTGTCGGTCAAGGAAGGAGCCTGTCCCGGCGGCACAGACAGTGTTCATGGCAAAGTCCGTAACCACGCCGTGATTGAGCAAAATAATCTTTGAGTCTTGGCCTCCAATTTCGATGATGGTCCGAACTGAGGGCAGGACACGTAATGTGGCCGTGGCGTGGGCAGTGATCTCATTTTTCACCACATCGGCACCCACCAAGGCACTCGCCATGACCCGACCACTACCGGTGGTGGCAACCCCGGCGACAGGAACCCCTGGGGGCAATGCCCTGGCGATCTCTCGCAAGGCGCTTTGAATGGCCGCAATGGGCTGCCCCTGCGTCGGCAAGTAAGAACTGGCAAGTACCTGCCCTAGGGCATCAATGGCCACCACTTTTGTGCTGACTGAGCCGACATCCAGACCAAGGAAAACCTTACTTGGCACAACTTACACCCCCACCCCGATGGACTCTTCGCGCCCCTACCATGTCCACGAATGCTTCTAACCTCGTCTGCAGGCCCGCCTCTCCGGCATGCTCATCCAGCACGAGGGTGATGATGGGCACGCCGTATCTTTGACTGATGGATGGCAACAGGCTTTGCGCTACGATCTCTGGCATACAGGTCAATGGCAAAACTTGAATTATGCCATCTATGCCTCCCTCGGCAAAGAGCACGCTCTCCCCAATGGTCTCGAGCCCATGCCCACCCACAAAGCCACGCAGGTAAGGCTTTGCTGCCTCATGCACCTTCCTCGTGTGCATCCTAGCCCGAGGATTAGGGACGAGATGTCGGGCAACCCAGTCGCTGACGGACATGCTGCGGTGCACTTCTACCCCCAAATATCCTAACCTTTCTGCCAAATGAAGATTGACCTTCGGTTCGAGCAACATGTATATTTCCCCAACTAAGCCGATACGCAGCGGTCGCTTATGTAGATGCAAGGAGAGAGTAGCAATCTCGTGCCTAATCTCTTTTTCGGCCCTCCTTAGCGCGCGGTAAGTCCTAGCTTGTCCGATACTTTTTTGCGCAGCGTTCCAGATGCGGTCACAGGAACCGGGAACAGTCTCTCTAGCTCGCAGAAGATCCAAGCTTTGCAGTACCCCATCAAGCCCCTTGCATAAGTGCCAAGCAAAGTAACTCGCCGCGGCAACATGCCAGAGACTCTGCCCCACGGAGAGCTTTGATATCCTAGACCACAGACCGCCATTGGCACCCTGCGGTGGTTCGAGCACGATCATGTTCACCCGCATGCCCAAGTCCTGCAATATTTCCTGCTGTAACTCGGCATAGTACCCAAAACGACAGGGTCCTATACCGCCACCCATAACCACTGTATCCGCACCAAGTTCAATTGCCTCGATAAAATTACCAATGTTAACTTTGAAGGGCAGACAAACGCATTCGGGAGAGTACTTCGCCCCCAGCATCAGCGTCCGATTAGTTATGGGTGGTGGTGGCACGACCTGCAAGCGTAAATTTTCAAGGAGTGCCTGCATGGCGAAACTCATGGTCCCCATGTGGGGAAAGGTTACGCGCATTGAGTATCCTCCCTTCCACCGTCTCGACAAAGGCCTCGAGCCGGGTGATTAACCCGGCTTCGCCGCTATGCTCGTCTACAGTAAGCTGCATAAATGGGAATTCTTGGCGTCGAGCATGGCGCTCTAACAGGTCCGCCACGAGGGATTCCAATCCGCAACCAAAGGAACTGAGGAGTATTATCCCATCGACTTCCGCGGCGTGGTTGACAAAGTACAATCCTGCCCCAAGCACCATCTTGCTAAGTGACCAAAAAAGCTTCTTGCGCAACTGCGATAGGCCCAAGGATATATGTTCTAACGGTAGCATCTCAGCGGTGATGACATCAATACCCTGAGCGCGCAACCGATCCACGATATTCATGCTCAGGAGAGGATCGTAAACATTGTAAGGATGCCCAAGCACGGCAATGCGCAGACGTCGACCGGGTTTGCGCCGCCTACTTGTGCCATGAAACGCCTCCTCAGGCGTTTGCCCGGCGATGAGTTTATGCTTTATGCGCCTCATTTCGGCTAGGGAGTGATGGAATGACCGCACAGTCGACCAGAGCCCTTTTTCTAAGCAGCGACTGGTATCCATTAGCGCCCTTGCTAACCCGAAATATCCTTTGCTCATGTCGATATCGGGCGCGAGGAGTGGTGGCGTTTTTTGCCCGCTTTGGCGTATCATATCCGGAAGCCCCATCAATTTTGGGCAAATATACGTCCGCGGCTCGACGCTGACGAACCTGGGCACCAGCACATAATCTACTTCTGGGGCTAGAGCGAGGACGTGACCCATCGCTATCTTGACGGGAGCGCAGGCCTCATCCACCACTGCTCGTGCCCCGGAGTTCATGATGGCCTCATTGGTGGGCGGTGAAAGTATGCATCCTACTCCAAGCTCAGCAAAGAATCGTCGCCAGAGCGGATAATAAACGTAGTAGAGCAGCGCCCGTGGTACACCGACTATCATGCATACACCTCCGCGACTATATACACCCTAGTATGCACTGCTATGAGCATCTCATACTATTGTATTTTGATCGCGATGGCCATTCCCCTGCCGCGAAATTGTTAAGTTTTTGCTACTTTTTCCATCTGGCGGCCAGAGGTCTCCTGCAGTTGAAATTTGAAGTTACGCTCCGCATCAAGGTAGGCAAAGAGAACGTGGCCTGAGGAGGGTATGCCATGGGCATCTAGTCGCTGATAAAAAGCCTCCCTGTCCCACCCGACTTTTTGCACCATGTCCCAATGAACGCGTCCATCCGTAACTAGGGTTAGAGGCAACTCCTCCGGTTCTTTACTTAGCTTGAGGTCAGATAATGTTACCGGCCTTTTTTCGGCAATAGCGATCACGCTGAGAGTCCCAGAGGGCTCGAGCACAGCATATTCCACTTCAGCCACATCGACTATCCCCTTGTTGCGCAGACCCATGAGCAAGTCATTAATGTTGTAGCGTAGCTTGCGCATCTCGGCCTCCATGATTTTACCCTTGACCACGACAACACTGGGTCGACCATTCACTAAAGCGCGCAAGGTTTCTGACTTGAGTGCCGCATATGACAGTAGCACCTCAAGACAGAGAAGAATAATGAGCGGTACCACACCCATGAGTAGCGGCTTGTCCGTATTTTCTATTGGCAGGACTGCTAACTCCGCAATCATGATCGAAATGACCAGGTCAAAGGGCGATATATTGCCTATTTCCCTCTTCCCCATGATGCGCATGATGACAACCACCGCCAAATAGAAGAAGACTGTGCGCAGAGCTATTTGCAGTAGCATATCTCTCACCTCTAGACTACTGTGCCCTGCTCGGCAAATCCCTATCATGGGCAACCCGGGGAGTTGGGGGCTAGGGGCGGTTGCGCGAACCCTTCCCCTTGCCAATGGATATTTTTGGGAATAGCGGCCATACTATCTTTTCTAGCCTCGTGGGTTGAGGTTTTTCAGTTGGTGCTGCCGGTAGGGCTATTTCTGGTTGCGGGGGTGGCACCTCACTTATGGTGGAGCTGTTTACTTCCACACCTGGTAACTTTTGCACCTGTTCCTGCAACCAATCCAGCCACTCGGCCTTATCCTGCAATTGCGAGAGCACCTCCCTGCCCTTGAGATTAGGGCGCCCTCTGGCCAGTTCATCTAAAGATTCTACCCATTCATGCGGATAGAGAAGGTACGCGAACAACAGCTGCCATTCGGTAGCATTTAGGGGATGAGCATTCGTATAGGCCGCCAGAAAATGTAATACGCGGTCATTGGGATACCCACCGTCAACGAGCATGTGTCCTACGCTGATGTAGGACCAATCGACCAGGCAATCATATGCTTGATTGAGGCAGACCTGGTGACCAACACTCATATACACAAACTTATCAAACGTCGGATGCGGGAATGTCAGCACTCTCGCCCCGTCATAATACCTTACTAACTCCTCCACCCGATTGAGCGATTCTTCCGCACATCTTAACAGCTGCCTGACCGCTTCGCCACGGTCACCCTGGCGATAGCGATGACCCGCGAGCCGCCAGTAGGCGGCCCGCTCTCGCGCTACCTCCCGCCAGGCTGGCGCAACCCTGGTGGGCGGGCAGGCTAGGAGGTAAAGCAACTCTTCAGAGGCAGCATGCACCTGCCCTAGGAGGCGAGCTATGGCCCTCACTTCGAAAATGTTGCTGCTATCGCAGGCGGTACCGGGAAAGTATTCCGTCAAGAAGAACTTGCTCTGATTGACTTCCGCCGCGAAACTGTCCCCTACTGTTCTAATAAATAGGCTGAGCCCCTTGATCCCCCGCTTTTTCAACTGCTCTAGACAACTGCCTGCCCAAGTAATTTCTTCGGTGCTGCCTGTATAGTCATGCACTGCCGCTAATCCATCCCTGGTAGCGAGACAGAGCTCGTTGTCCACAGGCAAAGGGCTAGCCGTTAAGCTATATTGCGCGGCAATCTCGGCCAATCTTGCCATCTTGGTGCTCATGTTCAATCCTCTCCCCATCTAGCGGTCATTTATAACCTATTCGGCGCCAGAGAGGAACTATTACTCAAAAGCCCAGAATGTGCTTTAGGCGAGCTCAGCGAACGTCTTTAGCTGAATCACAACCTGCCCGTTGTCGCGTACGAACGCTCCGTAACCTAGCAATCCACAGGCAAACGCCAACTTAATGCTCGGCACATTGTCCGAGGCGATTTCTACGTGCAACTTACCGAGCATCTCCAGTGCGGTACGGAGCAATTGCTTACCCACTCCCTTGCTCCTCACGCCAGAGCGCACCACCACTATGGAAAATACCTCTCCAAAAGATTGGCAAACTAGTATGCCGAGGAATCGCTTCTGGTCTGTGGCCAAGAGTATCAGTGTGCCCGGCTCCTCTAGCGCCCGTTTGTCCAAATTCCTGAGCTTCTCCCTAGATTCAGGCGTGATGTGTTTATCTTTGTATTTAGCCACAAATTTAATCACTCGCGCCCTAAATTTGACCCATCTCATCGGTGAGACCCTAGTTACCAGCATGACTCGCTCCGTTAGTAACGCGCTTGCCGGCCAAGAAGCTACTGTACTCCACTAGGCGACACAGCGACAAACGCCTGATATGAGGTTCATCAAATTTCATAGGTTTGGCATTGGCTTCAAAGAAATAACACTCCCCCTTCTTGGTGATGCCGATGTCCATGGACATCTCACCAAGCTCTTGACGCATGTGTTTTTCAATAGTCGGTGCGATTGCCAGCGCCAACTTTTTGACTCGCTGGTAAATCCCATCCTTTGTGTCTGGTTTTTCGCCGAAAACATCCCGGAGGATTTTTTCGACGGGAGCGATGTAACCCCCGCATGGCACGTGAGTGGTGATCCCCCCACGACCCGCTACCCGAACACCAATGCCGGTGAGGTCCCAGGTGCCCGCCGCACCTTTCTGCACTAGGACACGCACATCAAAAATCGCCCCCTGGTACATGGCCAACGATAATCCCTGCTGAACTATGTACGTTCCTGGTTGTTTCCTTAAACTAACAGTTTGGAGAAGGCCACGGAAGTCCACGCAGTGCTCCTCCCGCATCTGTGTTCCTTCACGATAGCGCAGCAGAAAACCATTACCTGTGGTTCGTAATTGGAAAATCCCCTGCCCGGCGAAGCTGCTGACAGGCTTCAGATACACCATTTGGTGCTCTTTCAGCATGCGCAAGAGGTCTGTAGCCGAGCGTAACAGCCTCGTACCAGGTAGGTATCGCGCTAAGGCATCGTCTTGGCTGAGCCAAGCGTGAAGTTGCCACTTATTCAGGAAGCCGGGATTGAAGAGGGCGCCACCTTGTTCGGTGAACCTCCGCTTGGCAAGGGTTACGGTCCGTTTCCCCTCTGACGTTCGATCTGGAACGCGGTTGTAGATAACGTCAGGCCATGGGTACTCTCTTGCCACCCACTGCCTAGCGGCATTTCGCCCGTACCCGAGCACCCTCTTTTGCCGGTAGTACATATTTTCGGCAGCGAAAACGAAGACTACTGCCCCATACTCGCGACCGATGCGAGCTAGCCCATCATAGTTGTCTCGTTTTCCGCTGAGGCTACAAAAACCTCCCCTTGCTGATGGCCGCAGAACAGTCATAATCCCTATATATGGGCCTATCCGCCACCCTTCGGCATCTGGCCATAGCGCCACCTGTTGCCCTTCATGGAGCCCGAGGGCAACTATGTCCACCGGCCTCACCTGCAGTACCCACTTCTCCCCCTGCGCAATGAGTCTAGCGCGCGCCTCGCTGGCACCACCTCTCACGGTAATGTCCTCTCGCGCACCAGAAGGCGCATCTATAGACACTCTCACTACTCGCAATGCTTCCACCTCCTAACTAATCGGGCCAAAACCGGCAACATAATGGGCAAAGGCGCAGATGTAGTGCAGGGACCGTCGTCCATCCCTCTTCGCCCAGACGGGGGCAAAGACCATCCTGCCGGGCCGAGCATTCACTTCAAAAAGGTGCACCTCACCTTGAGGTGTAAGACCTAAGTCTAGCCCCAGCTCTCCCAAGGGGAGGTGACTGGCCTTCTCGATTGCCCGGGCAATTTTGGTACTCGCCTCTAGTACACGTTCATAGACTGCGCTGTCATCCCGTGGAAAGACTTCACGCAAGACTTTCTTCAACGGATATACCCTTCCCCCACTGTGAACATGCGTAGTAACGGCACCTACCGCGGCAACTTTAGCGGCTGGCCCAACCACTTCCCAATCGCCTTGACCGTTCCTGTGCAAGGTCACCCGCACGTCAAAGACGCGACCATGGTATCTAGCTATAGTCACACCCTGTTGCACCAGGTATCGCCTCCGGTGCTTTGCCAAGTAGACATCGGCTGCTGCCTCGGCAAAATTCGCATGCAGATGTTCAAGGTTGCGCTCACCAAGGCGGTAGGAAACCGTATACCCCCCCTCACGCCCCCGCGCGACTCGAACAATGCCCTTGCCAAGACTCCCGCCCAGTGGCTTAACATAGGCCTGACCGTGGCGCAACAAGATGCGCTCCATGTCGCGCACACTAGCAAGCAGGCGAGTTTCGGGTAGATATTGCCGCGACTCCTGCATAGCAGACAACCAGCGATGCACCTGCCACTTGTCAAAAAATCGGGGGTTAAACATGTAGGTGTGTTTTACTTCTGCCAGCTGTCGCAAAAAACGACGGTAATGTAGTGTACGCTCTAGACTACGATTAGGGACCCGATTATATATGACATCAGGCAGGGGGAGCACCATCCGCTCTGCGCCACCCCTCCTCTCCA
The DNA here is from genome assembly GCA_018334055.1 of Peptococcaceae bacterium. Lineage (GTDB taxonomy): Bacteria > Bacillota > UBA994 > UBA994 > UBA994 > BS524. The sequence goes on from JAGXSS010000052.1 coordinate 88,173, forward strand.
CCCAGCCACGCACTAAACGCTGCGACCAGTCGACATCATGCGGGGCAAAGGCATAGACCATGGCCCCGAGCGCCATCCCCTCGCGCCACAACCCTCGAAAAAGGGAGGCATCATGCGTGCCTTCTTGACCGCTCGCCGCCACTGTCAAGAGACCGATCAAAGGGCCAACTTGCAGCTCCCCTCTGTTAGCATGGTAGACCAATTTCCCTCGGTAGGAATTTGGAAAATAAAGACGCGCTCGGAGCATCGGGGACATGCGCACCCCATCTCCCTCCTGCCTGACTAGGACGGTGGCTGTAGCTACCTCACAGCCAAATCTCACCCGGACATCACTTTCATGGGCCAAGCCCCACTTCGCTGCTTCCGCACCGGTAACGTAGAACAAACTGCGCTTACGACCTACATCAACCAAGGCTCTCACCACCGCTCCTTTTTTCGAGTGCTAGATACTTGCAGTATTGCATGGGTCTCAGGATACTTACCTGGCGCAAGGACGGGTCCTTAATGTGTAAGAAAATTGTTCGTCCCGGCTTACTGTTAGCTTCAATTAGCCAGACTTTGCCATCTCGGTCCACACCAAAGTCCAAGCCAAGTTCACCATACCTACCAAGTTCCCTATCCATAAGCTCGGGGATGCTGACAGCTAGCCTGCTGAGCACGGCCATTATGTCGGCAGATTTTTCCGCGAACAGATTACGCAAGAGCCCCTCGGTGCGCACAGCACTACCTCCGCCATGTAAATTAGAAGTCACACTGTTTGGGCGCCCCATCCTGACGGCAGTGCCTGTAACTTGCCATTTTCCCTCATGATCCTTCTGCACAACCGCTCGAATATCAAAGGTCCTGCCCCGCAAGTGATTAAGGTTGAGCCCCTGCTGTACCAAGAGGCGTTTACGCTGACTGGCAGCTCTCGCCAAGGCGAGAACTGCATTCAAAGAGGTCACATTTACAGAGAACGGCATGTTTTGATGGTCACGCCCGTGGCAACTGAAGCCATTAGCGATTTCCCTGATCGCAACTACACCCTTGCCCTGACTGCCCATGTCTGGCTTTACAAACACATATCCATATTTCTTGATCATGAAAGCCAAATCATCAACATGCCGCAAAATCATGGTGTGGGGGATGTGCTCTTTTAAGTCCGCGTGTTTGAACAGCGCGCGGTAGGTCTCCCACTTCCCCCTCCCCGAGCGTCCAAACAAACGAACATTGCCTTGCCGGCGCAAGCGCTTGGCAGCGGCGAAAAGGACATTCGCCAGGCGCCCGCGGGGCGGGAACAATCGATCGTAAACCACATCAGGGAAAGGAAACTGTCGCGCAAACCAAGATCCCACGCTATTTTGGTAAGCGTATCCATAAATAGTACGATTGTGCCAATTAATATCTAACGGGCAGAAGACGAAGGCCTTTATAGCAAGACTGCTGGCTGCGGCAATCAGTTGGCGGAAGTAACTCGCCTCGGCGAATGGCATCGTCAGTTTTCGACTACGGTAAGCCATTATTCCAACACTGATAGAGCGAACCATGGTTTCACCTCACAAACTTCTTACCGGTAAATCCTACTCCGAGGAATACGAAGGCCCCAGGCACGCCGTATATCTGCTTTTTCCGACCAAGTTCTGCCTGCCAGAATCATCTCCTCAAGCACCTCTAATACGCGCGCGTAGAGGGCAAAGGTACTCGTAGTTCTAATATCTGCCCACAGCTCACGAAAGTGAGAGGTAAAATATGCCCTATCGGCGGCCGCAAAAGCCACCTGAGCTTCCGGGCAGGCAAACACGTCATGCCGCAAAACATGGTACTCGCTGGCGATTACCTTCGCTAAGCAAAGTGTTGCCGTAGCAATTTCAGGGGAAATCAACCAACTGGAGGGAGTACGGTACTCAAAACCTCCGTGTACTTTCATCCTGAAATCCCCCAGATACCCGTACTTGGCGCGCCGCAATGCTGCGGTATGCCCCTCTTCAATCAGAAGCAAGGGGATGGCCAAGTAATTATCGAACGCCCTAAGCAGTTGACCGCTCACCAGCACTCCGGCAAAGTGGATGTGTCCGCCAATTGGAAATTTACGGAAGGGCATGCTCCCCCCGCGCCATTCTATATTGCCATACGGGGAAAGCCGCAGCGCCAGTTCCATGGCCCGACGGATATTATCGGTGAGTTGGAGAGGTGAATAGCTCGGCGCGGGTCGTAGCTCCGCCAAAGGATAGCCGGATACAGTTCCTTTGACAAAGCGAGAATCGCAGCCTACCGTCCCTTCACGAGGAAAGAATGTCGAGGCCATGAGCATTTTTCCTGTGCGGTTATCGCGCAACATGAATTCGGGGTCCGCGCCAATGCTCACTGCTTTGTCCAAGTACGCTGGGTTGGCTCTTTGGAAAATCGACATGGTCTGCCGCAGCTCTACCTCGCGCAATCTCCGCCGTATGGGTTCGACGAGCGCTTGCGCCAGCAACCGACTATCTCTCGGGGCAACATTGACTGCAGCTACTCCGAGGCGTCCTTGGCTACATAGCCTTATGTCCACCGCGGCAAAATCAAGGCCGAGCACATGCAAGGCGCGTGCAGCCAGAGCAGTTGCCTCCCTAGTTTCCTTGGAACTGTTGACCCCCACTACGACGGTGGCCCGACTGCCTATCTCTTGCCGGAGGATGAGCACCGGCAGAAGGTCAAACATGTAGATGCTGTAGCGGCGATAACATGACCTACTGTGAAGGTTGATGTTGTTTTTCTGCCATACTTTACGGGCCTCGGGCAAGAGCTGTAGGGCCTTGGCCCGGTTGATGACCACCGCGCAGTCAGGATCAGGACCCTCATTGACCCCCCAGCGAATGAGAAGCTTGGGGTAGGCACCCAAATCGAGCTTCTTCTCAACTTCTAGCTCGGGCATCTCTTGGCAGAGGTAGCTTAGGCGGCGTGGCTCAGAATGCAAAATGACAACTGTCATTCACACCTGCCCCTTAGCGCAGACCACGACTGCAAAGAAATTTAACCAGCTTCACTACCGAACCCGCCACCAGTTTGGTGGGTAGGTCATTGGTCTGCCGACCAGGCCTAGAGTTAGCCTCTAGTATCCATATTTTTCCATGAATATCTATGGCCAGATCCACCCCCATTTCGGCAAATTCCATATCCATCCCCCTTTCGATAGCCCTGGCCACTTTTTTGGCAACTATACTCATGATCTTAACCTGTCTGCCCGCTCCCGCCCGCAGGCCTAAGGCCGACATGATGGCTTGGCGAGGAGACATAGTCGTCGCTCCGTCCGCAATATTTGAGATAATGTTGCCGGGTTGGGCAACCCTCGCGACTGTGCTTGCAACAAACCACTGGTTACGGCCATTCTTTTGCAGAAGGATCCTCACATCAAAAGGGCAGCCATTGACGCGAGCCAGGCGTATGCCTCTCTGCACAATGTACTGACCCTGCCTCATCAGTACCCGGACCGTGCGGAGAATCTTTTCGCTACTGCAGGTATTTCCGCGTAAATCGGGGCGATTGAAACGTGTCAAACGGTACCCATAGACCGAACCAACTCTCACCACCCTGAGGATACCAACCCCTAGGGACCCCTCTGCTGGCTTCACAAAAACCGACTGGTATTGCCTCAGGTACTCCAACATTTTTTCGGCCGAGAGCTCCCCGGTGCTAGGCAGGTATCTTCTTAATTTCACATGGCCACTTAGAATGCGGTGCACTTCCCACTTGTTAAAGAAGCTGCGGTTGTAATACTTGAGACGCGGGTACCCTAGCAAGCGCTCCTTCATTTTGACTACGGCACCGTTTTTTTCAACTCGGCGACTGGAGACCTTATCGTAGACGACATCGGGCAACGGACAATCGACCCGAGCAACACCACCTTGGTGGTAAACCCACCCTGCGACACTCCCTCTCTCCCAGTCAATGTCGCTCGCCCCGAAGGCATAGGCCATCGCGCCTTGTCGACTAGCCAGACGCAGGCAGTCCCTCACAATTTCGACATGTACTCCAAGCGATTTGTTACTCTGCCCCCCCACCAAGATGCCCAGCACCGGCCCAATCCGCACTCCACCGCCCGCCTTATCGCGCCAAACACAAAGGTGTAAGGACTCTCTAAGATGTAGCGCGAGAAAAAGCGATCTACTGAGATGAATTTTCGACAACCTACCCTTGCTGCACCCCGGCTCGACTCTAGCTACGGCCGTAGACTGTCCGACGGAGAACTGAACCGTTGGCGCACTGACTTCTAGGGTCTGCCGGAGGTTATGCGGTATCACTACGACATGTTCAGTGGTCTCGTCTTCGAGCACGAGCAACTCAATTCGTACAACCACTCACATCCTCCATTCCTCTGGCGGGTCACTTCAGCATATGAATTGGATGACCCGATGCGTGCAAAAAAAACCGCCCTCAGGGCGGAGCTAAGTATTTTTCATGCAGTCCTCTTGGCGGCTGCAGCGTTCAGGAGAGCTCGGTGTCCAGGAACTCCTCTTCATTTTCTGAAAAATCGGCAAAGTCCTCGTCGTCGGCGAAATCCTCGCCTTTTTTGTCCTCTACACCTTCCGGCGGCTCAAAGACCTTGACCCACAACTTGGCCTCGCCGACAATCTCGGCGTAGAACTCAAGCACTGCCGACATTTCGAGCATCCCACGCCGCACATGTACGTCAAGGATGCGTGGCTCCTTAACGACAGAGGCTTCTACATACTCACCAACGCAAAGTCGCACTCCTTCGAGGTCGACTACCGGCAAGTGCTCAGTATAGCAGACGGTCTTCTTCTCGACACAGGTCTGGTTCCCACGATCATAGGCATACCAAACATGCCCATCGTACTGGCCCGTTATGACCACAAAATTGCGCTCGGGCGAGGCCACGAAGCTGTGGTTGGTTATACGGTAGCCAAGAACCGTGTCGGGGACATGCGTAGCGTGCAACGAAAAACTCTGTTTAAAACGCTTCTGCCCTTTTGCGCAGGTGGTGCGAGCTATAATATCCCTCAGCCCTTGAGAATCTTGGCGGTTCCACATAGACTATTCACCCCCTTTGTCTAGACTATAGTATGAACGGGGGTGAAAAGTTGCTACCGAAGACGGCGATAATAATACGCTCCGAGCAAGATAAAAAATACACTCATGATCTGGGCTGCCCTGAAGGGGCCAAGCAGTAGGCTGTCAGCTCGGATCGCTTCAATCCAAAGCCGGCCCAGCGAGTAGCCCATGAGGTACAAGGTCGCTACCTGGCCGATAAACTGCCTGCGCTGTAGCACCCACATGAGCAACACAAAAACCCCTAGATTCCATAACGATTCATAAAGAAAAGCCGGATGACGGAACTCGCCGGCGATAAACATAGCCCACGGCAGGCGCGTAGGTATTCCATAAGCCTCCTGGTTAAAATAATTGCCCCACCGACCGATAGCTTGCGCTAAGATCAGGCTTGGTGCGGCGATATCCGCCCATTGCCAAAAATTTACTCGGCGATAGCGAACATAAACATAGGCGGCCAGCACTCCGCCCAAGACGCCACCATGTATCGCTAGCCCACCTTCCCGAAAATTTAGAACCTCTGCCAGGGAATCGTATGCCGTAAAGTTAAAGGCCACAAAGTAAAGTCGCGCCCCCAAGAGACCCATTGGAATGGCGAACAAAAGCATGTCGAGAAACCAGTTCTCGTTTTCCTGCAGTCGACGCGCCACGCGCAAGGCTAGCATAATGCCTAGGAGCATGCCTGCCGTTATCACAATGCCATACCAACGAACGGCAAAACCTAAAACCTCAAAGGCTACCGGATCCACCTACGCTCCCCCTCCCCAATCTATCTCTTATCTTAATACTGAGAGGCCGGATAGACAAGTTATTCTTGCGCCATGTCTATTGAAGGCTTATTGTGTTACCATAGACAGGAATCAGGAGGGATGAAGTCCTGTGACGCTATCAGCACGTAACCAGAGCGCCAAGAACGTTGCCGTCCTCAGTATGTTATCTAATATAGCGCTCACCATCATCAGAGCAACGGTGGGCATTGTTGCCGGGAGCACCGCGATCCTGGCCGATGCCGCCAATTCGGCTTCGGACATTTTTGCGACAGCGATAGTCTATGTAGGGTTTAGGCTAGCAGGTAGTCCCCCAGATAAGACGCATCACTATGGGCACGCGAAATTAGAGTCGGTGGCGGCAAAAATTGTCGCTTTGATGATCATCGCCACCGCCATTACGCTAGCTATCAATTCCCTCCTCATCCTCAAAAGGGGGCATATCGAAGCACCTAGTAGCCTCGCCTTGTGGGCGGCAGTTCTTTCTATTGTCGTTAAAGAAAGCATCTACCGTTATGTTCGAGCAGTGGGCCTAAGACTCAAAAGCACCCTTTTGCAGGCAGATGCTTGGCATCACCGCAGTGATGCCATCACTTCCTCGGCGGTACTATGTGGAGTAGTCGGGGCCCGACTTGGCTACCCTGTTCTCGACCCGCTGGCAGGACTCGCGGTTTCTTTGTTGATTGGCCATACCGGAGTGAAAATTTATGCCCAATCCATCAGGGAGCTGATCGACGAGGCCCCCAGTGAGGCGGTGGTGCAGGAGATTACTCGCGTAGCCGAAACCGCAGAGGGGGTACTCTCCGTAACCGAGGTAAAGGCGCGCCTCGTCGCTTCGCGCATACTAATTGATATCAAGATATGCGTCAACCCTCTCCTCACGGTGGCGGAGGGACATCATATCGGTAGCCTCGCTAAAGGAGCGCTACTTAAGCAAATGCCGCAAGTGGAAAGCGTCCTCGTACATGTCAACCCCTGTCATCATATGCGGGCCAAAGACGAAGTACCCACATGCGCTACATGCCAATTTCACCCGAGCGAACCGAGCGAGGAGGCCATCCTATGCAACCACTCATCCTAGCTCTCTTGATAGGCCTATTATGCGGGAGACTGCTGAAGGGAAGTAGCCTTATCAAACTTATCCCTGCCGTGGTCTTAGTATCCGTTGCCCTTTTGCTCCTGATCATGGGGGCGAAGATTGGTGGCAACCCCGAAGTAATTTCGTCCCTGCCTCGGTTAGGGGGCAAGGCGTTAACTTTCGCCATACTCAGTATCGCCGGGGGCATCCTTTTGACACTTCCCCTGCAAAGAAGGAACAATACATGACGATACTTCTCGTCAGCGCGACCATAGGCGGAGTATTGCTCGGCCGATTCATCATGCCGGCTACTGTCCTACCCTACCTATCGCAATACGCCCTCTGGCTACTGCTCATTCTTTTGTTTGGCATTGGGATAGAACTTGGCAGCTCAGATTCTCTCGGCCAGCGCATTCTCAGCATCAAGCCTAGGTCTTTGCTCCTACCCATCACCTCGGCGCTCGGCACGCTCCTTGGGGCAGGTATTGCCGCTTTCCTCCTCGGGGTTAGAATGCCCCTGGGGCTAGGCATTGGTGCCGGGTTTGGCTGGTACAGCCTGAGTAGTTTGCTCCTCGCCGAATTAGCGGGACCAGAGATAGCGGCGATAGCATTCTTGGCGAATGTCATCCGCGAACTAATTGCCATCCCCCTCATCCCCTGGCTTTTCCGACAAAACTTTGGCCTGGCTGCCATTACTCCGGGCGGAGCTACCACCATGGACGTCACCCTTGCCGTCGTGTCTAGAGTCACCGATGAGGAGACTACCTTGATTGCTTTCTATCACGGCGTTGTTCTTTCTGTGCTGTCACCCTTCCTCGTAACATTATTTGGCGGCCGATAGCCGCGCAACTAGGTCTATAACCCGAACCGCCAAATTTCTCTTACCGGCAGTGCGGTCCGTCGCCGCATCTTTAAATTCGTTAACGATGAGCACGCCGCCAATCAAGGCTCCCACTACTGCACTAACTGCGAGTACCGAAATGGAAAAGGACCCCGTCAACACATAGTACGTTCCGAGCATAATGCCGGGACCAAAGCTCATCGCGACCAAGAGCTCGCCCAAGCCACGGTAGGCGAACTTCATTGGGGGCATGGTGTAACATAATGCCGCCAACACACCCATAATCGCCATGACAAAGGGCCACGCACTGTCTTGTGATAAAAGAAGGGCCACGATTAATGCCGCGGCTAAGAGATACCTATAAAAAATCTTGGCCTCCCCAACCTCGACTAATCCTTGCGGCAAAATACCACTACCCCCTGAATACCGCCCGGCGGTATTTTTTTTGTCGGCCCCGAGACAAAAATCATAGCAGTCATTGACCACATTACCTGCTGCGTGTAACAACCCCACCCCGAGTACACACCAAATTAAGCGATGGACGGGAAGACTACCACCCATCTGCACGATACTCGCTGTGATTACTATCGGAATTACTGATAATGGCAGAAATTTCGGCCTTGTTAATGCTAAGAAAGCCGCTGCACGATGCATACCTAGCCCCCCATGTTCTTTTGCCTAAGCTTGCCCTAGGGAGGAAAATAAAATGCCACCTTTGGGAATGATAAGCGAGAGTCTACAGCGGAGGGCGGTGTTACTGTGCGCAGAAGAAGGGGGAGACGCGAAGAAGAAACAGCCCACAAAGTACCCACCCCCCAGCCCGTCAAGGAGGAAGAAGACGTTCCTCTCTCCCCAGACATCAGGAAGAACATAGCCCGGCTCAAGGCAACCCTCGGTGGCAGCGATGACATTGTGTTTCGCGAATTTAAGATCAACAATGCCAGCGAGCTAGAGGCGGCCTTGATTTTCATCGATGGGCTGACCAACAAAGATCACCTGCAGCGTGACCTCCTCGCTCCGCTCATGCTTTTCGCCAACCAGACTGGGCAGGCCGAGTGGGCATCAGGCCGGCGCGGTTTTGAGGCGCTGAAAAGCCGACTGTTGACGATGACCGAGATTAAGGACGCGTCCACCCTGCGCGAATGCATAGAGGCGGTACTCGCCGCCGACGCCGTCTTGCTCATCGAGGGCAGTGAACGAGCCATACTCCTCGGGGTGAAGACCTGGGAGCACCGCCCCGTAATGGAGCCGACTTCGGAGAGAATTGTGCGCGGGCCCAGGGACGGCTTTAACGAACTCTTTAAGAGCAACATTGCTCTCGTCCGGCGCAGAATTAAGAGCCCCTACTTGCGTGTCAAGTACGCGCGGGTCGGCAGGCGCACCCAGACCGACATAGCCATCATGTTCGAAGAAGCATTGGCAGACCCCGCCCTCGTGACGGAAGTCTATCGCCGCATGCAGTTTATGGATGTAGATGGCATTCTCGACTCCGGCTACATCGAGCAATATATCGAAGACAGCCCCTACTCACCCTTCCCCCAGGTGCAGCACACCGAGCGCCCCGATCGAGTGGCGGCAGCCCTCCTCGAGGGTAGGGTCGCTATCCTAGTCGACGGCACCCCATTTGCCATCATGGTGCCGGCTACGCTGAGTAATTTCTTGCCCACGCCGGAGGACCACTACGAGCGTTGGCTGCTGATGACCGGGGTGAGAGTCATACGGACCGTAAGCCTCTTTGTCGGCATCTTGCTGCCGGCACTCTATGTCGCCATCACTACCTTTCACCATGAAATGATCCCGAGGCAGCTCGTGCTCACCATCACAGCCGCCAGAGTGGGCGTACCCTTTCCGGCCATGGTCGAGGCTCTCGTTATGGAAGTTACGTTTGAGCTGCTACGAGAAGGCGGCATACGTGTTCCCGGGCCGATTGGCCCCACCATCGGCATCGTGGGAGGTATTATCATCGGCCAAGCGGCCGTCGTGGCGGGACTAGTGAGCCCCATCATGGTGGTGGTGGTAGCGGTCACTGCCATTGGCTCCTTTGCCGTACCATCTTTCAATGTCGGCTTGGCGCTCCGCTTGCTCCGGTTCCCGCTCATTCTTTTCGCAGGTGCATTTGGCCTCTACGGGGTTATGGCGGGAGTGATTATCATCTTAATGCACGTGGTCAGCTTGAAGTCCTTTGGTGTACCCTACCTAGCCCCCATTGCACCTTCAAACAGCCAGGCCCTTAAGGACACCATAGTGCGTGCGCCCTTGTGGTCACTCACCCATCGCCCAAAGCCCTTTCACCCTAGGGAAGAGCGACGCATAGGAAGGCCGCATTTTATGCAGCACAAACAAGATCGGGGAGAACAGGATGAACCCAGCGAAGATCCAAATTAGCGCTAGACAACTAATGCTCCTCAAACTTACCGGAATAACGGGAGTGCTTTTCTTAGGCTCCATCCGCCTGCTCACCATTACCGCCGGGGCCCAAGGCATCATTGCTATTGCCGGCGGAGGAATTATTGGCCTCGTCATTCTCTACCTAGCGGTGACTGTGGCTAAAATGTTCCCAGAGCAAACGCCCTTTGAATTCGCCCAAGCGATCTACGGCCGGTGGATGGGATCCCTCATCGCCCTCTCCCTCATTGTCTATAACCTCATCATCAGTGCCATGTTGCTCCGGGACCTCGGGGACTTCCTCATCACGGCCATACTGCCCGAGACACCAATTAGCGCCAATATTTTGCTCATGCTCGGCTTAGTCTGTTTTGGGGTGTATTTGGGGCTCGAGAGCCTCGCTTATTTTAATGAGGGCTTCTCTCCGCTCATCTTCATCTCGTGGCTGATTGTCATTGCCTCCGGCCTCCTCAGGGCCGATTTCGGCTGGTTGCAGCCCCTCTTTGTCGTCGAGCCGGGGAGGCTATTGCTGTCCACCGTTCACTCGGGGGGCTTAGTAGTCGACGGCCTTATGGTTTTGCTATTCTACAGTTTTGTCACCGACAAACACCAAGTTCTCAAGTACAATGCGTGGGCGATAGTCATCGCCACCATCATCATCGGTGCCATCCAGATTGCCGTTGTGGCCAGTTTAAGCCCTAACTTGGCAAAAACGGCACTCTACCCGGTGTTGGAGCTAGCCAGAAATGCCCCCCTAGGCGTCTTTCTCGAACGAATAGAAGCTCTCTACCTTGCTTTATGGATCATGGCCACTTTTATCAAAATCTCGATACTATTTTATGCCAACTGCCTCGGTCTTACCGCCATCACCGGAGTCGCTAACTACCGGTACTTCATCCTCCCATTGGCCCTAGTCACTTTGTACCTTTCCTTCCAAGCTGACAGTGTCGTGCAGAGCATCCTTTTTGATGCCATTTTTAACCAATACGCGCTCCTGTATGACTTCTCCCTCCTGCTGCTCCTGCTCCTTGGTGGACTGTGGGTGCGAAAACCGATTAAGAAGCGGGTCGCCCGTGGGTCGTAAAGTAACGCTCATGCTTTTGCTCGCCCTATTACCCCCACTACTCGTCGGCTGCTGGAGCTCGCGCGAAGTCGAGAGCATGGCCTTTGTTATGGCGCTTGGGGTAGACGTGGCTAAAGAGGGGGTACAACTGACGGTACAAGTGGCTCTCCCAGCAGGCGGCGGGGGCGGCGGAGGTGGAGCACAAGGCGGAGAGACCCCGGTCTGGGTGACCGGCACTACAGCACCCTCCATAGCGGAAGGTCTCTTTAAAATGCCGGCCATGCTGGGCCGGGAGGCCTTCTTGGGGCACCTGCAGGTAGTTGTTGTGGGCGAGGCCTACGCCTTACAAGGCATCGGTCCGCTGATTGATTTTTTGGCGCGCGAACGCCAAGTGCGCGACACAGTGCACCTGGCTGTAGCACTAGGCAAGGCCGAAGACTTGCTCATGGTGGAACCCAAAGTCGTGCAGATGCCGGCAGACTACATGTTTGAACTCCTCAAGCAAGGGGCGCAAAGCGGACTAATCCCTCCCTCTGAATTTCTGCGCACCCGTATCGCCTGGCACAATCGACCGCAACTCCAGATATTGTTGCCGCTGCTAGAGCCTGAGCCTAATAGCCCTCCGGAGGCCATCTCCCTCAAAGGGTCGGGCGTCTTTGTGGATGACCGCATGGTCGGCACCCTTGACACTAAGGAAAGCCGCGGCCTGGCTTGGCTGATGGGGACAGTTTCAAATACCATCATTACTATCCCCAGAGAGGAGGGCAACATCATCCAGCATGTCAATTTCGCTTCGGTCAGGTATAAACTGCGGGAGACTGACGAGGGGGCAGGCCTAACCGCAATAGTCAGTCAGGATGGCAATTTGACCCAGTGGCCGCTCCAGGATGAGGGCATTACTTTCCCCTTACTCAAACAGCTTGAGCAGGACCTATCCGTCGTTATTCTAGGCGAGATTACAGCCGGCCTCGCCGCGATCCAAGGCGTGTACCGAACAGATGTAATCGGTCTTGGTGAAAGGCTGCGCCGCATAGACCCGAAACAATTCGCCGCCAAGAACTGGGATGAGGCCTTCCCCCAATTTGCACTCGACGTGCGGGTGCAGGCAGCATTTCGTCGGGTGGGGCTTATTCTCCGTTGATGCTCCCCAAAAAGCAAAAAAACCCCGCCAAGCGGGGTTTTTTGCTAGTATGGCAGAACAGCCAGTTCAAAATAGCTCTGCCCGTGCGCACAGGCCGGACAAGACTGGGGAGCACTTTTGGCACTATGTACATAGCCACAGTTGCGGCACTTCCAGCGCGTGACTTCGTCGCGAGCAAAAACTTTGCCCCCCTCAAGATTCTTAAGCAAGGTCAAGTACCGCTCTTCATGTTCGACTTCCGCAGCAGCAATCTCGAGAAATACCCCGGCAACCTTGTCGAAGCCCTCCTGCTTAGCGACCTGGGCAAACTCCTTGTACATGGAAGTCCATTCGTAATTTTCTCCGGCAGCGGCTTCTTTTAAGTTCGACTTAGTTTCACCCACGGCCCCATGCAAAAGCAAGAACAAACGTTTAGCATGCGCTTTTTCGTGTTCCGCGGTTTCAAGGAAGATGGCGGCCATTTGCTCGTAACCTTCCCGCTTCGCCTGCTCGGCAAAGAAGCTATACTTGTTACGCGCCTGCGATTCTCCTGCGAATGCGGCTTTTAGGTTAGCCTCGGTTTTTGTTCCTTTGAGATTCATGTATCCTCGTATCCTCCTACTTGGTTTGTTGATTATTTATTCTACTTCCTCAAACTGATCCTTGCCTACGCCACAAAGCGGACACACCCAATCTTCCGGAAGATCTAGAAAGGCCGTACCCGGTGCTATGCCGCTATCATAATCGCCTTGAGCCGGGTCATACACATAGGCGCACACCACACAAACCCACTTCGCCATTTTAACACCTCCTTCCAATGTCAACAATATATCATGTTTCCTCGGCCCTCTCAAGCTATCCCTTGCTGATGACGGGGCAAAGTGCTAAGCTTTGCAGGAGACTAGCGAAATGAGGTCGGTCATGAACATCTTAGCCCTTCAGGGCAGTCCGCGCACGAACGGTAACACTGCGGCACTCCTCAGCGCTTTGCTCGATGTCCTCGCCTCTCAGCATACCGTACACCAATTCCATGTCGCCCGGCTGGCGCTTAGCCCCTGTCTATCCTGCTATCGCTGCCAGAAGCAACAAACTTGCCCGACAAATGACGATATGCATCTGCTCTACCCACACTTAGCGCATTGCGACATGGTCATTTTGGCCTCACCTATCTACTTCTATGGCGTAACAGCTCAACTAAAGAGCGTTATCGACCGCTGCCAACACCTGTGGCTAAACCCCTTGCCCCAGAGACGTGACCGCACGGGAGTTTTGGTTTTGACGGCGGGCGCACCCGACCAATATGGGCAAGGAGCACAAATTACTACCGATGCCTGCCGCATTTTCTTTAGCTGCCTAGGCGCGCCGCTCGCTCACACCTTGTTGGCCACAAATACAGACAGACACCCGGTGACACAACAGCCTGATGCCCTACAGGCCGCCGTCCTACTTGGGGAATTGCTCCTGACTAAGGCCCGCCCAAACTAGAGAACCATGGAGGTGAACTTGTGCACCCCACTACTAACCATGTCCTGACCCTGCTCCTCGCGGGCAATTTTTTATCCGGTGAAGATCTCGCCCGCACCCACTCCCTTTCGCGGGCGGCTATCTGGAAGCACATAGCAGAGCTCAGGTCACTTGGCTTCACTATAGAAGCCATCACCGGCAAAGGCTACAGATTAGTGGCCTGCCCAGACACCATGCATCAGGCACTGGTCCACCGGGAGTATACCCCCCGCCACCTAGGGAGGAACATAGAGTACTTAGAGGAATGCGATTCGACCAATGCCCTGCTCAAACAGGTAGCAGAACGCTCCGAGGGGGATTGTGGCGGGTTGGTCATAGCGTCTGACCGCCAGACTGCCGGCCGCGGGCGCCGGGGCCGCACTTGGAGCGCAGCCTCGGGCGAGGCCCTGCTGTTTTCGGTACTCCTATACCCACCCTTTCCGCCCAGTAGGCTCCATGGCATTACCCTCTTGGCTGGAGTGGCCGTAGTGGAGGCGCTCGCCTTTTTCGGGGTGGAAGTGAGCCTAAAATGGCCCAATGATGTGTACTTAGATGGTCGCAAGCTTTGCGGTATTTTGGCCGAAACAAGCGCCGAATTAGACCACACCAACTATGTCGTCCTCGGCATAGGCCTCAATGTGAGCGGGCACCCCGCGGCCTTAGACCAAGAGTCCACCGATCTCTCCCGAGCCGGGTTCAAGCCGAAGCGAGCTGCCCTGCTCGCCCGTATCCTCGCTTCTTTAGAGGATAATTATGAACTATACTTAGACGAACAGCTGGAGCTAATTCATAGCAAGTGGCGGCGCCACTCCCACACTCTAGGCCGCCGCGTCACCGCCTATACCCTGCAAGGCGAGTATTCCGGCATCGCCAGGGACATCTCTAGCGAAGGCGCCCTGATAATTACCCTCGATAGCGGAGAAGAAAAAATAGTCACCGCCGGTGACGTCACGGTAAGACAGCAGGAGGTCAGATAGATGAATATACAACTGCCCAAGGTTCGCATCCTCGCCACAGGTGGCACCATCGCCGGACAAGGCAATTCACCCCTCCAGACCATGGGTTACAAAGCGGGTCAGCTGAGCATAGCTGAACTGCTGTCCACCATCCCCAGTATCGAAAACATCGCCACCATAAGCGGCGAACAATTCGCCAACCTGCCGAGCTCTGACCTGACGCCGACACACTGGTTAAAACTCGCCAAACGAATCAATACCATGTTTACTGAGGAAAATGATTTAGACGGGCTAGTCATCACCCATGGCACCGATACCCTTGAAGAGTCAGCCTATTTCTTAAATCTTGTGGTCAAAACAGAAAAGCCGGTAGTCTTAGTCGGGGCCATGCGCCCTGCCACCGCCCTGAGTTCCGACGGCCCGATGAACTTAGTTAACGCCATCCGCGTGGCCGCATCCAAACATGCGGTTGGACTTGGGGTCCTGGTAGTCATGAATGATGAGATCTATGCCTCGCGTGATGTCACGAAGACGAACGCGAACCGACTCGACACTTTTGGCGCTCTCGATTTTGGCACCGTAGGCACGATTGACAATGGCAACCCAGAAATATACTACCGCCCTACGCGCCGTCACACCGTGCACACCGCCTTTGATATCACGCTGCTTCAGGAACTACCGCGAGTGGATATAGTCCTCGGCTATGTGGGGGCGGACGAAGTCTTGGTGACGGCCCTGCTAGGGGCGGGGGCCAAGGGCATAATCTTAGCTGGGACAGGCGCGGGTCACATCTCGCCACCTGCTGAAAGGGTCCTGCGTGAAGCATACCAAAAAGGCACCGTCATAGTCCGTGGCAGTCGCACCGGTACGGGCCGCATTTTGCCCCAACTACCGCATGACTTCATCGCCGCCGACAACCTCTCCCCGCAAAAAGCCCGCGTCCTGCTCATGCTCGCCCTCACCCTCACCCAGGACCCGGCAAAAATCCAAGAAATGTTCTTTACGTATTAGTAGTAATAGATTTTTTGATTCTACCGCACTAACTCCGGCCCTGCTGCAACAAATCATAAAACAGCCAAGCAATGGTGCCTATAAAGCGTTCCCAATGGTAATATATTTTAAATATGCTAAAATAACACTCTAATGGCATGTCACTACGACCGATAATCAAGTTTTTCGTAGCGATGGTGTATTACACCGTCGTCCTTGGGGAACACCTTTTCCCGCGGGCTATTCCCGTTTGTTGGTCCAATATGGACAACGCACCATTGGTGCGTTGCTACGGGGGACCCGTCTTTCGTAGCGACGGTGCCGGTACCGTCGTCCTGGGTGCAGGACTAAGGGCAAGAAGAATAAAAAAGGTAAAACTTATTTATTGCAGTGGATTAATTTTTTATGTTTGCCTAATTCGATATATAAGGCAAACGTTTTTTTATGGCCCTCGCCAGTAGTACCGCCACAAACACTTTCACAAAGTCTAGCACAATAAAGGGTGCCACTGCGACTTCAAACGCCCGTTGCCAGGTAAAGGGCCGCCCTAAATAGAAGCGAATTACCGCGACTAAGTACGGCACCCCCACGAGGTATAAAACCGCTACACCGACGACCATCGCCAAGGCCGCTCCCCGACGAGTGTTAATATCAAACTGGCCCGCAAAGTATGCGGCCACGATAAAGCCGATAATAAAACCAAAAGTAGGCTGCAACACATAGGTGAGGCCGCCAAACGGCGCCCTAGCGAACACGGGTACTCCCATGAGCCCTAGCAAGGCGTATACAGCCAGACTAAGTGCGCCCAGTCTGCCGCCCAGGGTAAAGGCGGCCAAAAAAGCCATGAAGGGCACTAGGCTAAACGGCACTACCGCCGGGCCACCATACCGCAACATCATTGCGGCAGCCACATGTAGTGCGGCGAAAATACCGACGCGATTGATCTCTTTTGTGGAGAATTTCATACTCCCACCTCCCGCCACATCATAATGGAGGAGATGCTGACTGTCAACCATAAACGTAATTATGGTTTACAGTTGCCAGGGCGCATTGACCGCAAATTGCGGCGCTGTGCCCTGTAAGACAGCGCGCACATCTCGCCCAGTCACTAGGGCAATGCGCGACAGACACTCTTGTGTAGACCCAGCCATGTGTGGAGTCAGGATCACATTGGGCAGCTTATGAAAAGGACTCTGCGGCGCGAGTGGTTCTTCATGGAACACATCTAAGGCCGCCCCGGCAAACCACCCCTCGTTTAAGGCCTGCAGCAAATCAGCCTCGACCATAATCGCACCCCGAGCAGTGTTTATGAGCACCGCATCTTTAGGCATCAAGGACAGCAGCCGCCGCCCTACCAGCCCCTGAGTATCCATTGTCAACGGCAAGTGGATGCTCACCACCTGCGAGAATCGAAATAGTTCTTCGAGGCTCACCCTGCGCGCCACACTGCTCTCCTTGGGGGCACGACTCCAATAGACGACTTCCATACCAAAGGCCGCGGCCAAGGCCGCCACCCTCTGTCCTATATGCCCAAAGCCCACTAAACCGAGGCGTTTCCCTGCCAGTTCCCGGCCGACCGTACGGGCCTTTTCCCATTGCCCGAGTCTAACTAGGTAGTCGGCCTGCGGTATCTGTCGCCAGAGGGATAACAACATGCCAAACACCAGCTCTGCTACCGCCTGGGCATTACTGCCTGGGGCATTAGTGACATAAATCCCAGCTTCGGTAGCCGCTCTGACATCTACCTGGTCTACTCCGGCACCATGCACCGCAATAATTTTTAACCTCGAACAACTATTAACTAATTCGTAGGGGATGATACCGGTCCGCACCAACAAACCATCGGCACGAGCGATAGCTTGCCAGTAGTCCTCCCTATCCCCATAAGACATCTCCCCAAACGGCAAGGGTACCACTGCCACGGAAACGCCCTCCCCCACGGCACTACGAAAACTAGGGAGGCAGACGGGCATCTCAGGAGTTGCCGTCACAACGACTTGTTTCATATTTCATCACTTCGCCCTTACCTTACTTTTTCTTGGTATTTCGCGAAAACACCCCTCTATTCCTGCCCCAGGGGTGCATGTCGGAGCCGCAAAATAGGCACATTAAGGGGGGAGGAGGTGATCATTTTGGACACAACTACTAACCCTATCGGCAGGGTGAAATGTGTAGTGGAAAACTGTCGTCACTGGCACAAGGGCAATCATTGCGTCGCCTCAAGCATCACCGTGCAGGGACCTCAGGCCACTAGCGTGCAAGGCACGGACTGCTCTACATTTGTCAACAAAACCCACTAAGCATCAGGCGCAGGCGCTAGGCCTGCGCCTGATCAATTATATTTGACTACCTATGGCAGACTAGGCTATAATTTTATGTCTGAGTACAATAAAGGAGCCTGAGAAGTGAAAAGAAATATTGCGATAATCGCCCATGTTGACCACGGGAAGACCACTTTAGTCGATGCGATGCTCAAGCAGAGCCATATTTTCCATGTTAAGGAGCATGTACAAGAGCGGGTTATGGACTCGATGGACCTCGAGCGGGAAAGAGGCATCACCATTATGGCTAAAAACACCGGGGTATTCTACCAGGGGACAAAAATCAACATAGTAGATACACCCGGGCACGCCGACTTTGGTGGCGAGGTCGAGCGCACTTTGAGCACGGTAGATGGAGTATTGCTCTTAGTCGATGCCGCCGAGGGCCCCCTCGCGCAGACCAAGTATGTCCTAAAAAAAGCCCTGGCGCAACATTTGCAGCCTATTGTCGTCATCAACAAAATTGATCGGCAGGATGCCCAGCCCTTAGAAATTCTTGATAAGTGCCTGGACCTTTTCATCGAGCTAGGTGCTACCGAAGACCAGCTAGATTTTCCCGTCCTCTTTGCTTCTTCTCGGGCTGGCATAGCCAAGTACAACCTCGGCGATCCCGGGGTCGACCTCACTCCCCTCTTTGAAACGATTCTCGCCCGGGTGCCTGCTCCAAGCGGCGACCCCGAGGGTTCTTTTCAGATGTCGGTAACCACGCTCGATTGGGATGATTACCTTGGGCGCATCGCCATCGGGCGCATCGCGCGGGGGAAGGTGCTTGCCGCGCAGACAGTTGCGGTCGTTAAGGTTGACGGCACCGTTGTCCCAGGGAAGATCGCTAGATTATACCAGTACATGGGCCTCAAGCGGACCGAACACCCTGAGGCAGTAGCTGGTGACATTGTGGCTATAGCCGGCCTGTCCGAGGTTGGGCTAGGTGACACCGTCACCGCACTGGAATGCCCAGAGGCGCTTCCTTTTATGGCTGTCGACGAGCCGACTGTCACCATGGATTTTATGATTAACGACAGTCCCTTTGCCGGCCGCGAAGGTCAATTCGTCACCTCGCGCCACCTGCGCGAGCGCCTGCAGAAGGAAGGCCTAACTAATGTCAGCATGCGCATTGAAGATGGTCCCTCCCCCGACATTTTCCACGTGTCGGGGCGTGGCGAGCTCCACCTGGCCATCCTCATCGAAACCATGCGCCGTCAAGGCTATGAATTCGCCGTGTCGCGGCCCAAAGTTATATTCCGTAGAATTGACGGCGAACTGATGGAGCCGGTAGAGTTACTCACCGTCGACGTGCCCGAGCAATACACGGGCGTAGTCATGGAGAAGCTTGGTGCCCGCAAAGCACGCCTCATCAATATGGAGCACCAAGTAACAGGCTCCGTTCGCCTCGAATTTGAAATCACCTCGCGCGCCTTACTGGGTTTTCGCAATGACTTGCTCACGGATACCAGAGGGTATGGCATAATGAACACTCTTTTCGACGGTTACGGCCCTTATCGCGGCGATATCCCAGGCCGCCCAAGCGGCGTGCTCTTAGCCTATGAGCTGGGCGAGGCCACCGCCTACGGCTTACAAAACGCCGAAGAACGCGGAGAACTCTTTATTGGGCCGGGCACAAAAGTCTACGAAGGTATGATTATTGGTGAGTCTTCTCGCGCCAGCGACCTCGATGTCAATGTCTGCAAACGCAAACAACTGACCAACATCCGCTCCAGCGCCGCCGACGACGCCATACGCCTGGCCACCCCACGCGACATGGGCCTTGACCGCGCCCTCGAATACATCGCTGATGATGAGCTGGTGGAGGTAACGCCCAAGAGCATCCGCCTACGCAAGCGCCAGCTTGACCGGCAGGAGCGCCTACGGCAAATCAAGAAACAGCAAGATCTAGCCACCCCTAACTAGAGTGCCATCCGGCACTCTTTTTTTACGCTGTTGACACTCATAACCGGCAATGCTAGACTTGCAGTATACCCCGCTGGGGTATTAAGTACTACTAACGGAAGGTGACGTATGGAAAACTCTCTGACCAAAATATCGCTTAAAATTACCGGCATGACCTGCGCTTCCTGCTCAAGCAAGGTAGAGCGCGTCCTCCGGCGTGTCAATGGCGTGACCGAAGTCGCGGTCAACTTAGCCACAGAAACCGCGAGCATAACCTACGACTCAACTCTCATCACTCCACAGTCCATCAGGGAGAAGATTGAGCAAGTCGGCTACAGCGTCAAAGAGGACAAGGAATCTATCTCCTTACTTATCAAGGGCATGACCTGTGCCGCCTGCTCGAGCCGCATTGAAAGAGGTCTGGGGAAAACAGATGGGGTCTATAGTGCCTCCGTCAACTTGGCCACGGAAAAAGCAGTAGTGGAATACAACCCGCGCGCTTTGTACCCAGACGATATCATCGAGCGCATTAAGACATTCGGGTACGAGGCCATGCTCGAGGACGATACCTTGCCGGCAGTGGACAACGACCAAGTGCGGCAGGCTCAGGCTGCCTTGCGCATGTGGGTTTCGTGGGCTTTTACCTTGCCGATAATTCTCTGGATGTTGCCGTCAATGTTCGCTGGTCATAATATGGACGCCATGTGGCCGAGCAAAGAAATTTACAACCTCGGTATGTTAGTCTTAGGCGCACCCGTGCTTTTTTGGGCTGGGCTACCAACCTATAAATCTGCCTACAAAGCCATTAAAGTGCTCTCCCCCAACATGGATGCGCTCATTGCGCTTGGCACCGTTGCCGCCTACCTGAGCGGCTTGGCCGCCTTCTTCATCCATATCGAAAACTACGCCGGAGTTGCGGCCATGATTATGGCCTTCCACCTCACCGGCCGCTACCTTGAAGCGAAGGCCAAAGGACGGGCCTCGCAAGCCATCAAGCGTCTGCTGCAATTGGAAGCGAAGACCGCCACCATCCTGATTAATGGCCAAGAGAAAGAGGTACCTTTAGCCCAGGTGCGCGTTGGCGACATCTATGTCGTGCGCCCGGGGCAGAAGACCCCGACTGACGGCAAAGTGATTAAGGGCGAGAGCAGCGTCGATGAGTCTATGGCTACGGGTGAAAGCTTGCCGGTCTACAAAACCATCGGCGACGAGCTCATTGGCGCGACGGTGAATCAAGAAGGCATACTCTACGCCGAGGCTACCCGCGTCGGCAAGGACACCTTTCTCGCTCAAGTGATTAAATTAGTGGAAGATGCCCAGGGAACAAAGGTCCCCATTCAAGAATTCGCCGATAAAGTCACCTCCGTCTTTGTACCCATTGTGGTCGGCATCGCCGTCTTCACCTTGGCCATCTGGCTAATCTGGCCACACCAACTTGGCGTGGTACTCGAAATGGCTAAGCCCTATATCCCTTGGGTCAACCCTCACCTGTCACCTCTCACGCTGGCCTTAGTAGCAACGGTGGCCGTACTCGTCATTGCCTGCCCCTGCGCCATGGGGCTAGCCACACCTACCGCCCTCATGGTAGGTAGCGGCATCGGGGCCGAAAACGGCATCCTCATCAAGCGTGGCGATGCCATTCAGACCTTGCAGTATGTTAAGACTATTGTCTTCGATAAGACCGGCACCATCACCAAGGGTAAACCTGCCGTAACCGACTTGTACCCACAGAGAGTTACCGAAGAACGGTTATTGGTTGTGGCCGCCAGTGTTGAGGCTAACTCCGAGCACCCCCTCGGCAAGGCCATTACCAAGGCCGCAGAAACCCGTGGCCTAGCGCTCCTGGCTAGCGAACGCTTCATCTCGCTCACCGGTCGCGGCGTAAAAGCAGAAGTAGAGGGCCAAGTGGCCTTAGTTGGTAGCCGCAACCTCCTCCTTGAGCACGGCATAGACCCAAGCCAACTCGAGAGCAAGGTCGTCGAGCTAGAGTCTGAAGGCAAGACTTGCATGCTGATCGCTTGGGGCCATGAGTTACTCGGAGCCATCGCCGTGGCCGATACCCTCAAAGACGATTCTTTACAGGCCATCAAAGAACTTAAAAAAATGGGGTTGTCACCGGTGATGATTACCGGCGACAACCGCCGCACCGCCGAAGCCATTGGCCGGGCCGTGGGCATCGAGCGCATTTTGGCGGAAGTCTTGCCGGAAGGCAAGGTGCAAGCCATCAAGGCACTACAGAGTGAAGGCCAGACGGTGGCTATGGTCGGAGATGGCATCAATGACGCCCCCGCCCTCACCCAGGCCGATGTCGGCATCGCCATCGGCACAGGCACAGATATCGCCATTGAGGCTTCCGACGTGACCTTGGTGCGTGGCAATCTCGGTGCCGTCGTCAGCGCCATCAAGCTCTCGCGGGCCACTTTTAGAAAAATACGCCAGAACCTCTTTTGGGCTTTTATCTACAACCTGGTGGCCATCCCACTCGCCATACTGGGGCTCCTCCATCCGGTCATAGCCGAAGCGGCCATGGCGGCTAGTTCTCTCACCGTCGTCACCAATGCCAACCTCTTACGCAAGGTTCGCATCAAACCGGATTATGAAAAAGTCTAATCGTAATCTAAGAAAACGGCTATGGCCCTCTCTCGCGGAGGGAGGGTGTGGTCAAACAAACAGGCGCTGCGCCCCGCCAGTCCCAGATGCGCCATTGTGGCGGGGTTAAAGGTTCCAAGGCGCAGGTGGCGTAAAATTGCCCCCGGCTTTTCGTCCCGACGATGGGGCAAGACCTTGTAGAGATTTTCCTTGTCTCCATAGACAATCCCCCGGAGCAACCGCCTTTCTTCATCCACACCAAGGATGAGGGAGGGCGGTACTTCTCGATGCGGTTCATGCATTAGAAAGTCAAACCGACAAAGCTCCTGTAGTAAGTATCGGTCAGGCACTTTGGTAGCCAGCGCGAAGCAGAGCGCTTCTTCCGGCGACCCCTCGCCCAAGGAACTTCCTAAGAGTGAGGCAAAGAGCTCATTAGGCTGAGTGTGCTTCAGGGCATACAAGACAGCTTGCCGACTCCGACGAGAGTTGTAGAAACGCTCCAAGGCCTGCTCCATTTTCTTGACCCTGAGGAAAGCTTGCGGGGACATACCCGGAGCGCGCAACACCTCGTAGGGTGCATAGGGCAACACCCCATAATCCCCCTCGTCCATGAGTGAGGACAGCGAAGTGCCGGGCAACACCTTCAAAAAGCCTAGGTGCAGGCGGTCCGGCAGTGCGCCGAGCGCAGCATCGAAGGATTGCATGAAATCCGCCAAACCCTCCCCGGGCAGCCCACAAATGAGGTCAAGATGCACTTCTACATTTCCGGCGGCAACTAACCGGCGCACATTTTCGAGCACGCGGTCGGCACTCATATGACGATGAATCAGTGCTAGAGCCTCCGGGGAAGTAGTCTGCAGCCCCACCTCAAATTGAAAGCGCTTGGCCCGCGGGTCGGCGAGCAGGGCAAAATCAGCCTCAGTTAAGAGATGAGCGCAGATTTCAAAGTGAAAGCGACAACTCCCGGGCAATTCTAAGAGATACGACCATAGTTCACGCGCTCTCCGCGCGTCCGCATTGAAAGTGCGATCGACAAATTTTATTAGTCCAACCTTCGCACTGAGGGAGGCCAGGCGCAGCTTCGCCAGGTCAACGGACATAAATCTTACCCCGTCGCCTCCTGCCGATAAGCAGTAGGCACAGGAGTATGGGCAGCCACGGCTGGTTTCAAAATAATACAACTTGTGCGGGGAATAGCTCTCTTCGCCATCATAAGGGTCCGGCAACTCGTCTAGATTTTTGACCTGGGCAGACCCTACTTCTAGGTTTTCGCGGGTGCTAATTCCGGTGTGCTTAGGTACCCGCCCCTCGCGCAGGGCAGTCAGGAGATGTGGCATCAAGAGCTCGCCTTCACCCTGACATAGATAGTCGAGGAAGGACAGTTTAGCGAACAAATTGGCTGGGTTCCCGCTGACCTCGGGGCCGCCCCAGACAACAATTAACTCCGGCAGCATAGTGGAGAGACGCGTGCAAACGTCCTCGACTAGGTTGCGATTCCAGATATATACTGAGCAAAGCAACAAAGCCGGTTCTTCCCCTAGCAAGCGCAAGGCGATGTTTTCGGCACGCTCATTGATATTGGCCTCCACCACGGTTAGAGCTACCCCCTTCTCTAGGCAAGCAGCAGCCAAGTAGCGGACAGCCAGACTGGTATGAGAAAAACTTGCATTAACCCCGAGGAGCACAGCCTTCATTAGTAGACAAACCCTTCCCCTGCCTGAGATTTTATCTATAATTTTGAAGGGCCACTTTGAGCCGTCTCATACCTTCTCTTATGTTGTCCGGGGTGGCATTGCTAAAGTTAAGGCGCATGGTATGCTTGTGCCCACCTTCCACGAAGAAGCTTTCGCCGGGGATAAACGCGACCTTCTCTTTGATTGCCGCCACAAGCAGTTGCCCAGCATCCATTCCCTGGGGCAATTCCCCCCAAATGAATAGTCCGCCTGTGGGAGATGTCCACTTAATGTGCGCAGGGAGCTCTTTTAAACAGTCCTGCATCACCTTTAGTTTGTGTCCGTACTGAGTGCGGATGCTCTGAATGTGCGGCTCAAGATGCCCGCGGCGGCAGAACTCGTAAACCATGGCTTGCGCCAAATTATTGGTGTGCACGTCCGCACCCTGCTTGCCAATAACCATCTTACGAAGCAATGACGGTTCTCCCACCGCAAACCCTAGGCGGAGTCCGGGAGAAACAAGCTTGGAAAAGCTCCCTAAATAAACCACACGCTGACTACTGTCGTAGGCCTTGATAGCCGGCATCACTTCATCGGTAAAAGATAGACGGCCATAGGGGTCATCCTCCACCAGCACCGTATTGTGATGAGCCAACAAGGCTCCCACAGCCTTCCTGCGCTCTAAGCTGAGGGTGATGCCGGTTGGATTTTGAAATGTTGGGACTAAGTAGGCTATTTTTGGGTTTTCCCGGGCAATAGTTTCTTCTAGCTCGTCAACACTTACTCCCTCGTGGTCACCATGGGCGACCGCGAAGTTCGCCTGGTAGGTCTTTAATATTTGGATAGCCGCCAAGTAGGTGGGGCTCTCCACCACGGCAGTATCTCCTTTGTCAATCATGGCCTTGGCAATGAGGTCTATGCCCTGTTGCGAGCCCGAGGTAATCACTACCTCCTCAGTCGTAGCCTCTATGCCAATGCCCTTAACCCACCCGGCGATAAACTCCCGCAAAGGCAGGTACCCCTCCGTGGTACCGTACTGCAGAATATCGCGTTTATCTAAGATGACCTCCCGGGCAATTTCTGCCAAAACCTCAACCGGAAACGAATCCGGCGAGGGCAAGCCACCGGCAAAAGAAATTATATCTGGCTGCTGGGTTAGCTTTAGTATTTCGCGAATCACATTTCCCTGCATGTTCTTTAGTCGCTCAGCGTACCTAATTTCGCTCAAATGTTGACCCCTCCCCCTCATAATCATATTGTTCTTTTCCTCATTGGCTTGCCCTTTTCCTCTCCGCCGCATATAGTCGCTCATTTCAGACGATAGAATTTACGATTCCTTACTTTGTGCAGTGGATTCAAGAATACACCCTAATATACGCTAATACTTATTGTTAGCATGCTGCGGTAGCATGCCACCTTCTAAGGAGGGAATGTCTTGCGCCAAAACTCATTGCTTGGTGGAACCGCAGTCTTGGCCGCAGTCGCGCTTATCAACCGCCTGGCTGGGTTTGCCTTTCGTGCCTACCTAGTACGGGCAGTGGGACAAGAGGCCCTAGGATTGTACCAGATGGCTTTTCCCCTCTACACGGGCATCGCTGGCGTGGCTACCGCAGGGATATCGGTTGGCGTAGCCAAAATTACTACTGACCACCGCCAGCGAGGAAACCCGAGTGGTATTATCTCTACCCTTAAATCGGGATGCACTATCGCCCTCCTAACGGGCTTCCTCAGCATGCTGGCACTATTTTTGGCTAGGCACCTCATCGCCGTTGACCTACTCAAAGACGAAAGGACCCTTATGCCATTACTGGCTCTCATTCCAGCGCTGCCCATCATCGCGCTGTGTGGCGCACTGCGTGGCTACTGCCAAGGCATGCGCTACATGTCTCTCGTGGCTATCGGCCTCTTTCTTGAGCAAGCGGCGCACATCGCCTTCTCCATACTAATTATTTCGCGCCTGAGTTCTTCGCCGCTGCCCACCATGGCCGCCGGATTGTCAGTGGGATATACCGGCGGTGAAATGGTGGGCCTAATCAGCATGGCGATCATGGTCATGCTGACGTTACGGCGGACCAATAAGGCGGCCCCAGTGCAATTGGCTCCGCTAGTAGGAATGGTGCTACCCGTAGCCACCGGGCGTATCTTTCTCGCCCTCAGTGCCACCCTCAACAATGTACTTCTCCCCCGCTCGCTGCGGTTCATGGGCTACACAGCCACCGAAGCAGCAATAGCCTACGGACAACTGACCGGAATGGCCGTCAGTGCTCTGTTTCTACCGGCTGTGCTGACCTTCCCCCTCGCGAGCAACCTGCTGCCGGCCATTGCCGAGAGCACCCACTCCTCCCTCCCTACGCAAAAGCAGCAACATTTTCTGCGTGGATTAAGGTATGCCCTGCTCCTCGGCTTCCCAGCCAGCATTCTGTTCGTTGCCGTAGGCCCAGAATTATGCCAAATTTTATTTGGGGTGCCTGAGGCTGGTCGGTTGCTCTCATTACTCGGATGGGTGGCATGGCTAGTATATCTCCAGCACATCACCACGGCGACATTACAGGGGCTGGGGAAACCATTTATTCCAACCCGAAATGCGGCTATAAGCACCTTACTCAGTAGTGGTGCAATCGTTGTCCTGTCACGCCTGTTCCCTTCTTTGGGCATAGTCGCCGCCGTGCTGGCCGTTATTGTCGGCATCAGCAGTGGGGCGATCCTCGGTCTCGTGGCCGTGCTGAAAATAACCGGCGGAACTAGGGCCGCTCTTAGCATCATCTTGCGCGGAGCGATGGCAGCAGCCGCAGCACTATTTGCAACTCTAATTGTCCTCGGTCTCGGCATAGAAGGTTCCGTGGCACGCATTATGGGCGCGGGAGTAAGCACTGCCTTGGTTTTCTACGTGCTCGCCTTCGCCCTCAAGCTGCATCGCCCGTGACATGCTCCCACTCAGCCTTGAATAAAAAGGATTTTAGCAAATGGCGTCGAAGGTCGAAGGAAGATTAAAACCTTTGACAGGAGGACAACCATGGACATACAAGAACTGCTCAGCGCCTACTATGTTCTGGTCGTCAAAGAGGCCGAGCTTTTGACCACCGGGCGCATCAATCGCACCTATAAAGTCACCGCGAAAGACGGCTCTTCCTACTGCCTCAAGGTTTACAGCGATGCCGTTCTTGACAAGCGAATTCGTGACGGTCTCGAGGTGACCAATTACCTCGCTCCCCTCAGTTTTCCGGTGCCGCAAGTCATACCTACCAAGGACCAACAAGAGCTACTGTGGCTTGACAACTGTCGCTACTTGCTACTTAAATTCATACCGGGCAGAAACATCCCCCGACGGCTGGTCGGTCAGTTGGAATGTTACAGCCTAGGGCAAATGCTAGGCAAGCTGCATCAGAACCTGCGCAACTTTCCCACCGCCGACAAGCTCTCGAACACGCTCTGGAAGGGCAGCCAAGCCACCCTGCCGCGCGTTTTCGATTTGCTAAAGACCGTCCAAGCCAAGGAGAGCCAGGACGAGTTTGATGCTTTCGCCCTCAATTCTTTGACTTACCGCATTCAAGCTCTGCAAAGCTTCGACGTTGCGCCTGAGCAATTTTTCCACTTAGCCCGCCAGGCGATTCACGGGGACTACCACCTCGACAACATCATCTTTAACGAAAACGGCCAGGTCAGCGGGGTGCTTGACTTTGACCAGACCTGCTATGCCTTCCCCTCACTGGAGCTGATGCGAGTGATTAGCTTTACTTGCTTCGACCAGGGCACTTTCAACTACACACTGGCGGCACAAATCTTACGCGGTTATAAACAAACAGGGGTTAATCTCACCCCTGCCGACTACCTCGAAATGCCTAGGCTCTGGTATTGCCAACTCCTGCGTGGGCTATTTGGATTAAGTGAGCACTACACCGGTAACGCCGACCCCCGGCAGGACGAGGCCGCCCTAGACAGACACCACACCATGGTCTGGCTAGGCAACAACCTGCAACAAGTTAAGGATTTTGTCTTTGCCACAACTACAGAGCAGTAGCCTACTTTACTGTTTCCAAGAACCAACCGACCACCTGGCGCAAATTCTCAAGGCGCAGCTTTGGCTTCCCACTGCGGGTCAGTTCATGGTTTGACCCCGGAAAGCGAACTAGGCGGGTCTTCACGCCGAGCTTCTTGAGGTAGACATAGAACTGCTCCCCTTGCTCAATGGGGCAACGCATGTCTTGCTCAGAATGGAGGACTAAAGTCGGGGTCACTACATTCTTGACGTAGGTAATCGGCGAATGCTTGAGAAGCAACGCGGCATGATCCCAAGGGTTACCAAGGAGCTCGTACTCCGTAAATGTATACCCAATATCGCTAACGCCATAGAAACTCAGCCAGTTAGAAATACTGCGATGGGTCACCGCGCCCTTGAAACGGTTGGTGTGGCCCACTATCCAGTTCGTCATAAAACCACCATAGCTGCCCCCAGTCACGCCAAGGCGCTCTTTATCCACCCAGGGCAACTTGACTACATGGTCTACCGCGAGCATAAGATCGGCATAGTCATTGCCGCCGTAATCTCCCCGTACAGCATCCACAAAGTCCTGTCCATAACCATGACTGCCGCGGGGGTTAGTAAAGAGCACCCCAAAACCGTTGTTGGCGAGGAGCTGAAACTCGTAGAAGAAAGAACAGCCATACTGCGTGTGTGGGCCGCCATGGATTTCGAGAATTACAGGGTACTCCTGCCCTTGGGCAAAGTTAGTCGGCTTCATCAACCAGCCTTGCACATCCCATCCGGACACTCCCTTGTACCAGAATTCGTCCGGTTCGCTCAAGTCGACCTCGTCAAGCAAAGCTTGGTTGACGAAGGTGAGCTGTCTCTCGCTACCATCCGCCAGAAGCACAAAGATCTCGGCCGGCCGCAAGAACGTCGCTGCGCACACGGCGGCAGTCTGGCCCGCTTGATCAAAGGTGAGACCCTGCACGTGGCGCCTCCCCCGGGTAACTTGGTCCACCGTTTGGGTCGCTATCTCTAGGACGTAGACATGGGTGTCCCCACGGTCACTGGCCAAGAAGTACAGGCGCTGGCCGTCTGGGGCATAGACCAAGGCATCGCCGCCTTCACCATAACGGCAATCGGAGTTGGTTTGGTCACCTATGCTGCGATCAAAGCCCCGTGTAAGACAAACAGGCTCTCCCCCCTCAAGCCCTACCAGCCAGATGCGCTGCAGCGTCGCGGAACGATACTCATGCTGGTGGCCTAGATAAGCCACTTTTTTTCCGTCAGGCGACCATGTTGGGTGAGCCGCCGGACCGGGCGTCCTAGTCAAGCGCAATATGTCTCTAGACTCCACCGTGAGCACATAGATATCGCTTTGGTAAGGAGAAAACTCTCTATCGGCATCGCAATTACTACTCACGGCCAAATAGGCCCCACAGGGCGACCACTGGGGGTCATGGTAGTCCGCATCGCCAAATGTCAAGCGGCGCGGGGCACCGCCTTGAATGTTAATGACCCAGACATGGCTTGTTTTGTCATCTAGGAGCCCCATGCTCTCATCCGACTTGTACTTGATGCGCTCAACTACCACAGCTTCTTCGCGACGGCTTTTCTCTTCGTTTTCCTTATCTGCAGCTGTGCGGGGCTTACTCAGCCACGCTTCCTCGCCTTGCGCCGAGCGAGAGACGAAGGCCAGGCTTTGGCCATCAGGAGACCAAGTAGGATTGGCGGCACCATAGCGCATAGTCGTTACCTGTTCTGCCTCTCCGCCGCGCTTTAAGTTTAACACCCAGACCTGTTTATCTCCGCTACGGTCTGAAACAAAGGCCATCTTTGTGCCGCAAGGAGAAAAACGCGGCGTGGTTTCAACTTTGCCGCCTGCCGTAAACTGACGTAGCGCACCCCCGTCGGTCGGCACGACAAAGATATGCGAACGATATTCCATCGTCTCGCTGTCAATGTGCGTCTTGACGCAGGCAATGTCTGCTCCATCGGGGGATATGACCGGAGACGAAAGAAACTGCATTTTTAGCAAGTCGTTCTGTTGCAAGGGTCGCTTCACATTATTACCTCCCAGAATTGTTCTGCCTCACTTAACTTATTAGGCGGCAAGGCCGATTTTCCTTCGTCGGGCGAAAAATATTCATCTCTGTATGCGGTCAATCCAGGGGGTTACCCGCAATTGCTGTTTTAACGCCCTGTAGGGGAGTTCTCTCTCTTTGTGCTGGGCTTTCTCGGCGCGGATCATAATGTTTTTGGGGGTGTCCAGTGGGGAGACATATTCCACCACGCTTACCTTGTACCCCCTTGCCTCGAGCGCTAAAACCCGCAACCCATCGGTGATTGTGTCCGCCAGCCGCTGTTTGAGGACAGGGTGTAACGCCACATCCTGTAAGAACCCGTAGTCGATTTCCTCGGTCAAGGCCGCTTGGCAGCACGGTACGGCAATAATGAACTGTGCCTGGAGGTAGAGACCAAGCGCAATTGCGTGGTCGGTGGCAGTATCGCAGGCATGCAAGCTGAGGACCATGTTGACATTCTTCATGGGCGTGTAATCCGCTAGGTCCGCTACGGTAAACTCCATATTGCGATAGTTCAGCTGCTGTTGTATGCTTTTTGAGGCCTTAATGACATCTTCATTGCTATCTATGCCCAAGAAGTAGCATTTCTTGCCGAGTACCTCATGGAGGTAGTAATTGAGGGCAAAAGACAAGTACGACTTACCGCATCCGGAATCAAGCACCACAAGTTCCTCTCCCTGTGGCCAGGATAGCAGCATATGGGCCAAGAGCTCCACAAAACGATCAACCTGGTAATACTTGCGCCGCTTATCCCCTTTGATTTCGCCGTTTGCGCCCATGATGCCAATAGCGGTCAGCAATTTTTTCGCCTGCGCCGCCTTGATGAAAGACTGACGCGTGCCAGCCACCACCTTCTCCGCACTCAGAAACTGTTGGGCTTGCGTTTGCAATTTAAGTTTTCCCCCATGGTAGGTCAAAACAGTGAGGGTGCTGCGCAGGGCGCACTCTAGAGTAATGTTTTGCGACCCATGGAGGGTGGATGTCAAGAAAGCTAAGAGACTCGAGCCAGGCACTTCCTCTGCCCTTCCCTCCCTAGGGGTGACCATGAAGCTGGCCCTCTCCCACATGGGGCGAATGATTAAGTGCCGCTCATCGCTAGCGAGGGTCAGTTGCTGAAAGTCATCGCCACACATTTTTTCAACTAACAAGGCCACCGACGAAACTAGTCGTGCATCCAAACAATTCACCTCAAAATCATCGAAACTTAGGGTCTGTTCCTGCGTAGTATGCTTGTAGCGGCAACAATCATCAATGAGGAGTGAGTACAATGAACCAACAAGGGCGCATTCTCGGAGTTTTACTGGTTATTGTCGGCTTAATTGCCGTCGCGGGGCTTTTCTTGGCGGGCTCATACAATAGCTTTGTGAGCCTGTCTCAGGGTGTCGACGCCCAGTATGCAGTCATTGAGAGCAAGTTGCAGCGACGCTTTGACCTCATCCCTAACTTAGTAGAAACAGTAAAGGGACATATGGCGCATGAACAAGAAGTCTTTGGCAATATTGCCGAGGCTAGAGCCAAAATGGCCGGCGCCCGCACAGTTGACGAGAGGGTCACCGCCGGCAACGAACTCGAAGGAGCCTTAAGCAGACTCCTCGTCGTTATGGAGAACTACCCCCAACTTAAGGCACAAGAATCCGTCAGCCGCTTGATGGACGAATTAGCCGGCGCAGAAAACCGTATCAGCGTCGAACGCGACAACTACAATGCGATAGTTCGGCAGTACAACACGCGCATCCTTTCTTTTCCGGCCGTGCTACTCTCCCGCATGTTTGGCTACGCCAGTCGCCCGTACTTTCAGGCCGCCGATGGCGCTGAGCAAGCCCCTCGTGTCAATCTTGGCAACTAATTTCTGGGGGAGATGACCATGAAAAGAGCCTTGGCTTTGGCCTTAATGGTGCTGTTCTTAGTTCTCTTGCCCAGTGCGGCAGTGGGACAAGTTCCGGCACGGCCACCTCAACTGACCTTCGTCAATGACTATGCCAACTTGCTATCTGCCTCCCAAAGAGATGCCCTCACCCAGGTGCTGCAAGGCATCGAACAGGCGACCACCGCCGAGATGGTCGTGGTCACTGTGCCTGACCTCGGCGGAGCAGATGCCTTTACTTTCTCCCAGCAACTTTTCACTGAGTGGGGCCTCGGTAAGAAAGACAAGAACAACGGATTGCTCATTATGGTCAGCCTGCGCGAGCGCGAGTTTCGTTTTCACACGGGCTATGGCCTCGAGGGTTTGCTGCCCGATAGCTACCTCGGCGGTCTCATACGGCAGTACATCACCCCCGCCTTTGGCGAAGGCCGCTTCTATGATGGCTTAGCGCTGGCACTCCTAAGTGCCGACGGCATTGTGCCACGCCTAGAGCGCGAGTACAATGTCAAAATAGATGCCACGGGCGTCGCCCTACCGGGAACAGGTGAGGCTTCTTTGACGAACATGCTCGGGGGTGCTGCCTTCTTCGTCATCTTCCTTTTGCTCATGATGACGAGGGGAGGGCGCGGCATGCTCTGGTTTCTCCTTGGGCACAGCATGGGTCGGAGCTCGCGTGGCTTTGGCGGCAACAACCGCGGTGGCTTTGGTGGCGGTGGCTTTGGTGGCGGGCGCTCGGGCGGCGGCGGTGCCGGCGGCAGGTGGTAGCCCCTACCGCACGCCCATGGCCTCTTGCACACGGCGCAGCGTAACGCTGGCCACCGCGCGGGCCTTGGCAGCCCCCTCGGCTAGCACCGCGTCCAAATCAGTGGACTGCAGAATGTTGTAGACCTCGCGACGAATGGGTTCTAGCACGGCGATAACCACGCTCGCGGTGTCTTTCTTCAAATCGCCGTAGCCCCGGCCCGCAAAAATCTCCTCTAACACGGCCATCGAACGGCCACTAGACAAGGAGTTTATAACTAAGAGATTGGACACCCCGGGCTTGTGCTCGGGGTCATACTTTATCTCTGACCCGACGTCGGTCACCGCCCGCATAATCTTTTTCTGGATCTGCTCAGGGGTGTCTAGCAGGCTAATGTAACTCGCCGGTACCGGGTTTGACTTACTCATCTTCTTCGTCGGCTCATCTAAGGACATGATGCGCGCCCCTAACTTGGCGACCTGATGCTCAGGCACCACGAACACATCCCCAAATCTTTGGTTAAAACGCAAGGCAATATCGCGGCAGAGCTCAATGTGTTGCCTTTGGTCCTCCCCCACCGGCACCAGTGAAGTGTCGTAGAGCAAGATGTCCGCCGCCTGCAAGACCGGATATGTATAAAGGCCAACGGCAACGCTGTCCTTGCCCTCCGCCTTTTCTTTGAACTGAACCATGCGGCTAAGCTCACCTAAGTAACTCATGCACTGCAGGAGCCACGCCAGCTCACTATGCTCGGGCACCTGCGACTGCACAAACAAAGTCGCCCTTTGCGGGTCAATCCCTGCCGCCAGATACACCGCAGCCAGAATTTTCACCTGTTCGCGTAGCACCGCTGGGTCCTTGGGGAGAGTGAGGGCGTGCAAATCTACTATGCAGTAAAAGGCCTCGTGCTCATACTGTCTCGCCACGAAGTGCTGTAATGCCCCAAGATAGTTGCCCAAGGTGATAACTCCCGAAGGCTGAATGCCGGAAAATACTCTGGCCATGGTTTATGCCCCTTTCTCGAACTCACCCGACTGACGGCGAAGATGCCTGCATGCTGGCCAAGATGTAGGCCGCAATTTCTGCGATGGGTAGACGCACCTGGCTCATACTGTCGCGTTCGCGCACGGTAACTGCGCCATCGTTAAGTGTCTCAAAATCGACAGTGACGCAGTAAGGCGTACCGATTTCATCTTGACGGCGATAGCGCTTGCCGATGCTACCGGCATCATCATACTCCACCATGAATTGCTTGGCGAGGCTGTGGTAAACCTTCTCGGCTTCGCCGCTTAATTTCTTACTGAGCGGTAAAATAGCGGCCTTGATCGGGGCAATGGTCGGGTGTAATCGCAACACCACACGAGAATCGCCTTCGGAAAGCTGTTCTTCATCGTAAGCATCGACCAAGAGAGCTAGGGCCAAACGCTCCACCCCCAGGGAAGGCTCAATGACATAGGGCACGAACTTCTCGTTGGTTTCTGGGTCAAGAAAGCGCAAGTCCTCCTTGGACCGCTCCATATGTGCCTTTAAGTCGAAGTCCGTGCGGTCGGCAATCCCCCAGAGTTCTCCCCACCCAAAGGGGAAACGGTACTCGATGTCGGTCGTGGCCGCGCTGTAGTGGCTTAGCTCCTCCTTGGCATGGTCGCGCAGGCGGACACTCTCTGTTTTGAGGCCAATCATCAGCAACCACTCATGACAAAACGCA
Source organism: Peptococcaceae bacterium (assembly GCA_018334055.1). Taxonomy (GTDB): domain Bacteria; phylum Bacillota; class UBA994; order UBA994; family UBA994; genus BS524. Next base: position 122,730 of record JAGXSS010000052.1, read on the forward strand.
CGCCAGTAGGCGAACCACTCCAAATCTGTGCCCGGCCGGCAGAAAAATTCGAGCTCCATCTGCTCAAACTCGCGCGTACGAAAAATAAAATTGCCGGGGGTAATTTCGTTGCGAAAGGACTTGCCGATTTGTCCTACGCCAAAAGGCAATTTGCGCCGCGTGGTACGTGCGATATTGCGGAAGTTTACAAAAATTCCTTGGGCAGTTTCGGGGCGCAGGTAGATCTCAGCGCGAGAATCATCTGTAACCCCTTGATAGGTCTTAAACATAAGGTTGAACTGCCTTATGTCCGTAAAATCATGCGCACCGCACTTCGGGCACTTTATGCCCTCGGAGACTATATAGGCCCGTAATTCCGCTTGCGACCACCCATCGACACTCCTCTTGGCAACTTCCTCAATGAGGTGGTCCGCCCGAAAACGACTTTTGCAGGCCCGACAATCGATGAGGGGGTCAGAAAAACCACCCACGTGACCACTGGCCACCCAAGTCTCGGGGTTCATGAGAATGGCCGAGTCGAGGCCAACATTGTAGGGCGATTCTTGGACGAACTTTTGCCACCAGAGTTTCTTAATATTATTCTTTAGTTCGACACCTAAGGGGCCGTAGTCCCAGGTGTTGGCGAGCCCCCCATAAATCTCAGACCCGGCAAAAATATAGCCTCGGCCCTTGCACAGCGCAACTATTTTTTCCATGGTTACCGACATAAAAAATCCCCTTTCCTCTTGTCGGGATTATAGCAGAGCCAGGGCACGCGCGCAATCACAACGCGGCTACCTACCCAGCAGCGTGCCCTTTCTCGCTCGGACTTTATCTCGAACCCATAAACCAGTTAACCTCCACCCCGCCGCTAAGAAAGTAACCGTCATAGCCGGTGGATTCTAGCTGGCTGAGCTGCTTGCCTAGTTTTTTGTGGAGGGGTAGCACGTTGACGTTATGGCCTTCGCGCCGCAGCGTGTCCGCGCCGGTGATGACAGCATCAATTGGGTCGAGGTCTTTCTGATATAAATAAGCAATCGAGCGGTTCATCTTAGGTGGAACAAAGCCCTTTTCTTGCAACAGAAGAAGAATCCTTTCAAAACCTATGGAAAAACCCACTGCGGGGACGTCGTGACCTAGCCATTGACCGATCATGCGGTCATAGCGTCCACCACCGGCAATGGCCAGGCCGAGTTCGGTAGCTTCAATTTCAAAGACCGTGCCCGTATAGTACCCCATGCCACGGACCAAAGTAGGGCAAAAGGCGGATTCATAGCTACCGCCGGCTTGCTCGGTGATGACCGAGATGACTTGCCGCATGGCGAGGCAGGTGTCGCTAGGGACGCCGACTGCCCCAAGTTTATCAATGGTCAGTTCGGATATGGTCGTCAGCAATGCCTTAACTTCTTCCTCCGGCAGACCAAGCTTGACCATTTCTTCTTCTACTGCCGGCCAGCCGATCTTATCGGCCTTGTCAAGAATTACAGCAATTTCTGCTAGGCTACTTTCTGGCAAGCCAAAGTGGTGGACAACTGCGGCAAGGATGCGCCGGTCACTAATTTTGACTTTAAAGTCGCGCAAACCCAACGCCAGCAAGGCCTTAATGGTGGACAGAATTACCTCGCACTCGGCCATAGTGCTGCTGTCCCCGATGATATCTACGTCACATTGGGTGAACGCGCGATACCGCCCCCTCTGTTGCCGCTCGGCCCGAAAAACAGTGCCGATTTGCAGAGCCTTGAAGGGACTTGGTAGCTTGTCCTGATTTTTGGCATAAAAACGCGACAACGGCAGAGTCAGGTCATAGCGAAGCCCGAGGTCGGTGAGGTCAGCCTCACACAGCTCCTTGGTGTCTAGGCGCAGTTTGTCGCGTCGTTTGAGCACTTTGAAAATTAACTGCAGGTTTTCGCCGCCCTCGCTCTTAGTGAGCATTTCGATATTCTCTAAGACCGGGGTCTCAATGTGAGCAAAGCCCTGCCGCTCATAGACGTCGGCAATGGTCGTTTCGAGGTGTTTTCTTAACCGCACCTCGCTGGGCAAAAAATCTCTCATACCTTTGGCTGGGTTAGCATTAACTTTCATTATGTGCCCTCTCCTTCAATCCGTACAGCAAGACTGGACGCAGACGATAGCAGCTGCTTACGTTGTATTTTACCATATTGCGCAGAGAAGAATATAAAAGCTGACTCCTAATATCAGAGTCAGCTTTTGTCGAGTGAATCTATAAGCCGGGTTCTGTACCGCTTGCGCGGCAGCAGTCATCTGTCTAGGGCCACTGTTGCCAGGGGCCTCGTCCGCACCGCAGTGCGCATAGCGACCAACCCGGGAGAACGAGCGGGCAGCTCTTAACTCTCCCCTATTAGGTCTTGCTCCGGGTGGGGTTTACCTAGCCGTACCTGTCACCAGGCCGCTGGTGAGCTCTTACCTCACCTTTTCACC
>JAGXSS010000053.1 GCA_018334055.1 Peptococcaceae bacterium
ATCCTCACCGCCGAAGGCGAACGCCAATCCAATATCCTCATCTCCGAAGGGCGTAAACAAGCCACCATCCTCGAGGCCGAAGGAGCGAGAACGCAAGTCATCCTCGCTGCCGAGGCCGAAGCCGAGGCCATAATCAAAATCAATGAGGCGCGGGCGCGTGGACTGAGCATGCTCAAGAGTGTGAACCCCGACCAGGCCTTGCTGACCATCCAGGGTTTTGATGCCCTGCGTGAGGTCGCCAAAGGTCAGGCCACGAAGATTATTATACCGAGCGACCTCGCCGGCCTAGCGGGGACGCTCAAGGCCCTAGTCGAAATAGTGAAGGATTAATCATGGGCAGGTGAGCGGGGGCATGGTCAATGCCCCCGCCTCTTCTTTGGCAAAGTGGGCAAAAAACTCATCAATGCGGCCTAGCCTATATTCCATCTCACGGCGGCTCAAGTCATAGTTCAGCCCCGCCAAGGCGCGTTGCCGCCACAGAAGGTCCTCGTTGTGATAAAATTGGATGGTCTGGCTTTGATTGCGCCCTTGGTGTTTTGACCAGTGGAACGCCAGCCAGACAGCGCTGCTGCCAAAATGATCTAAGGCGTCGGCATCTTGCACGAGGAGCACTTCGGCAGAGAAGGGATGCCTGTCGCTATTCTTCCCCCCCTGACATGGCCGCCGATAGTGGTTGGCGACAATGTCGGTGACCTTTGCTAACTCAGCGGGAGTAAAGAGATGCGGTATTTCGGCCTCTATTACTTCCTTGCCGCCTCGGCCGTGGCCGAAACCGCTGCATTCGGCCTTGCCCACATCATGCAGGAAGGCGCCGATGTAGAGGGCCTCGGCATCTACCTTTAAACCCATCGCCCTAGCTAAAGCACCCGCCAGAGCGGCGGTGCGCAGCCCATGGTAGTACCGGTAGCCAATCTCTAAGGGAGTGGCGTCGGCCTGCTGCATTTTCTCTGCACCCCAAAGCAGGATTTTTTCTTTGTCCACACGTATCACCAACCATCAAAATATCACCATCACAAATTATACCATACCGACATGAAGGAGGAATACCATGAAAGTCATCAACAATTGCGGTCTTAGCTGCCCCGAGCCGGTTATCCAAACAAAAAAAGCCCTCGCCGAACTCGAAGGCGGCAGCCTAACCTGCCTCGTGGACAACCCCATATCGCGCGAAAATGTCCTTAAATTTGCCAGGAGCCAGGGCTGTACCACCACCGTGAGCGAAGAAGGCGGGATCTTCAGCATCGTCATTACCAAGACCGAGGGGCAGCCGGAGCGCGCGGAGCCACCAGAGAAACGGTTCCCGTGGACAAACGCCGGCGCACCGACGGCGTACCTCATCGCCGCCGATGAACTCGGGCGGGGCGACGGAACTCTCGGCCAAACACTGATGAAGACCTACCTCTACGCCCTGAGCGAAAGCCAAAACACCCCGGGGCCCTTGCTCTTTGTCAACGCCGGTGCCAAATTAACCTGCCAAGGTTCTCTGCACCTGCCGAGCCTCGAGCGCCTTGCCGCCAAAGGTTTCACCATCAAGACCTGCGGCCTGTGCCTCGACTTCTATGGCCTGAAGGATAGCCTGGCTATAGGCGAAATTACCAATATGTATGCCATTATCGAAGCCCTCGAGCAGGCGGCCAAGGTAGTCACCCTTTCCTAGGACCTATCGTCCTTCCACCGCGTGGTAGGCACCGCTAAACACCTTTTCCGCCGGACCGAGCATGTAAATGCAGCCGTCATCGTGGTTCCACTCGATATGGAGTTGCCCGCCGGGGAGAGCGACCGTGGCCGCGCGGGGAGAGAAACCCAGCAGGTTCGCGGCAACTAAGGCGGCACTGGCTCCGGTACCGCAGGCCAAGGTGGCACCTGCCCCTCGTTCCCACACCACGAGCCGCAAGAAATCCGGCCGCATGACTTCGACAAAATCTACATTAACACCCTCGGGGAAAAGCTCATGCCGCTCAATCTGCCGCCCCTCCCCCATGTAGTCCACGCCGGCGAGACTAGGGACAAAGATGACGAGGTGGGGAACGCCGGTGTTCACCACCAGACCTTCATAGCTAGACTGCAGGGTAACTACGACTACCTTGCTCGGCGCAACGAGCGGCACACCCATGTTTACTTTTAAAAGGTCCGCCTGCTGACCACGGGGGATAACCTCTATGCTGTAAATGCCGGCTAAGGCCTCGATGGTGACCATATCCCCTCGCGCGCGCCCGGCCTCGTAGACATACTTGGCCACGCACCGCAGGGCATTGCCGCATGACTCGGCCTCGCTGCCGTCAGCGTTAAAAATCTGCATCCGACAATCGGCCCGCGTCGAGTGACGGATGAGCACCAAACCATCGGCCCCCACCCCGAAGTGGCGATGACAGATGGCTGGCGCGAGGCGCTGGGGGCTAACGCTTAGACATTCTTCCCACAGATCGACAATGATGAAGTCGTTGCCTAGGCCATGCATCTTGGTAAATTTCACTGCTAGCACCTCTTTCCTAGGCACTATTATACTATAGACCGCCGCAAAACACCTTCTACCCAGCTCTTGGCGCATTCCGGGTCAGTAGTGCGCAGGAGCAAATGCCCCATCTTGCGGCGCTCTTCGGGGGCGCCGCTTTTGCCATAGAGATGTACTTGGCCGGCCAGTTGGAGAGTCGCCCAATTTTCGCGGACACTGTCCATGTCCCGGCCGAGGATGTTGACCATGACCGCCGGGTAGAGCAAATCTGTTGCACCGAGGGGGAGGCCGGCTACCGCGCGCACAAATTGCTCAAACTGCGAGGTATAACAGGCCCCGAGTGAAAAATGCCCAGAGTTGTGCGGACGTGGGGCGAATTCGTTCACGATTACGCCGCGGGCGGTGACAAACATCTCCACCGCCAGGATCCCCACTAAATCGAGAGAGTTGGCAATGCCCAAGGCATAGGCGAGCGCTTCTTGTTCTACCTGTTGGCTTACCCTGGCCGGCACAATAGTTGTGGAGAGGACATTCTCGCGATGCCTATTTTCGGCCATGGGAAAGAGAGTGCTCTCCCCCGAGGCCCGGCGGGCAATAATAACCGAGACCTCCTGCACCAGCTCGATAAACTCCTCCACCACCCATGAGCCGCCGCGAGCCACCATGGCCAACCCCGCGCTCAGCCCGTTGCCGTCGCGCATGACCAGCTGACCCTTGCCGTCGTAGCCTCCCGTGGCCGATTTAAGTACGGCCGGCAGACCAACTTCGGCTACGGCCGCCGCCAAATCTTCCTCGGCATGAACCACCCGATAAGGAGCCACGGGGAAGCCATGCGCTACTAAGTGGCCTTTTTCTAAGATGCGGTTTTGCGCAATCGCCAAGATACGGCTGCCCTGAGGGACATGATGATGCTCCTCCAAAGCGCGAATGACCTCGGCCGCGATGTTTTCGAATTCATAGATCACAAGGTCTGCTTGGCGAGCCAAGGCGAAAGCCGCCGCCGGGTCACTTAGCGAGCCAATAACTTGCCCATCGCAGACCTGCCCGCAGGGTGAGGCGGGAGTGGGGTCGAGACAGAGCACTTTGTAGCCCATGGACTTGGCGGCCATGGCTGTCATGCGCCCCAGTTGCCCGCCGCCGAGAATGCCTATGGTCGAGCCCGGCGGCAGCGGTAAAGACGGGCTTTTCACTCGAGCACCAGCCTCTCTACTTGTAAGGCAAGTTCTTGCCGGCGCTCGAGCAATCTCTCGCGCAAAGTGCAATCGTTTAGGGCCAGAATCTGACAAGCCAAGAGAGCCGCATTCTTCGCTCCGCCGGCCCCAATCGCCACCGTAGCCACCGGAACGCCGGCGGGCATTTGCACAATGGAGAGGAGCGAGTCGAGCCCCTGTAAGTGCAGACTCGGCATGGGTACACCGATTACGGGCAGAATGGTCTTGCCGGCCACCATCCCCGGCAGGTGCGCCGCCCCCCCCGCCCCGGCGATGATGACCTTGATGCCCCGGTCGCCGGCGGCACCGGCAAAGGCAAATAACAAGTCAGGGGTGCGGTGCGCCGAAACCACTCTTTTTTCGTAAGCTACGGCCATTTCATCTAAAATTTGGCATGCCGCCTGCATCACCGGCCAATCCGATTGACTGCCCATGATTACTGCCACCTGCGGAGCCGTCATAAAACTACCCCCTCGCCAATATCGGTGCGAAAACGCATGCTAGGAAACGAGATGGCCGCAAGCCCTTGGTAAGCCCGTTGGCGAGCGCACTCCATGCCGGCACCTCTCCCCAAGACATTGAGCACGCGACCGCCACCGGTGACCAGTTGCTCATCGCTAAGCGCTGTTCCCGCCTGAAAGACCAAGCAGCCCGCGGCCCGTGCCTGCTCGATGCCCGTAATGGGCAGACCAAAGGACGGCAAGTGGGGGTAATCTCCACCGCAGGCTACCACCAAGCAGGCACTATCTGTCGACCATTCCGGAGGGTCCTCAGGCAGCATCCCGTTCGCCGCCTGACTAAGGTAGAGCAGCAAGTCGCTCTCTAGTTGGCTCATGAGCACCTGGCATTCCGGGTCGCCGAAACGCGCGTTGTATTCTAAGAGCTTAACGCCCTCCCCAGTGATCATCAGCCCGAGGTAGATAATGCCGCGGTAATCTAACCCCTCCCATAGAAGGCCCCGCAAAGTCTTCGCGGCAATGGAATCTATCGCGGCGAGCTCATCTTGGCCTATCCACGGCACCGGCGAGTATGCCCCCATGCCCCCGGTGTTTGGCCCCCGGTCGCCGTCTTCTAGGGCCTTGTAGTCCCGTACCGGCGGCAGAAGGTGATAACGCCGGCCATCAGTGAGGGCGAGCACGCTGACCTCCCGTCCCGACAAAAATTCCTCCACCACCATCGGTTGCTCGAGGGGCGGGATGCTTCGGGCGGCCAGGGCCTCGGTACGGGTCCCAGCCACCACCACCCCCTTGCCCGCCGCCAACCCATCGACTTTCACCACCACCGGTAAGGGGCAATCCGCTAGGTAATCCGCCGCCGCCGCCCTATCAGAAAATACCAGGTGCCCTGCGGTGGGTATGCCGTACTTGTTCATAAAATCCTTAGCGTAGGCCTTGCTCCATTCGAGGCGCGCCCCCGCCCGGTGCGGCCCCAAGACCCGGCACCCCGGCGCTCCGGCACGCACCGCATCGGTCACTCCGGCAGCCAGGCAAGCTTCGGGCCCGATGACCACGAGGTCAATGCCGAGTGTCTGCACGAGCTTCAACACGGCCTCTGGGTCTAGAATGTCGCCGGCGATGTTTTCCCCATGTTCCGCGGTGCCCGGATTACCCGGAGAGATATAAAGCTTCTGCAAAAGTGGGCTCGCGGCGATTTTCCAAGCGAGAGCATGCTCCCTGCCCCCACTGCCGAGTATGAGCACCCGCATCATAGTACCGCCTTTCTATCTATGCTCAATGTTTAAAATGCCTCTCCTTGGTATGCAACATGGCCAGACCATAGGCATTAGCCACGGCTATGGACTCCGCGTCGCGGAGCGCCCCACCCGGTTGAATGACCGCCACAATCCCCGCTCGGCCGCAAACCTCGAGCACATCGGGCAAAGGAAAGAAGGCTTCCGACGCCAGCACTGCCCCTTTTACTCCTGCACCGGCGCGCTCGATCGCCTGGCGCGCAGCATCGATGCGGTTCGGCTGACCGGTGCCGATACCGATGGTCGCTCCCCCCTTGGCGATGACAATGGCATTAGATTTGACATGCTTGGCCACCACCCAGGCAAACAAAAGGTCACTTTCTGCGGCCGGAGTCGGTTGGGCCGCGGTCACCACCTGCCATTGCTCTGTCGTGCCCCAAGTGTCGGGCGTCTGCAGGAGGTAGCCTCCGGCGATGCTCCGCACCTCCCAGTTACCCCCGGCGGCCCTTGCCTCCCCCTCTGCACTATCGTCTAGGGCGAGCAAGCGGAGGTTCTTTTTTGTGCCCAAGATTCGCCGCGCTGCTCCGGTGAAACAGGGCGCGACCACAACCTCGAGAAATATCTTGCTGAGGGCCTCTGCTGTTACTTCGTCCACCTCGCGGTTAAGGGCGACGATACCCCCAAAGATAGAGATGCGATCCCCCGCTTCGGCCTTTAGGTAGGCTTCATGGATCGTTTCGCCCATTGCCACGCCGCAGGGAGTGGCATGCTTGACGACCGCAACCGCCGGGCAGGTAAACTCGCTGACCACGGCCCAGGCTACGTCCGCGTCGGCGATGTTGCAGTAAGACAATTCCTTGCCTTGCAGTTGTTCGGCGCGGGCCAACCCACCCTGAGCGAGGGCGGTGGCATACAGCGCCCCTTCTTGATGCGGGTTTTCGCCGTAGCGCAAAGGCAGAACCAAGTTAAGGGGCAGACCCATCTGTGCGGGTAATGCGCTCTCACCAAAGGCTCGCCAGAGGTACTGACTGATGATGCTGTCGTAGTAGGCGGTGGCCAAGAGCGCCTCGGCGGCGAGCCTTTGCCTTAGGGATGTTGAGACTGCGCCATGCTCACGCAACTCACCGAGGACCGCGCCATACTGTTTGGGGCTGGTGACTACGGCTACAAAAGCATAGTTCTTGGCCGCTGCCCGCACCATGGCGGGCCCGCCGATATCTATATTTTCGATGGCTTGCGTCAGGCTGTGCTCGCCACTTACAGTTTCGGCAAAGGGATAGAGATTGACCACCACGATATCTATGGGTGAAAGACCATGGGCTTTGGCGCTCTCCTCATCGCTTTCATGGCCGCGGCGCATGAGGATGCCGCCGTGGATTAGTGGGTGCAGTGTCTTTAGCCTACCCTCCATCATCTCCGGAAAGCCAGTCACCGCTCGGACTTCGGTGACGGCAATGCTGTGCGCACGGAGCAAGGAAGCCGTGCCACCGCTCGAGATAATTTCGTACCCTAGTTCAATTAAGCCCCGCGCCAAATCGGCCACGCCAGATTTATCGTACACACTGATGAGAGCCCTTTTCATCTGTCCTGCACCTCACTGATTTTCACTCTTCGCCCCTCTAGGCCCAGCCTGCCTTCGCCAAAGAGCTTAATCGCCTGCGGGTAGAGAGTTTTTTCTACTTGGGCCACCCGCGCCGCCAAAGAACCCGGGGTATCAGCCGCCAAAACCGGCACTGCAGCCTGCAGGATGATGGGCCCAGAATCTGCTCCTTCGTCAACAAAGAACACTGTCGCCCCGCTAACCCGGCAACCATAGGCCAGGACCGCGCTATGGACCTTTAGCCCATACATGCCGCGCCCGCCAAAAGCAGGCAGCAGGCTGGGATGAATATTCATGATGCGCCCCGAAAAAGCGCTGACGGTTTCTCGCCCCAGCATGGAGAGGTACCCTCCCAAGACCACCAAATCAACCTCGGCCTCGCGTAAGGTTTGACAGAGGCAAGCATCAAAGTCCGCGGGCGAGGCAAAGTCCCGCGGGCGGATGACCAATAGAGGCAGTTTATGTTGCTTGGCCCGCTCTAACGCCAAAGCCTCGCGGCGCGAGCTGATTACGAGGGCAATTTCGGCATGGAGAGAACCACCGGCGATGGCGTCGATGATGTTTGCCAGAGTGCTGCCGCCCCCCGAAACTAAGACTGCCAGACGCAGAAGCTCACCCCCTCACCCCGAACCACCCGGCCCACGCTGTAACATGTTTCTCCCCCCAAAGCGAGCTTGTCCGCTACCTGCAGAGCGTCTTCGGCCGCCACGACCATAATGAAGCCGATCCCCATATTAAAGGTGCGAAACATTTCTTCCTCGGCTACTTGGCCGAGCTCGGCCAGCCACGAAAATATAGCGGGCCGCGGCCAATTATTAGCCACAATCTCGGCCCCCAGTCCCTCGCCTAGGACCCGCGGGATGTTCTCGGTAAACCCGCCGCCCGTGATGTGCACCATGCCCTTTATCAGCCCCGCGCGCGCGAGGGGTAAAACTGTTTGCACATAGATGCGGGTCGGCCTGAGCAGCGCCTCCCCCACCGTCGTGCCGAGCGCGGGGACGAAATCAGCTAACCCGCATCTAGCCACCTCAAATACTATCTTTCTCGCCAAGGAATACCCATTGCTGTGGAGGCCGCTCGAGGCTAGGCCAAGCAAAACATCCCCCTCTTTGATGTGTCGGCCATCGACCAACTGTTCTTTCTCGACCACGCCCACGGCAAACCCCGCCAAATCATACTCGCCGGGCTGGTAAAACCCGGGCATTTCGGCCGTCTCGCCGCCGAGCAGAGCACAGCCGGCCTCTCGGCAACCCTCGGCCACCCCCTTGACGATGGCGGCCACTTGTTCCGGCTCGAGCCTGCCTAGGCCAATGTAGTCCAAGAAGAAAAGAGGTTCGGCCCCACTGACCAAGATATCGTTGACCGACATGGCCACCAAGTCGATGCCCACAGTGTCATGCCGGTTCATCATGAAGGCGACTTTGAGCTTGGTGCCCACCCCATCTGTTCCGGACACCAAGATGGGCTCGTTATAGCGGCCGAGGGCAAAGAGCCCGCCAAAACCGCCGATGTCGCTTTGCACTTCAGGGCGGAAGGTGGACCGCACCGCTCGCTCTATCAGCTTGACAGCTCGATTGCCGGCGGCCACGTCCACCCCAGCCTGCTTGTAGGTCAGGCCCTGTGGTTTATCCACGCACATCACCCCAATCCTCCTCTGCCCGTCTCGCTTCCGCCCTCTCTTCATGGGGCAAGGGCAGGGGGTATTCCCCGGTAAAACATCCGAGGCAAAATTGTCGCTGCCCGCCCGCAAGCACCTTAAGCATGCCCTCCTTGCTCAGGTACCCCAGGCTGTCCGCTCCGATCATCCGGCGGATACCCTCCGTGTCGTAGCGCGTAGCCACTAACTCCACCGTTGACGGGGTATCAATGCCAAAGTGGCAAGGCGCAATGTAGGGTGGACAGCTCACGCGAACATGGATTTCACTTGCACCTGCCTGCCGAAGGGTGCTGACGAGCAACTTCATGGTCGTGCCGCGCACAATGGAGTCGTCGATGATGATTATGCGCTTCCCCCGCACCACGCTCGGGTTCGGGGTGAACTTGAGGCGCACCTTGAGCTCACGCAGCGCCTGCCCCGGCTGAATAAAGGTGCGCCCCACATAGCGATTTTTGACCAAGCCTTCCACATAGGGCAACTGCGAACAAGCGGCGTAACCGATGGCTGCCGGGGTGCCCGAATCCGGCACACTGATCACTAGGTCAGCTATAACGGGCTGTTCTTCCGCTAAACGTCGGCCCAAGGCGACGCGAGCCTCGTAAACATTCTGGCCGTCGATGATGCTGTCGTTACGGGCAAAATAGACATATTCAAAAATGCACGAGCTTGGCTTTGCCTCCGCAAAGCGGCTAAAATGCACCCCGGTGTCATCGATCACCACCATCTCGCCCGGCTCGACATCGCGCCAGAGCTCGCCACCGAGGGCCTCGATGGCCGCACTCTCCGAAGCGAGGATATACCCATCCCCAATGCGCCCCAGGCAGAGGGGTCTAAACCCCTGCGGGTCGCGCACCCCGATGAGCTCGTTATTAGTGCACAAAACCAGACTGTAGGCGCCCCGCACTTTATTTAGAGCCATAATCAAAGCTTCTTTGAGATCAGCTGTGAGATACTGCCTTAAGAGCACGAGAATCAATTCGCTGTCGCTGGTCGTGCCAAAGACCGCGCCTTGCGCCGCCAGTTCGGCCTTAAGCCGCTCCATGCCGACGAGATTACCATTGTGGGCCAGTGCCAAGGGAATGGTTCGACTAGGGGAACCGTCCCCCTGGTCGTAGTCCCCGCTGTCGTAAAGGGGTTGGCTGTTGTCTAGGTCGGAAGGGCCGGCGGTGGAGTAGCGCACATGGCCAAGGGCGATGTGCGGATTGGTAGCGGCGAGAGCGGCGATATGACTTTCATTAAAAGCCTCGGACACTAGGCCCAGCCCCTTATGCAAAGCAATGCCCTCGCCCGCGCTGACGGCTAGACCGGCACTCTCCTGCCCGCGGTGCTGCAAAGCAAAAAGCCCAAAATAGCCAAGTCGCACCACATCGAGCCCGCGGGCAAAGATGCCCAGTACGCCGCATTCCTCCCGCAGCTTATCGTCTACGGCGACATGTGGCATGCGATGGCTCCTCTCCATAGCTCAGCCAAGGAGGCTACATCTGCCCTGATGATTGTTTCTTGCCCCTGGCCTAGGCAAAGAACATCGCCCTCGACCCGGCCTAGGCACACGAATGGTACCCCCATAGCGCCGGCTAGCATTTCTACGGCGGAAAAATGCGTGGGCGCGAGAGAAACGACCACCCGTGATTGTGATTCGCCAAAAAGCAGGGCATCTTTACGCATGGAAGCTAAAGGCGAGAGGTCGATACTTACCCCTAAGCCACCCTGGATGGCTGATTCGGCCACAGCCACTGCCAAACCTCCCTCAGCGCAATCATGGGCGGAGGAGAGCAAGGCCCCTTCGGCCAGCGCCACCAAGAGCGACTGCAAGCGGCGTTCGGCCGCGAGGTCGAGTGTTGGGGGCAGCCCTCGTTCCAAGTTATGCACTACCTTGAGATATTCACTGCCCCCCAGCTCCTCGAGGGTGCTTCCTAAGAGGCAGATAACATCCCCCTCCTGCTTGAACGCGGTGGTCACGCGCCTTTCTACATCCGCCAAGAGCCCCACCATGCCCACCGTGGGCGTAGGGAACACTGCTTGACCTGCAGTTTCGTTGTAAAGACTGACATTGCCGCCCGTGACCGGCGTGCCCAAGGCCTCACAGGCGGCGGCCATGCCGGCAATCGCCCGCGTGAGCTGGTAATAAATTTCCGGCCGCTCGGGGCTGCCAAAGTTTAAGCAATTGGTTATGGCTAGGGGCTTAGCCCCACTACAGGCTACATTGCGGGCCGCCTCAGCCACGGCAATGGCCCCGCCCCGGTAGGGGTCGAGGTAGGTATAGCGGCTATTGCAGTCCACGCTCATAGCCAGCCCTTTCTTGGTACCCTTGATGCGCAGCACCGCCGCATCCGAACCGGGCAGGGTCACAGTGTCGCCGCGCACCGAGTGATCGTACTGGCGGTAGACCCACTCCTTGCCGGCGATGTTAGGCGAGGCCAAAAGCCGGCCTAGCACCGCCGTCAAATCCTCCGGCACGGGGATGGCGGCCAAATTGAGCGACGTGACCAGAGCCTGCCAGGGTGGCTCGGCGGCCAGGGGATGGTACACCGGGCCTTCGCTGGCCAGAGGCCTGGCCGGCACCTCGGCCACTACCATTCCGTTAAACAGCACCTTGACCATGCCGTCTGCTGTTACCTGCCCGATGTCGGTACCGGTGAGCCCCCACTTCGCGCAAGTAGCGAGAACCAAGGGCACTTGCTCCGGTTCTACCGCGAGCAGCATGCGCTCCTGGGACTCCGACAGCATTATTTCGTAGGGGTTCATGCTTTTCTCGCGGCAGGGCACCAAGGCGACATCCAATTCAACCCCACTGCCGGCGCGTGCGGCCATTTCGCTCGACGCCGAGGTCAGGCCCGCCGCACCCAAATCCTGCATGCCAAGAATGCTTTTGGCCTCGATGAGCTCTAGGCAGGCCTCGAGCAAGAGTTTTTCCATGAAGGGGTCTCCCACTTGCACTGCGGGGCGGCGGGCAACAGAGTGCTCACCGAGCGCCTCCGAGGCAAAAGTTGCCCCATGGATGCCATCGCGCCCGGTGCGCGCGCCAATGAGAATCAGGCGGCTGCCTAAGCCCTGCGCTCTGCCGCGGGTCAGTTTGTCATGGTCAATTAACCCCACGCACATGGCATTGACCAAGCAGTTGTTGGTGTAGCTATCATTAAAGTAAACCTCACCGCCCACGGTGGGTATACCCAGGCAGTTGCCATACCCGGCAATGCCCGCAACCACACCGGCGAAAAGATAGCGCTGCTTGGGGCTACTTAGGTCGCCGAAGCGCAGGCTGTTGAGGAGGGCAATGGGGCGCGCGCCCATGGTAAAGACGTCGCGCACTATGCCACCCACGCCGGTAGCCGCTCCCTGGTATGGTTCAATGGCCGAGGGGTGGTTGTGACTTTCGATTTTAAACACCACGGCCTGGCCATCACCAATATCTACCACGCCGGCATTTTCGCCCGGTCCCTGCAAGACCTGCGGGCCGCCGGTCGGAAACTGCCGTAAGGCGGTTTTGCTATGTTTGTAACTGCAGTGCTCAGACCACATCACCGCAAACATACCCAGTTCGGTTAGGTTAGGCCGGCGTCCAAGAACAGCGAGGAGCCTTGCCCATTCTGGCGGCCTAAGCCCCATGGAACGGGCTTGATCAATGTCCTGTAGCTCTAGGTAGTGCTCTGTCATTGTCCACCCCACCACTGCAAGATAGATGAAAAGATGAGTCTGCCGTCGGTACCACCAAGAATTTCTTCGGTAGCTCGCTCGGGGTGGGGCATCATGCCGAGGACATTGCCTGCTTTATTGATGATGCCGGCTATTCCCCCCAGCGACCCGTTCGGGTTGGCCTCCCGGCTGACCTGACCCCTGCTGTCTGCGTAGCGAAATACTATCTGTCGTTGTGCCTCTAAGTCTTTTAGACCAACTTGATCGATAAAGTAGTTCCCCTCAGCATGGGCGATAGGCAGGCTGAGCACCTGCCCATCGTGCCCGGTACAGGTAAAGGGCGTGTTGCTGTTTTCAAGGCGCACATAGCGCGTCTCACAGCGAAATTGCAGATGATTATTCTTGAGCATCGCGCCGGGCAGTAGGCCCGCCTCAAGCAATATTTGCCAACCGTTGCAAATGCCTAAGACCAACTTGCCCCGGCCGGCCTCCTCGACCACCGCCCCCATGACGGGCGAAAAACGCGCCAACGCGCCGGCCCGCAGGTAGTCGCCGTAAGAGAAACCACCGGGCAAGATGATGCAGTCAAAGCGGGAAAGATCTCTTTCCTCATGCCAGACATATTCTGCCTTCTGCCCAAACACGGTGCCGGCGGCGTGGTGACAATCCACATCGCAGTTAGACCCCGGGAAGACTACGACGCCAAACCTCATGCCATTTCCTCCAGCACAAAGGTATAGTCTTCTATAACCGGGTTCGCCAACAAGCGGTCGCACATCTCCCTGACCACGGCATGGGCCGCGGTGGCGGAATGGGCATCTACGACCACTTCCATGAACTTGCCGATACGCACATCCTCTACCGCCGCAAAACCTTGACTGATAAGCCCCGCGCGCACTGCCTGCCCCTGTGGATCGAGCACGCCTTCCTTCAAGGTGACATAAATCTTAGCCTTGTACACTGTCTTGGCCTCCTTGCAGTCTCTCTAGAATTTCGCGGTAGGCCTCGGCAACCTGGCCGAGGTCGCGCCGAAAGCGGTCTTTGTCGAGTTTCTCCTTGGTGGTGGCATCCCAGAAGCGACAAGTATCCGGTGAAATCTCGTCCCCGAGGATGATTTTGCCTAAGGAGCGGCCAAATTCGAGCTTAAAGTCCACGAGCAAAATATTCTTTGTTTCTAGGTAGTCTTTGAGTACCCCGTTTACTTGCTTGCTCAGTCGAGTGATGGTGGCCAGCTCGGCCGCGGTAGCTAGGTTGAGGACACGCAGGTGGTCATCATTCACCAGGGGGTCGCCGAGAGAATCGTCCTTGTAGTAGTACTCAATTATTGGCTCGGCCAAGACGGCGCCCTCCGGCCATCCGAAGCGCTTAGCGAGTGACCCGGCGACAATGTTTCTCACCACAACCTCAATTTTTATTATCTCCAATCTCCTGACCAGCATTTCCCGCTGGCTGAGAGACCTAATGAAGTGCGACTCGACACCTTCCTTGGCCAAAAGAGCAAAGAAGTGCGCCGAGATGGCGTTGTTCAGGGCGCCCTTTTCGGCAATTTCGCCTTTTTTCTGAGCGTTAAAAGCAGTTGCGGAATCCTTGAAATAGATGAGGCAGAGGTCCGGGTCGTCAACTTGGTACACCATCTTGGCCTTGCCCTCGTACAGGAGCGCGCGCTTTTCCACAATAACCCTCCCCGAAGTTTATCCCCAACTGGTCAGTCTAACCCTACGCGGCTAAAAATGTAGTCCACATGTTTGAGATGATAATTAAGGTCAAACGCCGCCCCGAGCTTCTCTTTGCCCAGGCGGGCAAGCAAAAACTCATCCGTGAGCACCAGTTCCTTAAAACTCGTCCGCTCCTCCCAAGCTCGCATGGCCAGTTGTTGCACCAACGCGTAGGCCTGCTCGCGCGACAATCCTTGTTCCACTAAGAAGAGCAAGATATGCTGTGAATACACCAAGTCCTGCGAAAGGGCCATATTGGTGAGCATGTTGTCCTTGTTGACCTTTAAGCCCTCCATGACCTTGGTGAGCACCTGGAGCATGTAGCAGGTGAGATGAAAGGCATCGGGCAAGATAATGCGCTCTGCCGACGAGTGAGAAATATCACGCTCATGCCAGAGGGCCACATTTTCCATCGCCGTCAAGGCATAGCCCCTGAGCACCCGCGCTAAGCCTACCACTCGCTCGCACATGATGGGGTTTCTCTTGTGAGGCATGGCGGAGCTACCCTTTTGCCCCCGCCCGAAGGGTTCCTCTACTTCGCGCACCTCGGTCTTCTGTAAGGCGCGTATCTCGGTGGCAAATTTTTCTAGGGAAGAACCAAGGATGGCCAAGGCCGAGACCAGGCTAGCGTGGCGATCCCGCTGTAAGGTCTGCGTGGCGGCTAAGGCAGGCGACAGCCCCAAGTGACTGCAGACATAATCTTCGACAAAGGGATTGATGTTGGCATACGTACCCACCGCACCCGAAAGCTTGCCCACCGCCATGTTGCGGCGCACTAAGGCCAGGCGCTCCCTATGCCTCGCTAGCTCTGCGTACCAGACCGCCAGCTTGAGCCCGAAAGTGGTCGGCTCGGCATGCACCCCATGGGTGCGCCCCATCATGACCGTGTTTCTATGCTCCTTCGCCCTAGTCCCGACCGCCAAGGCCAGGGCTGCGAGCTTCTCGTCCACTATATCAAGAGCCTGGATTACCTGCAGGGAGAGGGCCGTATCAACAACATCGGTAGAGGTGAGCCCGTAATGCACCCACTTAGACTCCGCACCGAGGCTCTCGCTGACACTTTGGGTGAAAGCCACCACATCGTGGTTGGTCTCTAGTTCAATCTCTAGAATGCGTTCGACGTTGAACCTTGCTTTTTCCCTGATTAACTGGACATCTTCGCTCGGTATGACCCCAAGTTCACTCCAAGCCTCACAGGCGAGAATCTCAATCTCGAGCCACAGTCGAAACTTGCCCTCTAGGGTCCAGATAGCACTCATCTCGGGCACAGTGTAGCGCTCTATCATGCGAGTTTTGCAACCTCCCTTATTCACTTCACTACTTGCACTTCACTACTTGCACTTCACTACTTGCCGATCCTTTACCACTCGAATATAGCCTAGGTGAGGCTCTCTGTCAAGGAAAAAGTCGAATGATTAAATAGTGTTTCATATATAATGTTCGTGTTTTACTCTGCCTTGGCTGGTGTTACCCAACAGAACAGGCTACCAAAGAGCACTCTCTTCGGTAGCCTACAAAATATTTCGTTATTTTAGGTAGCGGCGTGACATGGCACGCCGACCCGTGTGCCGACGCAACAGTATCCCAAGTAGCGGCGTAACATGGCACGCCGACCCTCCCCGGCCGTAACCATGAGGGTCCGTAACCCAAAGGACCGACGGGGTCGCCGGCCCGTGTGCCGGCGCTACAACGCCCCGTACGGGCCGCGGCATTTTCCTAGGTAGCGGCGTGACATGGCACGCCGACCCTCCCCCGATCGTAACCACGATGGAAAAACCACGCCGGGGTCGCCAGCTTTTGTGCCGGCGCTACAACGCCCCGTGCGGGCCGCGGCATTTTCCTAGGTAGCGGCGTGACATGGCACGCCGACCCTCCCTTTGCCTTTTAGCTGCCAAATGTTGAGAGAATTCAGGATACGGAGGATTAGTGCTTGGTGCGCGGGATTATATTATCATTCGCAGCGCAGTCCGCGCAGCGCCCGTAGAGGGTCAGTTCGATCTTCTCGGTTCGAAAACCCCTAGCCGCTTGCACCCGGGGGCCAACGCCGAGGAGGTCGATACCTATATCGACGGTGCAATCGCTGACTTCGCCACATGACTGGCAGCTGAGGTGCATATGGGGTTTCATTTTAGCGTCGTAGTGAGCGGCATTGCCGCTATGGAGCTTTTGAATAAGACCGGCTTCAACCAGCGCGTGCAAAGTGGTGTAGACGGTGTTAAAACTCACCGCGACATGTTCCTTCTTGACCTCTTCCCACAGTCTTTCGGCCGTAGGATGCTCGTTGGTGCCAAGCAACAGTCCGTAGATCGCCACCCGCTGGGGGGTCACCTTAAGGCCCTTTGCGCGCAACTTGTCTGCCATGCTATCCATCTGTCTTCCCCCAAGCGATAATGATTACTATTATATTAATTATCCTAGAGAAATTCCCCTTTGTCAAGCAAGCGCGGCGCCTTTAATCCCACTCTCTGCTTCGGATTCTTCAAGCACTGCAGGCACCTCAATCTTTGAATGTGCCGAACATCGCACCGTCTATTTCAGAAATATCATCCATCGGAATCATCGTGGCGTCCTGCATGACCACCGTCCGCTCATACGGATTTATTTTCTTAACGACTCCGGTAGCCGTAATGTACGTGCCACCGGCTTTCTTTTTGTCCGGCTGAAAATAGGTGATTGAGACTTGGGGCTGCTCGTCTATCTGGCCATTTATTTTGGATAGCTTCTCGTTCAAATCTGCCTTGCTGTATTCATCCAACTCCACTTTCTTATCCGTTAAACGACCTGTTTCAGTGATAGCGGAATCGTAACCAGTGAGCGCAGCAAACGGGGAAAACTGTGCCGCGCGGTCATGTGCGGACATATGCGGCCGCGATTTGGAGGTGTGGCGCGGCAAATTGATAATGTCATCGTATGGATTCATCACGCCTTATGTCCTCCAATCTGTCGATTGCGAGCAGTTGTTGTAGCGCCTTCTTCAAGGTTCATACCCCTCAGGACAATGTTTTTGCCGTACTTATTCTTTATCTTAATGACAGCTTCCTGCATCCTTTTTTCTCGTGCCAACGCTGCATCTTCCTCCGCAGTTTTCTTTTGCACAATTGCATAATCTGTAAACAGGTCAAGCTGCTCGAAGGGGCCGGGCTTTGATACAGCATTTTCATTGACGACATGATTTGCCGTGATATTGACTCTTCTAACCAGTAAGTTTTTATCTGCAATACGGTCCAACAACTTCATAACCACATCCATGATCAACCTCGCGGAGGATGTCTGGCGACGCAAGTTAGCGGTGCCGTGGGCGTGTTTGGGAATCTTGCGGCCATAATGGTCTGTTGTGATTTCACCGTGATAGGCCTTGCTGATCTTTGGATTCGTGAGGTTTTCAATGTCATATCCTATGGTCAAAACCATCTGGTCGGTGACAAGGCCTTTTCCCACTAAATCTAAAACTAGAAGGTCAGTCATTTCCTGCACAATCAGTCTTGCTTTATCAAAAGTATAGGGGAGATGAAGAACCTGCCCCGAACTTATACTGTTGGTGCTGGGCTTATACGCCTTAATATCGGCTATCGTGCAAGGCTCCCAACCCCAGGCGTGGTCGATCAGCAACTCTGCATTGATGCCGAAAAGCTTATAAAGCAAATCTTCGTTTTTGTAATCGCTGGGCTTCCCAACAGAGCATCTTGCTACATCGCCCATTGTAAACATCCCATGTGCCTCTAGCTTCTTGGCGTATCCCTGTCCAACACGCCAGAAATCCGTAAGCGGGCGGTGTGTCCAGAGCAGTTGGCGATAGCTTGCCTCATCCAGCTCCGCAATCCGTACACCGTCTTTACCTGGCGCAATATGTTTCGCACGAATGTCCATCGCGATTTTAGCAAGATATAGATTCGTGCCAATCCCAGCTATCGCTGTGACGCCGGTCGTCTTGAGAACTTCCTGAATTATCATCATGGCCATCTCCCGTGGCGTTTGATGATAAGCGTTCAAATAACTCGTGGCATCGATAAACACTTCATCGATTGAGTAAACATGGATATCCAGAGGGGCAACATATTTTAAATAAATGTTGTAAATCCGTGTGCTGTACTCCATATACAACGCCATGCGCGGCGGTGCGACTATATAAGAAATAGCCAGGGCAGGCGAGGTTTTCAGCACCGCAAAGTCATATGATTCTCCAGTGAACGCGCGTCCAGGTGCCAAGCGTTGGCGCTCTGCATTAGCTTCTCTGATTTTCTGCACAGCTTCAAACAATCTTGCCCGCCCAGAAATTCCGTAAGATTTAAGCGAGGGCGAAACAGCAAGGCAAATGGTCTTTTCTGTGCGGCTGGAATCGGCGACTAGGAGGTTGGTGTTCATCGGGTCAAGGCTTCGCTCAACGCACTCTACAGAAGCATAAAAGGACTTTAAGTCGAATGCGATATAAACGCGATTCTTTTTTGCCACGCCATTTCACCTCCCCTCAGTCGTTTGACACTGCCCATTCCCGTCTCACCGTAAGAAACCGTAGCCGCTAGTTTGAAACCCCGGCTTCGTTCGCTTGGGCGGTGGTAGCGATACCGCCATGTTGCCTTAGCATTATATTAGTTCATTGGGCAATGCCATGCCACCATGTCCATTTTTGATTATCGTGCCATTATGGTACAGCAAACTTGCACAAGAATTAAATATCCTTGCTGTTATCTTGCGCTACCGGGAAATTGGAGACATAGGGGACAGGCCCTTTTGTCCGCTATGTCTCACCAGCGTGTCGCAATCCTCCGTCCCTTAAGGACAGTCTCAGGATCTTTGTCTACTATTCCCACTCTATCGTTCCCGGGGGTTTGCTGGTGATGTCGTAGACTACCCTATTAACGCCCCGCACTTCATTGACGATGCGGCGCGAAATACGCTCCAGCACATCATAGGGTAGTCGGTACCACTGGGCGGTCATGGCATCGGTGGAGGAGACGGCGCGGACGGCGACGACTTCGGCGTAAGTGCGCTCATCGCCCATGACGCCGACGGTTTTTACGCCGGTTAGTACGGCAAAGCACTGCCAGATTTCGCCGTGCAGTCCGGCGCACCGGATTTCGTCACGTACGATAAAGTCCGCTTCGCGCAGGGTGGACAGACGCTCTGCGGTAACTTCACCCATGATGCGCACGGCCAGCCCCGGGCCGGGGAAGGGGTGCCGTTCGACGATGACTGGGGCGAGGCCGAGTTCTCGCCCTACGGCGCGCACTTCGTCCTTAAAAAGGTAGCGCAGCGGCTCGATGAGGGATAGTTTCATGTCCTTGGGAAGCCCCCCCACATTGTGGTGGGTCTTGATGATGGCCGCAGTGGAGCTGCCGCTCTCGATGACATCGGGGTAGAGCGTGCCTTGCACGAGGAACTTAGCGCCACCCACCCGCAGAGCTTCTTCTTCAAAGACACGCACAAACTCGTTGCCAATAATCTTGCGCTTTGCTTCGGGGTCGGTAACGCCCAATAGTTTCGCCACAAAGCGCTCGCGGGCATCGACATAGACGAGCTTAAGCCCTAGTTCGTGTTGAAAAGTGTGCACCACCTGCTCGGCCTCGCCTTGCCGCAACAGGCCATGATCGACAAAGATGGAGGTGAGCTGTTTACCTACAGCGCGGTGCACCAGGAGGGCCGCCACCGCCGAATCTACCCCGCCGCTTAAGCCGCAAATTACCTCGTCCTCCCCCACCACGCTTTGAATAGCGGCGGTGGCGGTATCGACAAAGGAAGCCATCTGCCAATCGCCGTGGGCCCGGGCCGTACCAAACAAAAAATTTTTCAGCATAATACTCCCAAAGTCGGTGGCCACGACTTCGGGGTGGAATTGCACCCCGACCAGCTTACGCCCCAGGTCATGCATGGCCGCCAGAGGGGTGTCGGCCGTGGTGGCTGTACCGGTAAAGCCAGGCGGCAAGAGAGTGACGGCATCCCCATGGCTCATTAGAACCATTATCGTATCCGACAACCCGGCAAAAATTCCGCCACTCTCAGTTACCGTTAGCGAAGAGCGGCCATACTCGCCACCGCTCTTCGGCTGCCCCACCCGCCCGCCGAGGGCCTGGGCCATGAGCTGCATGCCGTAACAAATGCCCAAAATCGGTATGCCCAGGCCAAAAATTGCCGCGTCGACCTTGGGGGCATTAGGGGCGTACACCGAATTAGGTCCTCCCGAAAAAATGACCGCCAGCGGCTTAGCCTTGGCAATATCTAGAGCCGTGGTTGCATGCGTCCAAATCTCGCAATAAACCTGAAGTTCACGGATGCGGCGCGCGATGAGCTGGGCATACTGCCCGCCGAAGTCTAAAATAATAACCATTTCATGTTTTGCCTGCACTACTAGGCCCCCCGTAGCAACGCACTGTTGGTGCGTTGTCCATATTTGTCCATGTTTGACCAACAAACAGAAATATTGCGAGGAAAAAGGTGCTCCACTCATTCTCAGGGCATCAGGTGAAAACTAGCCACTACCTGCACCTTGGGCACATATTCAGGATACCACAACTCTAGCTCGCTTACCGCACACTCGGCCCGCATGGGGAAGGCGAGGGCATCGTGGTAAGCCGCCAGGCAGCCTTCTTCGCCCCAAGCATTGCTGCTAAAGGCAGCCGAGACGAGGGTTATATGCGGCCGCCAATGCCCCCCGGCCACCGGCACCACCTGGTCGCCCAGCCTCTCGGCCAGTACAGTCCGCAGACGAAGCAAAGCCGCGGTGCGGCGCACGGCGATACCCACCGCTAAATGCGGCGAGCCAAAACGCAGGTAACCCCGCGCCTCGATTTTAAACGAGGGCGCGAGGTCAGCTGCTTGTTTGATACCGGTTACGACCGCGGACAAATCTTGCTTCCCACTAGGGTTGATACGCAGGAGGGTAAGATGCAGTGGTGGCAAGGCCTGGTCGTACAACCGGTAACGAATGTTTAGTTTTTCTTGCACTTCGGCTGCCAGACTAAGCAGCTTTCCGGTAGGCCGCGCTACAAGAAAAACATCCACTACATCATGTCCATGCCGCCCATGCCGCCCATGCCTGGGTTCGGCATACCGCCGCCCTTTGGCTCTGGCTTGTCGGCAACGAGGGTCTCGGTGGTGAGAATCATGGCGGCGATAGAAGCGGCATTTTGGAGGGCGCTACGCACAACCTTGGCCGGGTCGACAATTCCAGCTTCGACCATGTTTACCCATTTGCCGCTGAGGGCATCTAGGCCGTAACCAACGGGTTGCTCCTTGGCCTTGCCGATGATGACGGCGCCTTCGAGGCCGGCATTGTAGGCAATTTGGCGCATGGGTTCTTCTAGGGCGCGGCGGACAATGTCGACACCGGTCTTGACATCGCCGATCACTTCTAGCTTGTCAAGCACGGGGATGGAAACGAGCAAAGCGAGACCGCCACCGGGCACAATGCCTTCTTCGACTGCGGCACGGGTAGCGGCGAGAGCGTCCTCGATGCGGAGCTTCTTCTCCTTCATTTCCACCTCAGTGGCGGCACCCACGCGAATGACGGCGACGCCGCCAGCGAGTTTGGCCAAGCGCTCTTGCAGCTTTTCTTTATCGAAATCTGAGGTGCTCTCTTCAACCTGCACCTTGATCTGGTTGATGCGCTTGTTGATCTCTTCTTTAGAGCCATGGCCGTCGACGATGACGGTTTCCTCTTTGCCGATGCGCACTTGGCGGGCGCGTCCGAGCATGGCAATGTCGGTGCTCTTAAGCTCTAAACCGAGTTCTTCGGAAATAACTTGACCATTAGTCAAGACGGCGATGTCAGAGAGCATGGCCTTCCGGCGGTCGCCAAAACCGGGAGCCTTAACGGCCACGCAGGTGAAGGTGCCGCGGAGCTTGTTGACGACGAGGGTGGCAAGGGCTTCGCCGTCGACGTCTTCAGCAATGATGAGGAGGGGCTTGCCCTTTTGCACGAGCTTCTCGAGAACGGGCAAAATGTCGTGAATGGCACTGATCTTGCGGTCGGTGATCAGTATGTAGGGCTCCTCGAGAATTGCTTCCATTTTTTCAGCGTCGGTGACCATGTAAGGAGATACGTAGCCACGGTCAAATTCCATGCCTTCTACCACTTCAAGCTCGGTGCCAAAGGTCTTGGATTCTTCTACGGTGATGACGCCGTCCTTGCCCACCTTATCCATAGCGGCGGCAATGAGGCGGCCGATTTCTTCGTCGCCGGCAGAGATGGCGGCGACTTGCGCGATGGCGGCACTGTCGGCTACGGGGGCGGACATGGCCTTAATATTGTTGACCACTGCCTCAACGGCCTTCTCGATGCCCTTCTTGATGATCATTGGGTTGGCACCGGCGGTTACGTTCTTGAGCCCCTCGCGCACAATCGCTTGGGCGAGCAGGGTGGCGGTGGTCGTGCCGTCGCCGGCTACATCCTGGGTCTTGGTGGCTACTTCTTTGACCAGCTGGGCGCCCATGTTCTCAAAAGCATCCTCCAGCTCGATTTCGCGGGCAATGGTCACGCCGTCATTGGTGATGAGGGGTGCGCCAAATTTCTTGTCGAGGACTACATTGCGACCCTTAGGGCCGAGAGTAACTTTAACTGCATCGGCGAGGGCATCGACCCCACGCTGCAGAGCGCGACGGGCATCTTCGTTGAAGATAATCTTCTTAGCCATCTAATAACCCCCCCTTATCCTTTGTTGACGATAGCGAGAACGTCTGACTCTTTGAGAATAAGGTATTCTACACCGTCGATCTTAATTTCGGTGCCACCGTACTTGGAGTAAACAACCTTGTCGCCCACTTTTACTTCCGGGATAATGCGCTTGCCATCGTCGCCCATCTTACCGGGGCCGACCGCCAACACTTCGCCTTCTTGGGGCTTTTCTTTGGCAGTTTCAGGCAGTACAATGCCACTCTTGGTTTTCTCTTCGCGGTCGAGGGCCTTGACCACGACCCTGTCAGCTAATGGTTGCAACTTCATGAGACAGACCTCCTTAATTATGTTATGTAGGTGTTAGCACTCAACAAGTCTGAGTGCTAACAATACTATACCCGTCTGCTGCGCGAGGGGCAATCCCCTCCTTGGGCGATAGGACCGCAAATAGCATGGGATATGACGTTTTTACGCATTTTTACTCGTTAATGCTCTCTCTTAGACTATTAAGCGCGATTTCTTAGGCTACACAGAGAGGGTAAGGCCAACCCTCGCCTAGGTAATATTCCCAACTTGCCAAGGTCTATGCATGCTTTCACTGTGGCCGCCAGAGCATCCCCCTCTCGGTCACTAAGGCATCCAGCCTAAAATCATGAGCATGGCGGGGCAGCTTATCTACCACTTGCAGACTAAAAGCCACCCCCACCGCGAGAGCCTCTTGCCTAAGGCGGGACAAAAACCGATCGTAGTAACCACCGCCATAGCCGAGGCGATAAAAACCCGCGTCGAAAGCCACCCCGGGCACAAGCACAACATCAATGTCCAGAGGATCAGCTTGCTTGGTGCCTAAGACCGGCTCGCTGATGCCAAAATTCGCGACCGCGACATGCCGCTGCCACGGCGGCGGGCAGTGAAAAGCCTCGATGACACCGCGCTCCATCACCTTAGGGAGCAAAATATGCAGCCCGGACTCCTCAAGACTGGTCAATAGAGGCCCCAAATCCACCTCCCCCCGCACCGGCACATAGGCCATAACGCGGCAAGGAGGACGAAAAAGTGACGTTAAGAGCAAAGACTGACCTATGAGCACACTGTTCAAGGCCGCTTCCTCGGGACTCTGCTGCTGACGCTGCTCTAACAGCAATTTACGCCATTCTTTTTTATCCATACTAACCCCCAACTACCCGTAGGTTTTACTAGAAGCCGGGAAATTCTAGTTTACATAACAATTTACTATCCACACTATGCACAGGGTTATCCACAGAAAAGAACCTGTAATCATGCCTTTTTCCCTGAGTTATACCCATTATCCACAACATTATGGACGAGATGATCGTTAACCCAGTTAGTCATGGGGAGCACCGCGGCAGCGTTTAAAGAGAGGTCCGCCACCACCCCGGCCTGCAGACGATGATGGGCCGACATAGCTACCATGGCGGCATTGTCCGTGCAATATTGAGATTCCGGCACAAAAAAATGCAGCTTTTGCTCTAGTGCGGCCTGGCGCAGGGCTTGCCGCAAAGCATTGTTAGCCGAGACCCCCCCGGCTAAGCATAAATTCACAGCCCCCACACGCTTAGCCGCCGCCACCGCCCGGGCCACCAAGACCTCGATAATGGCCTGCTGAAAACCGGCGGCAACATCAGCCGCCACCACAGATTGGCCCTGCTGCTTCTTGGTATGCAAGTAGTTAATGACTGCCGACTTCAACCCCGAAAAAGAAAAGTCCAGACTGCCCGGCTCAAGCCACGCCCGCGGAAAGTTGAGGTTCGCCTGCCCATGGGCGGCGAGCTTTTCTAAGTGTGGCCCCCCGGGGTAGGGCAAGAGCAAGACGCGGGCAATTTTATCAAAAGCCTCGCCGGCGGCGTCGTCGCGCGTCTGACCCAGCAGTTGAAACTCCCCATGGCGGGGCATGTAGATGAGGTCCGTATGCCCGCCTGAGACGATGAGGCCACAGAGTGGCAAGGAGGGTGGCTCGGGCAAGAGAAAGTTGGCGTAGATATGGGCCTCCAGATGGTGCACGGGCACCAAGGGAATCCCTAGGGCATAGCTCAGCCCCTTGGCGTAGCAGAGCCCCACCAGTAGCGCCCCCACCAGCCCCGGCCCATGGGTCACGGCAATGGCGGTGAGTTCCTCGCGTCGCACGGAGGCGCTATGCAGGGCCTCTTGCACCACCATACTGATGTGCTCGATATGCTGGCGCGAGGCAATCTCCGGCACAACTCCGCCATACGCTTGGTGCACGTCGATTTGGGAGGCAACCATGCTTGACAATACCTGCTTGCCCTCGGCCAGTACCGCCACCGAGGTCTCATCACAACTGGTCTCAATCGCCAGAATTATTTCCCGCATACTTGCTTGTCCGCCCCCCATGGCACCGCGGCGGTACCCGCAGTGGAGTCCTTCCACATGATGACCGCATCTTCGTTGGTATCGGTGTAGTAGCCCGGCCTGCGCCCCGCCGAGTAGAAACCAAGTTTCAGGTACAGGTTCTGCGCGGTGATATTCGAGACCCTGACCTCGAGGGTCACTTTGTCGATGTCCACCAAAGCGGCCTCCTGAATCAAGGTGCGGCACAGTGCCTCGCCGTAACCTTGCCCGCGATAATCAGGATGCACCGCAATATTAGTTATATGCGCCTCGCCCAAGAATAACCAGACTCCGCCGTAGCAGACAATCCTCTCCCCCACCCGCCCGACCACGTAGACGGACAGAGGGTTTTCGGTGAGTTCGCCGACAAAGGCCTGGCGCGACCAAGGCGTGCCAAAAGATACCTTTTCGATGGCGAGGACTTCGTCGATGTCGGCAAGTGTCATGCGCGCAAAAGAAAATTCCATTTTTCAAACCCCCTTTTTCGGTTGGGCCGAGGAAGGGCGAATATAGTTAGGCAGCGCAAAGCGCGGGTCGGAGAGGGGCCGCCCCTGACTTAAGAAGCCTAAAACCGAAGCCCGGGGCGCACGGAAGAAGTTCGGTGCCACCGCAAAATGGGGGCCGGCTTCTACATCTATGGCGGCCTCGCCCGTCAAGAGCGCGCGCGGCGCAAAAGATAGCGCCCAAGTGGCAAACTCACCTTTTTGCACTACCATGTCCGGACTAAGGCGCACACAATGCCCCCCCTCCACCCGGAAGGCAGAGGCATAGTAGGCTTGGCGCTGGGCATCGAGGAGGGGGATTACCACCCCGCTATGCAAGGAGCACTGCGCCGCCAACACTTCGAGCGTAGATATGAGGACGAGGGGGACAGCCAGACCCTCCGCTATACCCTTGGCCAGACTCAAACCGATGCGTAGCCCGGTAAAAGACCCCGGCCCGGCGCTAACTGCCAGCTGCGTTAATGCGGCTAGGGTAACGCCGGCTTCACGGAGTGCAACATCCACCAGGGGCATCAGGCGGGCGGCGTGGTTTTGCACCATGCCTAGGCTAATTTCGGACAAAACCGCCTCACCCCGCACGATGGCTACGGAAGCCACTGTGGTGGTGGTGTCTAGGCTCAAGACAGGCATACCGGCACCAATCCCTCTGCTTGTATTTTGCGCCCCCTTGGGTCATATTCGATGGTAATGGTCGCCGCGCCGGAGGGCATCAGATACCTAAAGGCCTCGCCCCATTCCACGAGCACGACATTCTCCGGGGTCAAGTACTCTAAGAACCCTATTTCTACGGCCTCTTCCGGTGAACGCAGGCGGTAAAAGTCGCAATGCACGAGCGTCCACAAGCTGCCCCGGTAGCTATGTATCAAAGAAAAGGAAGGTGAGGTAACGTGCTGGGTAATACCCAGGCCCTCGGCCATGCCCTGCACGAGGGTGGTCTTGCCTGCCCCGAGCTCCCCCCGCAAAATAATGACCATGCCCCCCGCTAGGTGTATGCCTATTTGTCGACCCAGCGCGCGCAATTCCAGATCGGATGTTGCCACTAACTCCATGCTGCCACCTCATTAATCACTTTTCTAGTTTCTAGGCAAAATGCGCGTACCCGCGCGCCAAGGGCAGGAGCACAGAGCCTACGGCGGCGCATCTTTTCCTTGCTCATCAACCCCCTTAAGTATACCGACAATAATGGCCAGTCACAACCTGCCCCACAGCCTGGAGAACCAGACGAAAGCAGGCCCGACAAAACAAGCCTATAATCTGATAATATGCTACAATGTAAGCGCTGTAGACGCAGGCCTGATGGGATAAATATGGTGGTAGGAGAAGTTTGCCATGGACATAAAGCTGCTTGATAAAATTCTCGGGGAGACCGTTTTGGTCATAGAGCAAAGCAAGGATCGCATTTTTGATATCGCCGAATCGACGCGCACTGAACACTTACGCATCGAGCAACAATTGCGCGAGGTCAGAGCGCAGGCTATTAAGTGCATCGAATCTGTAGATGCCAAGGAGCGAGAGCACCGCCTGCACCGCCTGCGCCTCATGGACGTCAGCCGCGACTTTCGCCGCTTTTCGGAAACTGACATCAAGAAGGCCTACGAAGATGCCCAAAGCTCACAGGTGGAACTGGTGATGTTGCGCGAGCGCGAGCAGTACATGCGGGTACAGCGTAACGATTTGGAGCGCTCGCTACGCACCCTGCAGGAAACCGTTAAGAAAGCGGAGGAGCTTGTTTCACAAGTGGGCATGGCCATGGGGCTGCTCAAGGGCAATGTGCGGGAGTTGAGCGGTCAGCTCGATAACATGCAGCAGAGGCAGGCCCTGGGGCTGCGGGTGATAAAGGCCCAGGAGGAAGAAAGGCGCAGGGTCGCCCGCGACATCCATGATGGCCCGGCCCAGACCTTAGCCAATGTTATACTGCGAGCGGAGATTTGCGAAAAGCTGCTCGAGAGTGATGTCAACCAGGTGCGCGCCGAGCTTAAGCTGCTTAAAAGCGTGGTGCGGTCGAGCCTGCAAGATATTCGCAAGGTCATCTATGACCTGCGGCCCATGGCTTTAGACGACCTAGGCCTTGTGCCCACCTTGCGTCGGTATATCAATGACCTGAAGGAGCGGCATACCATGCTCATTGACTTCTCGGTTCTGGGGGTCGATAGGCGTCTGCCTGCTCACATTGAGGTGGGTGGCTTTCGCATTGTGCAAGAGAGCCTGAACAATGCCTTCAAGCATTCCCGGGCCGCGAAGGTAGTGGTGCGCGTGGAGTTCGCCGAGGACAATTTGGGGATTTTCGTGAAAGATGACGGCCAAGGCTTCTTAGTCGAGGAGGCCATCAACCGCCAGGGCGACCATTTCGGTCTGCTCAGCATGCGCGAGCGGGTGGAGGTGCTAGAGGGTAGTTGGCAACTCGCCTCGTCCCTAGGCATGGGCACGACCATCACGGTGCGGATTCCCATCAGAGAGGATGTGAAGTAGGGATGGGTGTAAGGCTGCTCTTGGTGGACGACCACAGGCTCTTCCGGGAAGGACTCTGCCGCATCTTAGAACTAGAGCCTGATTTCACCGTGGTGGGCGAGGCCGGCTCCGGCCGCGAGGCGCTTGACAAGCTCGGCAGCTGTACGCCGGATGTGGTGCTCATGGACATCAATATGCCGGACATGAATGGCGTAGAGGCCACGAAGAACATCAAGGCCTGCTACCCGCACCTGGCGGTGTTGATCCTCTCTATCCATGATGACCGGGAGTACTTGCTAGAAGTACTAAAGGCGGGGGCTACCGGCTACCTGCTCAAGGATGTAGAGCCCGCCCACCTCATCGCCGGCATTCGCGCGGTGGCTAAAGGCGAGACCATTGTCCACCCTGTGCTAACCGGCAAGTTAGTGAGCGAGCTAAGCCGGCTCTCGAAGAACCCCGCCCAAAATAATGCCAACCCCCTGACAGGGCGGGAAAGCGAGATTTTAGCCCTCATGGCGCAGGGCCTGAACAATGGCGATATCGCCAAGAAAGTGTACCTCAGCGAAAAAACGGTAAAGAACCATGTCACCAGCGTCTTGCGCAAACTGGGGGTCACGGACCGCACCCAGGCAGTTATCGCCGGAGTGAAGCGCGGCCTGGTTGCTATAAAGTAGTTGTACGCATGAGCAAGAGACCGGCAAGGGGCTGGCGACCCCAGGGTTGTGGGGTGTGGGTTACGCCCCCGGGGAGGGTCGGCGTGCCGTGTCACGCCGCTACCCGGCCGAGAGAATCCCTCAATGACGTCTGAAATCTCATTTACGATAGAATATCCCGTGGAGCCTTATGCTCCACGGGATTTTAGTTCTATGCTCTAAACGGACCTGTCAAACTAACGCGACTGACAACACCCAGGCAGTTATCGCCGGAGTGAAGCGCGTCCTGGTTGCTATAAAATAAGAGATACCAGACTAACAATCAGTGCCGTGCGCTGGTTGTTTTGTTTAGGCACCGTCCTAGGACTAGAGACCTACTTTAAGCTTGTTTTGTCTGGGACTGTGGCGCAACAAATCGGGCCCCTAGGTCGATGCGCCGCCACAAAACAAATTGTAGTATTAAGCCAGAACGAAGTTTGGCAAAGAAACAATAAGGAGGTGAGTAAGTTGAAACTAATCTCAAGACTGATTAAAGATGAATCCGGCCAAGGCATGGTGGAATATGGGTTGATTATTGCGGTGGTGGCTCTCGTTGCCCTTGTTGGGCTGACCGCCTTCGGGGATGACCTGGCAGCCTTTTTCACCGGGTTGGGCGCAAGGCTCCAACCATAGTCATAGGCAAACCCATCGCCATCACAATGCCCTACTTGCGGCAGACAAGTAGGGCCTTTTTTTCAAAGAAAGGGGGGAGAACATGATCCATGCCCTGACATACATGCTCTTGGCTGCCGCTCTTTACGGCGACCTCCGCGAGCGCCGCATCCCCAATATTTTAACCTTTACGGGCATGGGGCTGGGCTTGATGATGCAGCTGGCTTTCCACGGCTGGGCCGGTCTAGCGAGTAGCTTGCTCGGCCTGGCACTCGGGTTCCTCTTGCTCTTCCCCCTTTTTGCTCTCGGTAAGTTTGGCGGGGGCGATGTCAAGCTACTGGCCGCCATCGGCGCCCTCCGCGGTCTGCACTTTGTCTGGCGAGCTTCAGTCCTTGGCCTTGTTATGGGCGGAGTCTTGGCCCTAGGGTTCGTAATCTATCACCGCGAATTCGGTTATGTGGCCATGGGGTTCGCTCACGGTGGGTATCGCACCCAGCGCACCTACCCCTATTCCCCGGCCATCGCCCTCGGAGTGCTGTTCGCCGACCTGGGGTGGTTGTTGTGAAGACAGCCTTGCAAAGCCAGCGTGGGCAGGCCCTCGTCGAACTGGCTATCGTGCTACCCATTTTGCTCCTTATCCTCATGGCCATTGTGGACATGGGCCGCATGTACCATGGTTTGCTCAGCGTGACCACCGCCGCCCGAGTTGGCGCGCGGCAGGCCTCCCTAGGGCAGGCCGATGCCGTTATCCAGGCCGCGGCCTTCGCTGCGGCCGCTCCGCTGGAAACTAACCGCCTTAGGGTACAAATTACACCTTCCCAATCCCTGCGCTTCGCCGGCACCGCCATTGAAGTGGTGGTGGAGTACCAACTGGCGATACTCACCCCCGGCATGCAAAACTTCTTTCCCAACCCCTTTCGGGTTATCGGACGGGC
Organism: Peptococcaceae bacterium; assembly: GCA_018334055.1. GTDB lineage: Bacteria > Bacillota > UBA994 > UBA994 > UBA994 > BS524. The sequence continues at coordinate 30,127 of JAGXSS010000053.1, forward strand.
GGTGATGGCGCGTGAGTGAGAGAAAGGCTGAGCGAGGCGCAGTAACGGTCATCGTCCTGGCGGCAATGGTCGCCGTCCTAGGCCTGGGTGCCATCGTCATTGATGGCGGCTTGCTCTACCATGAGCAGGCTAAGCTACAGACAGCCGTTGACGCCGTGGCCCTCGCCGGCGCCCAGGCGCTACCCCTAGGCCACGTAGCTGCCAGAAACGCCGCCGAAAGTGTAGCCCTTAACAACGGCCTAAGTTTGGATGAACTACAACTTGGCGTAGATGCCGCGGGTGCCGCGGTCACAGCTAGCGCTGCCCGACAAGTGGCGCTCGGCCTGGCGCGCATTCTTGACCACCACCAGGCAACGGTGGGGGCCCGGGCCGAAGCCCGTCTAAGCGGCCTGACCGGCCTGCAAGGCGTGGCTCCGCTCGGCGTCATCTGGCAAAATTTTGTCTTCGGCCAACTCTATGACATCAAGATGGGTGCGGGCAGCGGCGGTGGCGGTAACTACGGCGCTTTAGCTCTCGGGGGCACCGGCTCGGCCAATTACCGCGAAAACCTGCGAAGCGGCTACCCGGGGTGGCTACACGTGGGCGATACGGTCCTGACAGAGCCCGGCAATATGTCCGGACCCACCAAACAGGCCATTGATGAGCGCTTGGCTGCCTGTCGCGATGGTTGCACCTTTACCCGCCACACCGCCGATTGCCCTAGGATTATGCTGGTTGCGGTCATACCCGGCCTGCCTAATGGACGAGGCGAGGTGACTATTCTAGGTTTTGCCGCCTTCTTTGTGGAGGGAGTTACCGGGCAAGGGAACGACAACTTCATTCGCGGCCGTTTTATCCAACTACGGGCACGCGGCGAATCCGGGGGAACCCCAAGCTTCGGCTTGGCGACGATTAGACTGACACGCTAGGAGGGTATGTATGGACGGCACCAGTAAACGCTTGGCCCTGTTGGCTATTGTTTGCGCTCTCATGGTGGGGCTTGGTGGGTATATGTTTTTGTCCAACCTTGAGTCCATGGCCATCGCCAAAAGTACGGAAGAAGTCGTGGTGGCCACCAAGAACATCCCCGCTCGGGTGGCCATCACCCCGGACATGGTCACGGTGGTGCGCATCCCCATCGGCACAAGGCACCAGAGCTCGGTCCGACACGAAAGCGAGGTCGTGGGGGCCTTTACCATTCAGCCTATAATACAGGGGGAGCAAATTATCACCCCGCGCTTATTTGCCTCCGCTGCCCAATCAGGCCTCTCCTTCTTGCTTAACTTGGGGTACCGGGCGATGAGCATCCGCATCGATGAGCAAATTGCGGTCGCCAACCAAGTGCGCCCGGGGGATTTTGTCGACATCATCGTCAGCTACGATTTACCTACCCAGGAGAGAACACCTGCCTCTAGCCTTGTGCTGCAAAATATCCGCGTCCTGGCTGTCGGCGAAGCGGTAACACCCGGCGCCACCCCCTCGGCTGCGGCCGAAACTATGACCCTTGAGGTTACGCCTGAGCAAGCCGAACGCCTGGTGTGGGCGGAGGATTATGGCAAAATACGACTGTTATTAAGGCCCGTGGCCGACCACCTCAAGGTCACCACCCAGGGTATCACCGGCCAGACCATCATCGAACGCTAAGAATAGGAGGAGTTGCCATGCCCGACAAACACAGAACCGTGCTCATCGTTGATGATGCCGCCGCCACGCGCGAGAGCATACGTCGCCTGCTCGAGCTCTCTGTCGGCATGCAAGTGGTGGGTGAGGCTGAACATGGCGAGGCCGCTATCAGCCAAGTAAATCTGCTACGCCCCAATATCGTCTTAATGGACATCAACATGCCGGGCATGGACGGCATCACCGCCACGGAGAAGATTTGCGCCGTTCATCAGGAGACCGTGGTAATAGTAATTTCGGTGCAGGGAGAGATGGAGTACCTGCGCAAGGCGATGATTGCCGGGGCGAAAGACTACTTGGTCAAGCCCTTTGGCGCCGACGAGTTGGCTGAATGCATCCAAAGAACTTGGGAGCGGGAAGCCCAGCGGCGAAGGAATATGGTCGGCCCAGCCCAACAGCAATCGGCCAAGCGGCCGGGCAAGGTCCTGGCCATCTTCGGCCCTAAGGGCGGCGTGGGTAAGACGACGCTCGCGGTCAACATTGGAGCTGTACTGGCCACCGAGCGCCGACTGCGCACCTGCGTGGTGGATTTGTCGCTCCAGTTTGGTGATGTATGCGTTTTGCTGGGCTTAGTACCGCGCCGCACCATCAGTGACTTGGTCAGCGAAAACACCCTCGACAAAGATACCATTTTACCCTACTTGCAAAACCACCCCAGCGGACTCAAAGTCTTGCCGGCACCTCTTTCGCCCGAACACGCCGAGTACATCACTCCCGAGCATGTCGCCCAGCTTCTTTCCACCCTGCGCGACATGTTTGACTATGTGATTGTCGATATTCCAGCCAATTTTCAGGATTTGACCCTCATGGCTTTAGACGCCGCCGACCGCATCTTGATGGTGGGCACGATGGACATAGCCGCCCTGAAGAACATGAAACTGTCGCTTGAGCTCATGAAACGGCTGAATTATCCCACTGACAAGCTCTTTACCATTATCAATCGCGCCGGCTATGACTACGGTATAAAATTTAAGGACCTTGAAAGTACCTTGGGGCGCCCCATCAATTTTTATATCCAGACTGACGAGCAGACCGCCGTTATCGCCACTAATCGCGGCATTCCCTTTGTGCTCGACCAAGCCGAATCTAAGCTGGCGCGGCGCATGCGTGACTTGGTAGATGAGCATATCGCCCCGCGAGCACAGGAGGAGGAAGCGACGGGCTTTTGGCGCCGCCGTAAAGCAAGATGACCTCCCTCTTGCGGCGCCTAGAAACCGCACAGGACAAGCCGACGAACATTGGTTCGTCGCGCAAGAATCTGCCCCCGCCCGCCGACCCCGAAAGGGCTCTTAAGCAGGCCATCCACCAAAGCATCATCGCCGAAGTAAGGCCAGAACTGCTTAGCGACGCTGAGCGCGAAGGAGAAATTAAGGCCCACATCGCCGAAATTGCCGATCGAGTGATGCAGGACAGCGGCTTGATCATCACTAGGCAGGATCGCCAGCGCATTGTTCAACAACTCGGTGACGAAGTCCTCGGCTTCGGGCCCATTACCGGTTTGTTAAATGATGATGATGTGAGCGAAATTATGATTAACAGCCCCCAGCAAGTGTATGTGGAGCGCCGGGGAAGACTGGAATTATCTGCGGTCACCTTCCGCAACAGCGAACATGTCATGCAGGTGATAGAGAAAATCGTGGCTCCCCTCGGTCGGCGCATTGACGAGAGTTCCCCCATGGTGGATGCCCGTCTGCCGGACGGCTCGCGCGTCAACGCCATCATCCCTCCCCTAGCCCTCAAGGGGCCCACCATGACCATCCGCAAGTTTAGCCGCGACCCCCTGACTATAGAAAACTTGATTACCTTTGGCACCCTAGGCCCGAGCATGGCCAAGTTTTTGCAAGCATGTGTTCTGGGACGCTTAAATATTGTCGTTTCGGGGGGCACAGGCAGCGGCAAAACCACCACTCTTAACTGCCTTTCTTCCTTCATTCCCTCCGACGAACGAATTATTACGATTGAGGATGCGGCCGAGCTGCAGCTAAAGCAAGAACATGTGGTGACGCTCGAGACTCGCCCGCCAAACATCGAGGGCAAGGGCACCGTAACCATCCGCGACCTGGTGCGCAACTCCTTGCGCATGCGTCCTAACCGCATCGTGATTGGTGAGGTGCGGGGCGGCGAGGCCTTAGATATGCTGCAGGCCATGAACACCGGTCACGATGGCTCGCTCACCACCGGCCACGCCAACACTCCGCGCGACATGCTCGCCAGGCTAGAAACGATGGTGCTCATGGCCGGCATGGACTTGCCGGTGCGCGCCATTCGCGAGCAAATCTCCTCCGCCATTGACCTCATCGTGCAGCAATCCCGCCTGCGCGACGGCACTCGAAAAATTACCCACATCTGCGAAGTAGTGGGCATGGAAGGCGACATCATCACCCTGCAGGACATCTTCGTCTTCGTGCAGACTGGGCGCGACCCCAGCGGCCGCATCAGTGGCGATTTTAAACCGACGGGTATACGCCCGAGATTCTACGAAAAATTGGTAGATGCCCATGCCCAGCTGCCGCCGGACATCTTTCATCCCAAGTAGGAGGCGAGGTCATGACTCTATTTTTGGCAATTGCGGCTGGTCTGACCACGGGGCTGGCCCTCTGGGCTTTGCTCAGGGGGCTCTATCGGCGGCGGTATGCGGTGATACTACGCCTAAAAGAATACAGTACCGAAAATCGCAACCCTAAAGCGGAGCGAACCCCTAGGGACAAAGGTCCGTCTAGCTTGCGCCGGGCCTTGAGCAAGCTGGCCCCCAGAAATCTCAGCCGGCGCTACACCGCCACCTTGCAACAGGCCGGAGTCATGCTCAAGGGCGAGGAAATGGTAGTGGGCATCGGTCTTTGTGCGCTCATCGGAGCCCTTTTGGGAGCTTTGACTTGGTCTTACTTGGGCCTCGTGCTCGGCGCCTTGCTCGGCAGCCAAGTGCCTTCACAGTTGTTGCAAAGCCACCTCCGGCGGCGCCTGCGGTCAACCGAAGGCCAACTCTTTGAAATGCTCACCCTCTCGGCCAATGCCCTGCGGGCGGGGAATAGCCTGTTCCAAGCGCTAGACCTCGCCGGCCGCGAGATGCCCGACCCCCTGGGTGCAGAATTAAAGCGCACCTTACGGGAAATTGGTTTAGGCCTGACAGTGGAGGAAGCCCTGCAAGGGCTGGTGGCGCGAGTTCCCAGCCCTGACCTAGACCTGGTGGTCACGGCAATCCTCATTCAACGCCAAGTAGGCGGAGACCTAGCCGGCATTCTCGACAGTATCGCCTCCACCATCCGCCAAAGACAACAGCAGAAAGTGAAATTGCGCACCCTGACCGCCCAGGGGAGATTATCCGGCATGGTCATTGCCGGGCTGCCCTTCTTGTTGCTTCTCGCCCTGCAATTCATGAACCCGGACTACATCAGCTTGCTTTGGACCGAACCCTTAGGGCTGGCGATGCTTCTTATGGGACTGGTCAGTCAAATCATCGGCATGGTGCTTATCAATAAAATCATCAAGGTGGAAATGTAGGAGGAGGGATTGCCATGGCCGCCATCATCGCCCTTGCCCTTTTTGGATTCACTCTGGGCGTTGGCTTATGGACTCTGCGCTACCGCTATGCGCAACGCCTGCAATTGGAGACCCGCCTTGACGGCGTCAGAGCGCTGCAGCTGTCGCTTGCCCCCGCTGAACTGACAGAAATGGAGTCTCCGCTTCTTCGACGCACATTCTACCCTTTGCTTCGTGCCGCCGGTCGTTCCTTGCAGAGGCTGGCGCCGACTGCCTTGAAGGATGCCCTCGCCCAGCGCCTCATCCTCGCCGGGCTTGGGGTTACAGCCGAGCAATACGCGGGCTGGTACCTGGTCGCCGCCGTCGGCGGCGCGCTACTCGGTGCCCTCTGGTCGCTGGCCGGAGAAAGTCAAGGACTATCGGCGGTCGGCAAACTCCTGCTGCTATCCGGTGGAGGAGCCTTGTTGCCTGACCTTAATCTCCGCCAAACCATCCGCACAAGACAGCTTGCTATCCTGCGGGCTTTGCCCGATGTGCTCGACCTACTCACGGTCAGCGTTAAAGCCGGGCTGGGTTTTGACAGCGCCCTTTTAAAAGTCACCGAAAAAATGGCCGGCCCCCTGCCTCAAGAGATGCAATTAGTACTGCATGAAATCAAGATGGGCGTCTTGCGCCGGGACGCTTTGAAGGCCTTAGCGAAGCGCACAGGGGTGAAAGAACTACAGTCCTTCGTGGGCACCATTATTCAAGCCGACCAGCTCGGAGTGAGCATCAACAATGTGCTGCAGTTACAAGCCGACAGCCTGCGTGAGAGCCGCCGCCAAGTGGCTGAAGAAAGGGCCATGCAGGCGCCGGTCAAGATGCTCTTCCCGTTAGTGCTGTTCATCTTTCCCACCTTATTTATTGTCTTGCTCGGCCCCGCGGTGCTCCAGATAATTAAACAATTCGCCGCTATGTAGGAGGAACTGTGATCTACAATTACTCACGTCAGGCTGTCGTGTGCCAGGAGGTCGACATTGCCTCTACCTTCCTTGGGCGTCTCTGCGGATTAATGTTCAGAACAAGCATCAAAGCCACCGCGGGACTGCTCTTAACACCCTGTCGCGCCGTCCACACTTGCTTCATGCGCTTCCCGGTTGACGTGGTCTTTGTCGATCGGCACTGCCGAGTGGTAGGGATAGAAATGGGAATAAAACCATGGCGCATTAGTAAAGTGTACCGAACCGCTCGATATGCCTTAGAGGTGCCCGCCGGCCGAGTCATAGCGTCCGGCACTAAAGTCGGCGATACACTGGGCATAGAAACTTACCCTGCCCACACTTAGACTGCAAACTCCCCTAACTGCCACGGCCATGTCCGGCGTGGCAGTTGTACTGGAACCATGATATAACCCCGCCTTTGACAGTCCATTGCGAAAAGAATACGGCTATGTCCTTGTCAATACAGGGTCTGCGGCCGTGGTGCTCCGACAACTAGGATGTTAGGACAATGTAGCGCCGGCACACAAAGCCGGCGACCTCGGCGGTTTTGGTTACGATCTGGGAGGGTCGGCGTGCCATGTCACGCCGCTACCTAGGATGCTGTGCCACCCCAAATCCCTTGACGATAGTTGCGGCTTAGGCAAACAGAGGGGACAGACCCTTTTGTTTTAGTAGGACTAGACGCGAGCATCTTGCCAACCGCCGTGATTAAAACGCCAGTAAGCACATAGACCCCGCGTCACTTGATCGAGCGACATGGCGATCCACGCGCCGGTTAACCCCCACCCGAGATAATTGACCAGCAGGTTGGCGAGTGTCACCCTCACGCCCCATATGCCGATTAGAGTGATGAACATGACGAAGCGCGTATCGCCTGAGCCGCGCAGTGAACCCATCATGACAAAATTCGATGCCATCATGGGCTGTACTAAAGCTATGATGCGCAGGCAGATGACCCCGAGACGCACTACCTCGGGGTCGTTTGTGTATAAACGCAGAAGATGCGCCGGAAATAAAAAGAGAATGATGCCAACCGTCCCCATGAACATCATGGCGAGCTGCCTAGCCTCAAGGCCAAATTTCTTGGCCAAGTCCGGCCGCCCGGCACCCAGCGCCTGCCCCACTAAAGTGGTCGAGGCCATGGCGAAGCCCATGCCGGGGGTGAACGAAATCCCCTCGATATTTATGGCTAGGAGGTGTGCCGCATACGGCACCGTCCCTAAGCCAGCCACGATGCGGGCAAAAAGCATCATCCCAAAACGCATGGTCAATTGCTCGCCTGAAGCCGGCAAACCAACACGCAAAATGCGGCGCATGACCGCTAGGTCCGGCCGCCAACTGTCCTTAAGGCGCAAGCAAAGAACGCACTTGCCGGAGAAAAACACTCCAACAACCAGGAGCATGGCTACGAAGCGGCTAAATAGCGTTGCATAGCCCGCCCCTGCCACGCCAAGCGCCGGAAAACCGAAGTGACCGAAGATGAGCAGGTAGTTACCCACCACATTGATGAGATTGGCGATGATATTTACCCGCATCGGGGTTTTCATATCACCTGCGCCGCGCAGCACGCCGTTTAAGATAATCTTGACACTCCCCATGCCTAAAGGCAGAGGATTCTTGGGTGATTAAACCGAGGTCCATTTCTGGTATCGGAGTATGACCCCAAGTTCAGGGCTGTGCCATCAGCCCGTCCCAGACCAGAGCATATTAGCTGTCTGGGCTGATAGACTATTACCATCTATCATAGGCAGTTTAATGTCGTGCCAGACTGTGCTTACAGTTTTACGCACAAAGCAATTTTTGTGCAACCGCATACTGTTTTCAAAGATCAGGCGTTTTAACGACTTGTGCATGTCGCCATCAAAGATGGATTATCTAATTATACCACATCGTGGTATAAAAAACAACTTGCGCCTTATATCCCCATAGCTGAAGCAAGGGGCTTTACGGCACTTTCGGTAATGAGGGAAAAAAGCAGGCTGGTGCCCACTATGCGGGTATACATGATAGCGTTAGGCGCAACAGCCGGCTCAGCGCCCATGAAGGCAATGATTAGGGGTGCGGCGAAGTACACACCAGCGGCCAACAGACCGGAAAGCAGCACCGCCAAGGTGAATGATTGCCTGGCGGCATGGTTCGCGCCGGGGATGTCTCTCGCACCCATAAGCCTCGCAATGAGGGCGGTGTTGCCGACCGTGACTGCGGAAAATAGGGCTTGGGCAGTAAACATGGGTTGATTGCTGAGGCCCACCGCGGCGATGGCCCCCGCGCCCAAACTCCCCACCATCATCATGTCGACGATGTTAACCAAGGTCATGAGCACCTGCTCCGCCATCGCCGGCAGCGCTAAGCGCAATACTTGGGAGCGGATCTCGCCCTTTTCTGGTTCATGCCCTAAATCATGAAATGTAATCGGTGCGCTGGCTGATGGGGTCGTCGCTGTGCCCATGTTCATGCCCCCTAGTATTTCGCCTACAATAATAAAGTACAGGGCCATAAACAAGAAGTCAAGTCCATGGGTATGCTAAAATAGGCGAAAGGGGGTTAGAATTTGCCACATGAAACTTGGCCACAGTGGAAGGCCGATTTGTCGCTGCTCTTTGTTACCGTCATCTGGGGGGCTACATTTACCATCGTCAAAGAGGCGATGAACTCTATCACACCCTTCTACTTTCTCGCCTCCCGTTTCACCCTGGCCGCCCTAGCCCTCGCCTTGCTACCCCAAACGATAGCGGGACTCCGCCAAGGCTGGCGTCTGACCCTCCTGCCCGGCCTCATGTTGACCGCGGGCTTTGCCCTGCAGACTACCGGCCTGCTCTATACCTCGGCGTCGCGTGCCGGCTTTATCACCGGGCTATCGGTGGTCCTAGTCCCCCTCATAGTTAGCCTGCGCAATCGGGCTTGGCCGCCCAAGCAAGTTGCGGCAGGGGTAATACTCGCTACCCTCGGTCTTTTTTTTCTCAGTGGCACAGGCGGCAACCCCTTGAACTTCGGTGATTTGTTGGTCCTTGGCTGTGCAGTGAGTTTCGCCCTGCAAATTATCACCATCGGGAGGCGGGCGAAAAACATTAACCCTCTCTCCTTTGCTCTGGGCATGACCATGCTGGCCGCGGCCAACTTTTGGGCAATGGCCTTGTTCTTTGAAGCACCCCCCGCGAACTTTCCTCCATCCGTCATCTTGGCCATCGGTATGACCGGCTTATTGGCCACCGCCCTAGCGTTCTACCTGCAATGCCGTATGCAACAATTTACAAGTTCCACCCATACCGCCCTCATCTTCTCCGCCGAACCGGTCTTTGCGGCGGTCTTTGGCTACTTACTGGCAGGCGACCGTCTCGGCACCATCGGCATAGCGGGCGGCGCACTGATAGTGGCCGGGATTATCGTGGCGGAGCTTAAGCTCAAAACCCCCCAGGCTGCTTCTTAGAGCCGCTCCTTGGCAAGCTCTTCTAAGCGCAGCAGAAATGTCTCTATCTTGCTGCGATCATCTAGAATGAAGGCGATTTGCTGCCAGACCTCATCGCTTAACACATAGGTCGAGGGCAGAAAAGAGAAAGCGTGTATAGCTTGACCGGCCATAAATGACACGGGCTTCATGGCCTCGCCAAAGAAAATCGCCGGTGCCAACAGACCATATTGGTGTATTTTTTGGGCCGCTTGCTCGATGAGTCTCGCTTGCTCTTTAGCGCATGGCTCTGGTACCGGTACAAAATGAAACATAGGGCCACCTCCTCCTGGCTTTAGTCTGCGCCATAGTGCCCATAATTAATAAAGATTAGCTGTTGCAAATGACGACAAGAAAGGATGTGCTTCCCTCATGTTTAAACTTCTCAAAGACTGCGATGTCTACGCCCCACATCATCTTGGCCGGCAAGACATCCTCCTGTGTGGCGAGAGAATAGTGCACATGGCAGCTACAATAGACGCCCCGCTCGGCATCGGTAGCCTAGAAATTTGCGACTGCGCCGGACTGTTGGTGGTGCCGGGACTCATCGACCAACATGTGCACCTCATTGGCGGGGGTGGTGAGGGCGGGCCTGCTACGCGCACACCGGAGGTCCAGCTAAGTGAAATAACCACCGCCGGGGTCACTACCGTAGTCGGCTGCCTAGGCACCGACGGTACCACCCGTCATGTGGCTACCCTCTTGGCCAAAGCGCGCGCCCTAGAACTAGAAGGCCTAACTACTTTTATTTACACCGGAGCATACCAAGTTCCCACCCCCACCATTACGGGGAACGTTCGCGATGACCTCATCTTCATCGACAAGGTCATCGGCGTAGGCGAAATAGCCATCTCCGACCATCGCTCCGCGGCACCATCCGACACCGAAGTGCTAAAACTCGCCGCCATGGCTCGCGTGGGCGGCATGCTCGCTAAGAAGCCCGGGCTCTGCCACCTGCATGTGGGCAGTGGCAGACAGGGCCTTAATCCCCTTTTTGCCATGCTTGAGATGTCCGAAATACCAATCCACCACTTCATCCCGACCCACTGTGACCGCACGCCGGAACTAGTCAATGATGCCATCCGCTTTGCCAAGATGGGCGGCAAGGTCGACCTTACGGCCGGGTCGCGCACGGCGGAAACCTGCATCTATATGTTAGAGATGGGTACCCCCTTGGAAAACATCACTTTTTCTTCGGACGGAAACGGCAGCTTGCCGCGCTTTAATCAGGATGGCGTGTTGGTCGGGCTATCTGTCGCCTCACTTCAGACAACGCTAGGCGCGGTACGCAAGCTTGTTCTCGGGCATGGCTGGCCACTGGAGGACGCCCTACGGCCCGTGACGACTAATGTTGCCCGCACGCTAGAGTTAGTAGGGAAGAAAGGAACCGTAGCCATAGGCGCCGATGCCGACCTTGTAGTGTTAGACCGAGATCTACAAGTCTGCTCCGTCTTCGCCCGCGGCCAAAAAATGATCTGGGAAAAGCAGGTACTGGCAAAGGGTACTTTTGAGAAATATGGCCAACTACCCTAACTACGCTCACCATCAAGCGCTCCATGCGGAGTTTATGCAGAACGTCGCCGAACTTGGTAAACAGTTTAACGCTAATGGTCCGACACTCCCTTTTGTCATCATGTTGACACTCCCGATGCCTAAAGGCAGGGGATTCTTGGGTGATTAAACCGAAATCCATTTCTGGTATCGGAGTATGACCCCAAGTTAAGGGCTGTGCCATCAGCCCATCCTAAGACAGTGCATGTAGCATCTTAGGCTGACAGGCT